>NZ_JBIVCA010000025.1:0-72686 GCF_044746345.1 Lysinibacillus sp. NPDC086135 | reverse complement strand
GCCAGCGTTCGTCCTGAGCCAGGATCAAACTCTCCATAAAAAGAAATTTGATTAGCTCAAATTGTTTTGCTGGCATCATGTTTGATGTCCAAAATATTGTTTCGTTCACTAACTCGAGGTTAGCTACTAAAAACTTTATTGATTACGTTTTGCTTGTTCAGTTTTCAAGGTTCATTAGTTTGTCGCATTTAAGTGACTTACTTTACTTTAACATAGTGTTGACTCTATGTCAATCATTTATGTTAGTAGTTTTTTTTAGCTGTTGTTGTTTCGTAACAACGTTTATAAATATATCACCTTAATATTAAGTTTGCAAGAGATTTATTAAAATAAAACTATTCCAAATAAATCAATTATACCTCAGTATAATTGCGTCCGAAATCGGTCGGAGGCTTTAGGCCAACATGATGTTGGTTGGTTGGTTGGTCGCTCAGTCTTTTCCATAGGACGTGACAACGACTGAGTTCCTCTACAACTGAAAGGAGTTAAAGGGAGTTTCTTCTATAGTATATAATTCAACTACACATGAATGTTATACATTCTACATTTACATTATAAACAGTTAATTCAATTCCTCCTGATCTCTTATCAATAAGATTGTTTTATATTTTTATAGTTTTTAATTCTTCAATAAGAAAAGCACCTCAATTGTTAGTCAACAATTGAGGTGCTGTTTATCTTTCTATTGTGTATTTATATTTAGCGTACCCATATAAAGTATGCAAGGAAAACAAAGAACAATCCGTACATCATAGGATGAATTTCTTTTTTACGACCCGCTAAAAGCATTGTTATTGGATAGAAGACAAAGCCTATTGCAATACCAGTAGCAATTGAGTAACCAAGAGGCATCATGATTACAGTAAAGAAAGCAGGTACTGCAATTTCGAATTTATCCCAATCAATTAAACGTAATGAAGATACCATCAGAACACCTACAATAACTAGAGCTGGCGCTGTTACTGCTGGAGTAACTACAGCGAGTAATGGTGAGAAGAATAATGCTACCAGGAATAGTATTGCCGTTACAACAGCAGAGAAACCTGAACGAGCACCTGCAGCTACACCAGAAGTTGATTCAACATATGCTGTAGTTGTTGATGTACCAAATAAAGAACCAATTGTTGTTGCAAGAGCATCAGCCATCAATGCACGGCTTGCACGTGGTAATTTATTATCTTTTACTAATCCCGCTTGTGTCGCAACTGCCATTAAAGTACCTGCTGTATCAAAGAAATCTACAAACAAGAATGTTAAGACAACTACTAAAAATTTAACGTTTAATAATGAATCAAAGTCATTGAAAATTGGTTTTAAAGCTACCATAAACGTAGAATCTACACTTGGAATTGCTGAAACAACTGCTGTAGGAGGTACAATGACACCTGTAATCATACCAACAACTGCTGTTATAACCATCCCTAAGAAAATACCAATACTTCGTAGTTTAATAATAAGAATAATTGAAAGGACAATCCCGAATACAGCTAGTAAAGTTGAACCAGAGAATGTTCCTAAAGTAACCAATGTAGCTGGGCTAACAACGATAATCTTAGCTCCTTGTAACCCTACAAATGTTATAAACAAACCAATTCCTGCTGAAACCGCATATTTAAGTTGGACCGGAATTGCATTAATGACTGTTTCACGAATACCTGTTAACGAAAGAATGATAAAGATAACACCTGAGAAGAAAACACCTGTTAAACCAGTTTGCCATGGAATACCGTACGCTCCAACTACAGTGAAAGCAAAGAATGCGTTTAAGCCCATACCAGGAGCAAGTGAAATTGGGAATTTAGCGAAAATACCCATAATCAGAGAACCGACTGCAGCCGCTAATGCTGTAGCTACAAATACAGCTCCTTTATCCATTCCTGCATTTTCTAACATACCAGGGTTAACAGCTAAAATGTAAGCCATAGCAAGGAATGTTGTAATACCACCTATTATTTCGCGGCGATAATTAGTTCCTAATTCATCGAACATGAAATACTTTTTCATTTTAAAGAAATCCTCCGTATGGTCGTCTTCAATATCGAAAACAAAAAAAACACGCTGACTACTCTACTAGTCGCATGTCTACGATACATTTCACCATTACTATAGCGTGAAATCAATTAGTGTCTATATATTGGTATATATAACTAAAATCGTAGTCAAGTTATTTACGGTAACTTGGTAGAAACTCACGGGCCTTATCCCCGACATTATACGACGACATATTTAATTTACAATCAATATATCATTTCACTTTTCAGATTTCAACCCTATTTCCGAACATTTTTTATAAAATCTACACGAAAGTTCGTGTAAAATCCTTATTTAATGTTCACATTTTAAGAAATCGTTGCATAAATAGGTCAAGACTGAACGTTTTAGCGATAGTTATAAAATAAAAAATCCCCTAGAACTCATTCGAATTCTTGAGGATTTTAATAGAGCTCCCTTGAGCAACATATGTTTAGTTCATCACTTTACTTTGCAAGAGTTGAACTCTTTTTTCTAATTTTCGTTTCCAATCTTCTGCTAATGCATCAACTACTTGTATACGTTTCATCGCAAGTGCGTCTTTGTTTTTAAAATACACTTCGTTGCAATGTAAAACTGAAATACCTTCAGGGTGCTTTTCCACTAATTCAATTTTTGAATCTGCACAGATTGTCCCTTCTTCCAGTACACGAGCAAGGAAGCCCGTATAACCTGTTTCAATTAAACGTTTAAGTAAAATGTTCGCCTCTGCATATTTATCAATCGTACTACAAGGTACACGTCCTTGGGTAACTTGGATGACAGCATCACCTATTTTATAAATATCACCAATACAAATATCCGCTTCCAACATATTCGTTACTGTTAAGTTTTCACCGAATGCTGCTGTCAGCAACGGTTTACCAAGTTCCTGTTCCCATTGTATGTAATGCTCCGCAGGATATAAACAAACGGCACGATCAGGACCACCATGATGTTTTTTATCTGCTACATCGTCTCCCTCAAATCCACGAGCAGACAAATATACTTCTTGTACTTTTCGTTTTTCAATCCCTGTAATTATTGAGCGCCCATTACTATAATGCAATTCTTTCGGCATACCAATAGCAAGTGTGTGAATCATCGCTTTATTTTTTTCCATTTCCGTCCCTCCTAAACTAAACAACGACATAGAGTCCTATTTATATTCATTAGTTTACTATACCTAACGTTTCGAAAGTATTATCCTTAAACTAAAGAATTTCAAAAACTATAATTTATTGTGGCTTAACATCCTCTACTTTCTCAACTCCTAATTCCATAAAAATATACAATCAGTTTAACTTCTTCATCTGCTGAAAAGTAACTTAAACATGTATTCATCTCACCAGCTACTTCTGTACCTGTCGCTTCGCTTTCGCTATAGAAATAATTGCTGAAGTTAAACACCAATTGAAAATCTTTTTTTGATGGTGTGAAAACTGTAGCTTTAAATTTACTGAATCAACGTTGTAACAAAACCTATTAATTTTGCAACAAAACGAAAACTCGTCGTAAGTACCGAGAAGTGTTGTTATGATTAAAACAGGAAGGAGATCCACATGAAATTCAACTACATTTGGAAAAACAATCAATCATCTTCTGAAATTGAGATTATCAGTAATCCATCGAATAAAGAATTGCTATCGACAATTGAACAGCAATTTTTTCAATCTACAACATTAAGCGCAACAGATCTCAAAACAAATCGTCAGGTTATGATTGAACTCAATAACATCGAGGCAATTGAAGCATCTGGTCATTTCACCAAAGTCTTTTTATTAAATGGTACAGAACTATTGCTGAATAAGATTTTAAAAGAATTATCTTACTTGGAATCTTTCGGATTGGTTAGAATCAATAATTCTATGATTTTAAATTTGCATCAAATACGCTCATTTGCTTCGGGAAGTCATGCTAGATTGGAAGTTATTACAAAACAACAAAATAAGTATATTGTCAGTAGACATTATGCAAAATCTATTAAGGAGAAATTAATATGATAAAAGACTTAAAAAACAGCTTTTTATACGTTTCATTTTTGGGGTTGATTTGGATTGTTTTTTTAATTACCATTTTTAATCTTCACGAAGAAATAGTCAACTTTCTTTACATTTGGAATTTAATTGGTATTAGCGTACTAATGGGGATTGTTTTTGGTATAGCTTATCCATATTTGTGGAACTACTCAACATTAAAAGTAACATTTAAAATTACTATTAGTACTTTTTTGAATTTTTTCTGTGGCATAGGAAGTGTATATCTTTTTTCACTGAAAGTATTTGCAATTATTAAACCTTATTTATTGCTAATTTTATTGATAACGTTGATTGGTCATATCATCGGATTTTATTTTTTCTCAAAATATGAAAATAAAAAAATAGCGGATAGTTTGAACAGATCACTTGAAAATTAAGGAGACTGAAATGAACTTCAATACTAGCTTACAAGTACTATTAAATGATATTGCTCAGAAACAAAGGAAGGGGCTTCCTTTTATAATGGCCTCAATATTTATTTGGGGAGTTATCACAGTAATCGCGTTACTGCCTTTAGATTTAATGATAAAAAATATAGGTATTTTATCTTGCGGTGCATTGTTGTTTCCTGTGTCAATTCTTTGTGCCAAAATATTAAATGTTGATTTATTTTATAAAGAAAATCCATTGATTAATGGACTATTGATTGCAACAAACAATCAAATTTTATATTTAATTATTTGTATCCTTCTTTTAATTAAAGCACCTATGTGGGTCTTACCTGTATATGCAATTATTTACGGTGCACATTTGTTACCGTATTCATTCTTTTATCAATCAAAAAGTTATCGATATAGTTCAATAATTATTTGTATAGCGATTTTGATAAGTATAATTTTCTTCCATTTAAATATTATTTTTGTCTCGTTAATCGTAGAAATTGGTGTACTTTTCTTATTTTTAATGCTAAAAAAAGAAATAAAAAGCTAGTCTGAAAAAAATCAGACTAGCTTTTTATTCAAAATCAAATGAGGGGATTATTCCCACTCAATCGTTGCAGGTGGCTTAGATGTAATATCATACAGCACGCGGTTAACGTGTTTTACTTCGTTTACTAGGCGGACAGAGATTTTCTCTAGTACATCCCAAGGAATGCGCGCCCAGTCAGAAGTCATACCGTCGATAGATGTTACTGCACGGATACCGATTGAATAGTCATACGTACGTGCATCGCCCATTACGCCAACTGAACGGATGTCAGGTAATACCGTGAAGTATTGCCAGATGTCGCGATCAAGACCAGCTTTTGCGATTTCCTCACGTAGGATGAAATCAGATTCGCGTACGATTTCTAGTTTTTCTTCTGTTACTTCACCAAGTACACGGATTCCTAGACCTGGACCTGGGAATGGTTGACGCCAAACGATTTTTTCGTCAAGGCCAAGCTCTAATCCTAGTGCGCGCACTTCGTCTTTAAATAATGTGTTAAGTGGCTCAATTAATTGGAATTGCATGTCTTCTGGAAGACCACCAACGTTATGGTGAGATTTAATAGTTTGTGCAGTTGATGTTCCAGATTCAATGATATCTGTGTAAAGCGTACCTTGTGCTAGGAAGTCCATTCCTTCAAGTTTAGCTGCTTCTTCATCGAATACGTAAATAAATTCGTTACCGATAATTTTACGTTTTTGCTCTGGATCAGAAACGCCCGCAAGTTTATCCATGAAACGTTGACGTGCATCAATTTTAATAAGATTCATGTCGAAGTCTTCTGTAAATGTTTTCATAACTTGCTCAACTTCACCTTTACGGTTTAAGTTGTGGTCAACGAACATACAAGTTAGTTGGTCGCCAATTGCTTTATGAATTAGCACAGCAACAACTGATGAGTCTACACCGCCAGAAAGTGCACATAATACTTTTTTGTCGCCTACTATTTCGCGGATTTTTGCGATTTCAAGTTCAATGAAGTTTGCCATTGACCAATCGCCTTTTGCTCCACAAATGTCGAATACGAACTGACGTAATAAGTCGTTACCGTATACAGAGTGACGTACTTCCGGGTGGAATTGTACTGCATATAGTTTACGTTCTACATTTGCCATTGCAGAGATTGGGCAAGCAGCACTTGTTGCGATTACTTCAAAACCAGCAGGTACTTCTGTTACATGGTCTCCATGGCTCATCCAAACGATTTGTTCAGTTGGTAAGTTACCGAATAACTTGTTTGAAGCTGTTACTTTAATTTCTGCTTTACCATATTCACGTGTTTCAGCACCTTCAACTTTACCACCTTGCGTATGTGCCATTAATTGCATACCATAGCAAATACCTAAGATTGGTAAGCCTAATTCGAAAATAGCTGGGTCTACATGGAAGGCATTTTCGTCATAAACTGAGTTTGGACCACCTGAAAAAATAATGCCTGTTGCGTTCATACCTTTAATTTCTTCAGCTGTAATCGTATGAGGATGTAACTCACTGAAAACACCAAATTCACGGATACGACGCGTAATCAATTGGTTAAATTGGCTACCGAAATCAAGAACGACGATTTTTTCTTGCTCTAATAAAGGGCTTGCTGACAATATATCCACCTCTTCTACTATTTTTAAAGGACTTTTCATATGTTCAAAGAAAAACGCGTATGAAAGTAAAACCTTCCTACGCGTTCATAAGCTCTAATTTATAAAGGCGAATGCGTAGCAAAGAAAAGTGATTTACTAATTACTAACCTTCTCACCTAACCAAAACATTCACCTTCATAGAGAAATCATTTACGGTGATTTCGTAGAAACATCCGAACCTTATTATCGAACTTATATGAAAGCAATCCTCATCATATATAATTTTTTTCATTTTACTCTTTGTACCCATCAAAATCAACTGATAGTGCGATTGATTAAATTTTCCCAACTTTCTTTCAGTTCCATAAAATCAACCTCTTGTTTATCCTTACCATAAATATGTTGTTCATATACAGCAGTTAGTTTTTGCATCTCTTCTGTCTCTAGCGACTCATCTACTCTTGTAGCAAATGCACGTAATGTTTCGCCATCTTTCCGGCGTAATCCAATACGAGATAATTGCTTCGTTAAAACATGATATGAAGCATCAAAATTTGTCCAGTCCGCTTCTTTTTTACGAAATGCTCGTACTTGCATTTTAGGTATCCACGTTTTACGTTGCATAAACAAAGCAATGCTTGCGATGACCATCAAAATGCCTAGAGCAATCCATACATAAGTAAGCTTTTTCATCCACGTCCAAACAGAATCAAAACTAAACGACATTGAGCTAGATGTTTCTTTCTTCGGCTCTTGTTCTTTCTTCTTTGGTTGCTCTTGTTTTTTTTCTGGCTGCAGTACTTGCTCCTGCTGAGGAGTGTCTTGCTCCATATCATAATTGATATTCATATTTCTAGAAAATCCAATTGTCGGTTCAAACTCCATCCAGCCTGTTCCAGGTACATATGCTTCGACCCATGAGTGTGCATTATCATTTGTAATTTGATACTCCTGTAAACCATCTGTTATTCGACCAGGCTTGCCCGGTGCGAAGCCTTTTACCCAACGTGCGGGTATCCCCGCTGAACGTAGGAGGACCACCATTGATGTTGAGAAATTATCACAGTAGCCAACTTTAGTATCAAATAAAAACTGATCAACATAATCTTGTCCCTCAGCCGGAATTGCTACTTCTTTTTTATCGTATCTAAAGCCGTGAGATGAAAAATAACTTTCAACTGCTTTTATTTGATCATATACTGAAGCCTTATCGTGTGTGATTTCTTTCGCTAAATTCACTACACGTGGCGGAACTGTATTTGGCAATTGTAAAAAACGATTAAAGGAAGGATCTAATGTTTCTAACGTAGATGTTTTAGACATTTGAAGCTGCTTCATGCTATATTCTGGCTCACTATAAGAAATCTTATAGTTAGACAATAATTTTGATTCACCATTCTGTTGTTCTATTGCTATTTTTTCAGTGCGTTCATCCTGAATAAACAGCGGTGAATCTTGGGCAGAAACAGATATCATACCATACGTTTGCAATAAAAATGGCATTGGAGTAGCAATGTCTATTTGAATTTGACGTTCTTTTTCTAAAGATCCAACTTGTAACGAAGTTTGAATAGGGGTATTTGTTTGGTAAACATTTTTGCCAAAGTTCCCCTTCGAAAGAATCCAACCCTTCGAAGTATAAGTGTCCTTTGTATCTATACGCCAATAATGACGATCACGAGAAGTTGCCGTGAAAATTAGCGTATTATCACCTTGAAACGGTCCTCCTAATCGGCTATCATCCTCGCTGTAACCAACTGTTTTTGCACCTGTTCCAAAGCCCCCTTGCCCCGCAACTCCTTTAATAAAAGGCACTGGATCAGCCCATGTTGGTCCTGTCTTAGGTAAAAAGAATGCCACTGAACTAACGAGCATTACCGAAACGATCATTGGAATAACCAGTTTCCACTTTCCTATTACATTGCTCGGTGCATCTGTTTGAAGCCATAAACTTTTAACAAAAAGCAAACCTGTCATTATTAATCCAAGCACAAGTACTTTAACAATCGCTACCTTTCCATCATAGTCACTAAACGTATCTAGTGTGGCAATAAAGAATACAGTTAACGCGAAGAAATAGAATATATTTTTCCGCACTGTTATCCAGTGATGAATTAGGTATATTAACATCCAAATAAGCGCAAGGAATAGCACCGTTCTAAATGAATCCGAAACTTGTCCAAAATCGCCCGAAAGAATGGTCGTCATATTCCATTTCCACTCATGTATTAAAAATGGTATTGTCTGTCCTGAAAAAAAGGGACTTTCACTATAAACAAACACTATAAACCAAGTAATATAACCAAATTTCATTAATCCCGACAATATTGGATGTACTTGAAATAAGCTGAGTATCAATGCTAGACCGATAAACACTAAAAACAAATGAACCAAGCCTGTATTCGTCAGCTGCATTACAGGAATAAGCCATTCACGTAAAATTAGAAAAATTATTACGTATGCTATTGCTAATTCTATAAAATTTCCTAGTGATTTTTTCACGGCTTCATCACCTCCGTGAACAGATGGTAATAATCTGTTGGATTTACATGTACAACATGAATTTGTCTATATCGCTTCGCCAACTCTGTTTGCATAGGTGGTTGCTCCGCTACTACAAAACAAATACAGCTTTTCACCATATTGGCTAAAGAATGAAGTAATTCATCTGATACTTCACTCGTAACATACAGTAATGTTGCAATATGCTTAAACACTTGCTGATCTCGTAATTGAAATTTGACCGTTTCAGCAGGTTTTATAGCAGCTAAATGATGCATTATTTGATCTAGCTGCTTATTACCTTGGATAATCGGAAACACCTTCGTGTTCGAACCGGCTGAAAGAAATGAGATATCTCCACGTTCTCCGACAATTGTTTGTAGCATCGAAGCTACAAGCTCAATTTTTTCTTCAAATAACGGAGATTTTCCAGCATGGAGTACCAACATTAACTCCTGCGATTGACGATCTTCAAATTCCTTAGATTGCAATGTTTGTGTTTTCGCAAATGATTTCCAGTGAATCCACGAAAAACGATCACCTGGAACATACTCACGTAAGCCAACAGCCATAGATGTATCCTTAACAATTGAATAAGGTGACATCATTGTACCAACATCAAATTTTGTTTGAAGCGCGGCATATCTCATCTCGCGTACTCTCGGGTAAACTAAAATGACTTGTTCCTTTTCTGCCGTAACTCGCTTTTTTGCCCAGCCAAAAAAATCACAGAAAACAATAGTAACACCTAAGTAACGATGCTCGCCACGGGACATATTTTCCAACACGTAATCCCAGCTAAATTTTTTCCTGAAGCCAACGAACTTAATGCTATTCGTTCCTTGCACCCTCGATTGAACAAGGGCTTCACTGTTCACAAGTTCCTCCATCATCATATAAGCAAACGGAAAGCGTGTTTTTCGTTCCACGGTAATTGTAACCTTAGCAGATTGTCCACTCTCTACATGGGAGGGCTCAATTTTGCGTTCCACTAGTAAAATATCTTCTTTCACCAGTAAAAAAATAAATGCGTATAACAAAAACGGACTAACTGAAAAAAACACAAACCAGCTGACAAACCCTCCTTGGAACATGGCATAACAAAACGTTATGATCATTAACAAAGATACTAATAAGAAATGTTTACTTTTCTCTATTAAAGCTCGCCATTTCTTCATTGCTCTGCAAACCTCTTTGTCGGCACAGGTGTTTTCGCAATAATTCGCTCAATAATTTCCTCTGCCGTAACGTTATCGTAACGAGCATCTGGTTTTAATACTAGACGATGGCTAAAAACAAATGGTACTAAATATTGAACATCATCAGGAGTAACATAGCTACGCCCTTTTATAAATGCATAAGCTTGTGAAGCTTTCATTAAAGCGATCGTTGCGCGAGGACTTACGCCTAAATATACATAGCTATTTTCCCTTGTTTGAGTCGCTAGTTCGACCATATAGTTTTTGATCGAATCTTCAACATACACACCTTGTACGAGCTCCTGCAATTCATTTAATTGCGTAACTGTTAGCACCGCTTCAATTTTTTCAATTGATTTACCATGTTCAGCACGACGGAGAATTTCCACTTCATGTCCTCTTGAAGGATAGCCCATTTTTATTTTTAGTAAGAAACGGTCTAGCTGTGCTTCTGGTAACGGATATGTTCCTTCATGCTCAATTGGATTTTGAGTGGCCATAACGAAAAATGGTTGATTGATTATTAAGGTTTTACCATCAATCGTGACAGATGCTTCCTCCATCCCCTCAAGTAAAGCAGATTGTGTTTTAGGAGACGTACGGTTAATTTCATCAGCTAAAATGACATCTCCCATAATCGGACCAGGTCGAAACTCAAATTCCAACGTTTTTGGATTATAAATAGATACTCCTACAACATCAGACGGTAATAAATCAGGTGTAAATTGAATCCTTTTAAACTGTGCATCAAAGGATTTTGCCAGTGCTCGCACCATCATCGTTTTACCAACACCTGGTACGTCCTCAAGCAAGACATGCCCTCTTGCCAGCAAAGCTACTATGCTGAGCTCTGCAACCTCTCTTTTGCCTATCATTACTTTTTCTATATTTTCTAATACATCTTGTATTTGTGAATTCATAAATCAAAAACCTCCTATTTCATTTTCTGCAATTGTTCGAATTGCATGACAACTTATTTAAGAATAACGAAATATGTTTAGTAACACAATTAGTATGAAACACACATCTATTGCTCCATCACTATAGCTTGAGCACATAGCGAGAAAAATAATAATACTTCAGCATGAAAAAGAAGGCTTGTCTGAATACAATTCAAACAAACCTATCTTTTAGTATAACGTTATTACCTATCAAAATGTTACAGATTTAATTTTTTTAACCATAAATTCTCTAACGAGGATGAGTTTTCTTGTAATAATATTTCCTGTAAATCACCGGAAATAAGTATGTTTCCTTCATGTAAAACTAACACATCGTCCGCTATTTCCTCCGCAAAAGCAAGCAAATGCGTAGAAAAAATTACAGTACAGCCCTTTGCTTTTTCCTCTAGCATCATTTTTTTCAACTCCGCAATCCAAAAAGGATCAAGACCATTCGTAGGCTCATCTAAAATAAGCAAAGAACCGTCACCAAGTAAACTTTGAGCGAGATTAAGCCGTTGACGCATCCCCTTTGAGAAATGCTTCACTTTTTGCTTTCGAACATCCCATAAAGCTACGCGTCTCAGTACATCTTCCTGTTCCTTTTTGCCAATTTTCTTTAAAGAGGCAAGTAGTTGCAAAATTTCTGCAGCTGTTAACATAGACGGAAAGTCCACATCGTCAGGCATATATCGAATAGCTTGTGGTTTATGCCATATTATTTCTCCTGATTTTTGCTTTTCTTGCCCAGTAAGCAGGCGAATTAAAGTACTCTTTCCAGCACCATTTCCTCCTACAAGCGCTAAAATACGCCCATCCTGTAAAGAAAAGGAGGCTTCATGAAGACCTCTATTATTATCATAGATATTCGATAACTTCTTTGTTTCTAAAAGCATCATCTTCTTTCCCCTTTCTATCAATTATACCTCGGCATAATTGCGTCCTGAATCGGCTTTGTGCTTAGGCCTGCATGAGGGCCGACACGATGTCGGCCCTTCGGTAATGCCACAGGACGTGGCGTTTTTACCGATGCAGGTCAGTTAGCCGTTATCGCATGGATGCGATGATTTTTAGGCTAACATCCTTTAAGAACTCCTTCCCGATTCTGTGACATCCGCCGGAGGCTTTATCTTCTTTCACTGAAAGAAGATAAAAGTAAGTTAGTGTAAACTAATGGACATACTATCCAAAGCAATGTCACAGCTACGTATACTACGTAACCTAGTGGTGACGAATAAAACTGCGTTACGTTATAAAATGCTGGTCCAAGCACACTAGCCTGATCTGTAAAAATAAAGTAACCAAAGCGCAGCCACTCCACAGGATTAATATGTATCGCTATAATCGTCAGTTTTTGAAGAATATGCCCCGCCACGATCGTTCCAATAGCCATTAAAGCGTAAGAGATTAGCAATAAAAAAGTGGACCAAAATACAAGTGATAACGACAGTGCAAATAACCTTGTTTTTGCAAAAGCTCCCACAGCAATAGCCAATGACACAAAAATGAAGATACATAGCAAAGTTAGAATAATGAAAATAAATGGCAAACGTACTCCGCCAAGAAATCCACCAAGCGCTAAAATTACGCCAAACGCCACGACAATGACTAATAAAAAGGCAAGCACAGAGGCAATATACTTTCCTGCAATATATTGCGGACGTGTCATCGGATATGTCTTTAATAACGAAAACCAGCCTGATTCCACATCACCAGCGATGCTCATACTACCAATCGTTAAAATAAACAGAGGCAATAAAAACAACAATACATTTAAAAACGAAGCTGTCTGTCTTGTAAAACCCTCTACATCTGGTAATGCCATTTGCTGTATGACAATGATAGCTGTAAAAACGAATGTGAAAAGTATGCCTACAAGTTGCATCCAACGACTTCTGAGCATTTGCTTTAATTCTAGTTTAATAAGCATACTGTACATCACTTATGGATCCCCCATTTAAAATCGTGTAAATCCTTATAAGCAAGCAGCTGACCTTCTCCCTCTGTAGTCATCCACTCCTGTGCCGCTTCCTTCGAATCGAGCGCAACTACCCCATAATTCATCGGAGTCCAATAATCCTTGTTGTATACATAAACAGCGTTAAAAACATCAATCCATTCATTTTTTGCTGCATCTTTAATAAAGGCTGCTCCAATCTCACCTTCCCCATTCGCTTCTATATATTCCATTAGACAGCCAATATCATCAAAAATTTCATAATCACCATTCTTCAACGCAATCTGACCAGCATATGCATTGTGAACTATACTCATATTGCAAATTTTACAAACATCGGTTTCACTAACTATTTCACGAGGCTCATATGTTTTTTCACTACAGCCCATCAAAACACCACAACATAGCATTACAATCATCATCCATTTTTTCATTCTGTTATTCCTCTTTTCCATAGCCATAAACTACTTAATGTCAAGAATAATCCTACTAGCATTTGCACCACATTCATCTTGGTCTTCTCGTTCACATGCTTCGTCGCCAATTTGGGCGTATTATCAACAAGCATATTCTCTTCAGTTTTATTAATTTGCTGATCCAGCGATGTCAATAAAATGACGCTCGGAGATGCCACGAAATATTGGTAAACAGGCTGGCGTACCATCCATTGACCAAAGCTCGACACAGCCACATATGGAATATCACCGATACCATTGTCTTTTAAATCAATCCCTGAGTAATCATCATAATAATTACTTACTAGTTGAAAGCCTTGCTTATCGGAGCGAGCAGTTAAAATGTTACCTGTAAAGTTATTACTACTAGCCGTTGTGTCGTCACTTACCTTTGTACCTTCAATGGCTGTTTGGTTCATCTGAAAATCATTTGTTTCAATTTGGATATTTGAACTTTTCTGCATTGCCACACCAGTTCGGTTATTTTTAATCGTGTTATGTTTAATTTCGGCCTGTTGCACATCATACAGCAACATACCGTAGCCATTAAAATCAAAATGATTAGCTACTATATTATTCTCCAGGAATATGTCTGTCGTCATCATAATCATAAGGCCAGTCACATTCTGAGCATATGTATTGAAAAGTGCTTCAGCATCAGTTGTATACATAAAGTGTGTACCGTAACGACTACTCGTTACATTATTATGTTGAACAACAATATGCTTGACCTCTTCTACATATATTCCATCCTGCACTTGCTCAACAGTATTGCCTTCGATAGTGATGTCCTCACTCTTAAAAACAGCCACCCCATTACCTTTTTTGGAATAATGACCTTCAATACCAGTCACATTGATATTTTGTATACGTATATTTTTTGAGCGCTGTATATGGACACCTGTATGAACATCTTTAATTTGTAACTTTCGTAGCTCCAGTCCATCTACAGTACTAGCTACGATCGCTTTATTTTTCCCTGATAACTTTATATTTTCCACAGTGACATTAGTAGTGTTTTCAATTCGGAGTGAGGGATTGTCTCTTTCACCGATAAGTTCCGTTCCCTCTTCACCTTGTAGCGTTATCGGTTTTGTCACAATAAAATTACCTTGGTAACGACCAGCAGGAATATGAACGACTTCCCCAGGCTTTGCTATATTAATGGCCTCCTGTACATTAAAATCGGCGTGCACTGTCTGACTCATAAATAGAAAAAATAATAAGGCAAACCCTATTTTTTTCACCAATCCGCACCTCCCAGTTCAGCACGAAAAGACTAGAGGATTTCCCCCTAGTCCATTCGATTAATGACTATGACCATCATGATTCTTTTCTTCCATATGCATAGAATCAGATTCACCTTTTGCTTCTTTTTCAGCTTTTTCTTTCATTTTCTTTTTACGACGCTCTAACGCATCATCTTTAATTTTTTGTAATTCCTCTACATGTGCAGTTGGATTATCAGCAATATATTTGTCTGCATCCGCTTTATCTTTGAAATAAATATATCCCCAATTCATCGGAGATTTTAGGTCCGTTTTGACGATCGTTGCATCATCAACCTTTACCCAATCTTTCGTGATATAATCACGTACAAATTTTTCGTTCTTTTCATTATTTGCAACCTCGGCATTTACTAAACAGCCTATGTCATCATAAAAGGCAATTGTTCCATCCTCTTTTATTGCTTGAGTAGAGAATTCCCCCATATCTTCGTCCTTCAAATACACTTTCATATTACACATTTCACACATTGTACCTTCTTTTGGTTCTTGTAAACGTGGATCCACTAAAGAAGCGACTTGTGTAGTTTTATCCTTTGCTTCTGCTTCACTTGTTGTAACATCTTCTTGCTTAGACTCTTCTTTCTTAACTTGATCTTTTTCTGTACCACACGCCGCGAGTAAAAGTAATGTTGCAAGTGCAGGTAACCATATTTTTTTCACAATTGCTTCCCCCAATATTTCGTTTTTTCTGTTTCTATTACATACTTTACAGGTAAATTGTGAAATAAGTTAAAAATCGCTGTGAAGTATTGGAAAAATTACCTTGAATATTCATTGAACATCTTGACTTCAAATATTTTGAATAAAAAATATATACTTTCTATTTTTTATAACGCTATTCGGCAAAACAAGGGGTTGATTTCCGTTCCGGCTGGGCGCTTTCCTGGGGGCGTCCGATGAGCCGCTGATCCCCAAGAGTCGCCCAGCCTCCACTCCAATCAACCGCTTCACCAAGCATGTATCTTCTAGCATGCCATTCTAATTTAAACCGAACCTCGCAATGTATCTGTGCGAAAGCATAGCGACAGAAACAAATGATTTCTTGGTCTACAGAAAAGTGAGTAGCCTGGAACAATTCAAGGTCCTTCACAGTTCTTAAGATTTTATTGACACCATTTGGGTTTTCAACACAAAAAACTCCCTACATCCTGAATGGAGTAGAGAGTTTGAGTATGTTATATAGACGAGCGGTAACTATTGAGAAGCTTCTTTTGCTTGCTGACAAGACTTAGCTTAACGGCAGTTTCATTTAATTCACTGCGTATTTGTAAATTGTACGCACTGTCCACATAACTAGCCGTTATTTTATTAGGACGTTGCTGCTGAATTTGTCTAGTCTTACTAATATGCTTTTTATCTTTATTCTTTTGCAGACTATTTTTAAACTGTTGTTTCGGGTTTTGTCCGAAATTATGACTTAAATCCCCAGCATGTAAATACTGTTGTTCGTTGCGAAATATACTACTAGTCGTCGAACTTACTCTAGAAGTCCTCATATATAATTACCCTCCTTTACTTTTTATCAACTTTGTAGGTATATATATCGACATTATATGCTCGAACTTAATAATACAGAACCAAATTAATCAATTATGCCTTGGCATAATTGCGTCCGGAATCGGCTTTGCGCTTGCACAAAGCACTCCATTTCGATTCCGTGACATCCGCCGGAGGCTTTAACTTCTTTCAGCATATGTTGGGACACCCATTGAAAAGTGACTTAAACTCTCATTCATATCAACACCTATAAAGGTTGGAGGCTTTTGCTGAAAGAAGTTAAAAAAGAGAGAAAAGAGCTATAAGAAAAAGTGTTTCTCACTATTTCTTATAACTCTTTTCCCAAATATTTATATATTAATAACCAAAAATTAGAAATTAAAACGTATTCCATTATATAGGTTGATTGGAGTGGAGGCTGGGCGACTCCTTGGGGATTAGCAATAAAGGAACGAAGGCTAAAAGCATCACGTCCTGTGATAACGCCTTCGTGACCAACATCGTGTTGGCCCGAGACCCTGGAGCGAGCAACGCGAGTGAAGCGGCTCATCGGACGTCCCCAGGAAGCTCTGCTCTGCGCGAAAGCGAAGCGTCAGCGGCAAAGCGCCCAGCCGGAACGGAAATCAACCCCACGCTATGTTGATAGCTATAAATTACTTCCAAAAATCATCAAATATAGTAATTGGCATATGGCGTTTGTGTTGTGAACGTAAATAATGCCCTTCCAATGTTTTACGAGCATCTTCAGGGATTTCCTTCCCCTCCAAATAATCATCAATTTGGTCATACGTTAAACCAAGAGCTACTTCATCTGGTAATGAAGGACGATCTTCCTCTAAATCTGCAGTTGGTACCTTTAAATATAAGTGCTCCGGGCAATCAAGCGTAGCTAGTAACTGCTTACCCTGACGCTTGTTGAGACGGAAAATTGGCATTAAATCCGCACCACCATCCCCAAATTTTGTGTAAAAACCTGTAATTGCCTCCGCAGCATGATCGGTACCTAACACAACAGCATTATTCATAGCAGCAATAGAATACTGCACCTTCATTCGCTCACGTGCCTTTTCGTTCCCTTTAGCGAAATCGCTTAGTTCAATACCCGCATTCGTTAATGTTCTAACACTTGCATCGACTGCATCTTTAATGTTGACCGTATAAGTCTTCGTAGGTTTTATATAGTCAAGCGCATCCTGACAATCCTTTTCATCCGCTTGCACACCATATGGTAAACGAACAGCCCAAAATGAGTACTTCGCTTCTCCCACCTCGGCATTTAATTCATCGACTGCAAGCTGCGTTAATTTTCCAGTTAACGTGGAGTCTTGACCACCTGATACCCCAAGAACAAATCCCTTTACAAAGCTATAGCGACGCGCATAGTCCTTTAAAAAATTAATGGATTTGCGAATCTCTTCCTGCGCATCAATAGTAGGTAACACACGTAATTTCTTAATGATTTCTTGCTGTAATGTCATTTCGTCCTTCACTCCTTACACTTTACAATCGATTGACCATTTCACTTACTTCTTCAATATTACGCATTTTATTATTCCAGCATTTTTGGCTTAAATCGACTGGGTATTCCTCAGGATTCATGGCACGTTTATATTCATCCCATAACAACTCTAAATTATTAGCTGCATAATCGCGCATTTCTTCCAAAGTAGGATTTTGATAATGTATTGCACCATTTTTAATCACATGTTGATGTAAATTCTTAGCTTCAAAGTTCGTTACAAATTTTGATACGAATGTATGAACAGGGTGGAACATTTTAATTCTTTCCTCTGATTGAGGACTTTCATCTTGCATAGTGATGTAATCTCCCTCTGCCTTGCCATTCTTTCGATCAATAATGCGATATACATGTTTAAGACCTGGCGTCGTTACCTTTTCAGCATTCGCAGAAATTTTAATCGTATCTTCTAATTGCCCATCGTTATTTTCAATAGCGACCATTTTATACACAGCCCCTAAAGCTGGTTGGTCATATGCAGTAATGAGCTTTGTACCAATTCCCCACACATCAACTTTTGCACCTTGAGCCTTTAAGTTTAAGATCGTGTATTCATCTAAGTCATTTGATACGATAATTTTAGCGTTTTGGAATCCTGCCTCATCTAACATACGACGTGCTTCTTTTGACAAGAAAGCTATATCCCCACTGTCTAGTCGAATTCCAATAAAATTAATTTTGTCTCCAAGTTCTTTAGCCACTTGGATCGCTGTTGGTACACCCGATTTTAACGTATTGTAAGTATCTACAAGGAATACGCAATCACGATGACGTTTTGCATAGGAGTGAAATGCATCATAATCATTTTTATAGGCTTGTACAAGTGCATGTGCATGTGTACCCGATACTGGAATATTAAAGAGTTTACCTGCTCGCACATTACTAGTTGAAGCAAAACCACCAATAAACGCCGCACGCGTTCCCCAAATTGCTGCGTCCATCTCCTGAGCGCGTCGTGTACCGAACTCCATCGCTACTTCATTTTTTATAATTTGTTTAATACGACTAGCCTTTGTTGCAATTAAGGTTTGGTAATTCACAATGTTAAGTAATGCAGTTTCAATTAGTTGCGCTTCCACTAAAGGTGCTTCAATGCGGATAATTGGTTCATTAGCGAAAACAGTTTCTCCTTCCACCATAGAGTACATATCCCCTGTAAAGCGGATATTTTTTAAATATTCGATAAAATCCTCTTTATAACCAACCTCTTCACGCAAATATGTTATGTCCGAATCAGTAAAACGAAAATCACGTAAATATTCAAGAATTCTCTCTAATCCCGCAAAAATTGCATAACCATTGCCAAAAGGTAATTTTCTAAAATATAGTTCGAAAACCGCTTTTTTATTATGTATACCATCAGCCCAATAAGATTCTGCCATATTGATTTGGTACAAATCAGTGTGTAGCGCTAAGCTATCATCTGCATAGTTTGATCTCACAAGAAACCCCTTCTTCCGGTTTGATAATTAGTCCTAGTATACACTATATATCCAAATTCTTGCGTATTACATCCTCCAACTATAATGTTAGGTTTCCTTACATTAATAATCAGAAAATTTAGAAACATTCACATTTTAGACACACTTTTTAATACCGCTTTCATTCCCCTTTTAAAAACATTTTCAGCAAACTATTACGAAAGTCGAAATATTACATGTAACAAAACATAACATGAATATTCAAATAATTATTGCGCCATTTTTCATAGCGCCTTAACATGTAAATTAAATTTATTCAAGGAGCTGATATTGATGAAAAAAATAGAAGCAATCATCCGTCCTGAAGTTTTCGGAGCGGTCAGGGACGAACTTGCACAGGAAGGAATTGCAGGGCTCAGTGTTTCAGAAATTGCTGGCTGCGGTCGTCAATTAGGGCGTACAGGATTATTTCGTGGAAATACTTACGAAATTGAGTTTTTGCCAAAGTTGAAATTAGAAATGATTGTTGATGATGAAAAAGTAGATCCCATTGTTGAAGTTTTATTACGTAAGGCAGCAACCGGTAAGGTCGGGGATGGTAAAATCTTCATTTATCCAATAGAACAAGCAATTCGTATCCGTACAAAAGAAGTCGGATCAATTGCAGTAGAATAAGGGGGCGATATATATAGATGAAATAACATTATCTATAAATTTAGTTTGGATGATGCTCGGTACAATTTTAGTATTCTTTATGCATGCAGGATTTGCGATGGTTGAAGCGGGCTTTACACGCTCAAAAAACGCAGTCAATATTATTATGAAAAACTTCCTAACGATATCACTTGGTGGCATTGTCTATTTTCTCTGTGGTTACGCTATTATGTTTGGTGATTCAGTTGGCGGTATCTTCGGTACAAGTGGCTTTGCCTTAAATGGTGTAGATGATCTTTCCTTCTTTATTTTCCAAACGATGTTTGCAGCAACGGGAGCAACGATTTTATCTGGAGCAGTAGCAGAACGTACTAATATTTTTGCTTATATTGGTGTCATTATTCTCATGTCGTCACTTGTTTATCCTGTTGTTGGTCACTGGGTTTGGAGTGGTCATGGATGGTTAACAAATCTCGGTTTTATCGACTTCGCTGGATCTACCGTTGTACATTTAACAGGTGCAGTGGCGGCATTTGTAGCTGCGGTAATGGTCGGTCCACGTCTCGGTAAATATGAAAATGGTCGTGTTAACATTATTACAGGACATAGTATTCCATTAGGAGCTTTAGGCGTATTTTTACTTTGGTTTGGCTGGTTTGGCTTCAATGGTGCCTCCACATTAGCTGCTGATCCTAAACTTGTTCCGAGCGTAATAGCAAATACATTTTTCGCTGCTGCTGCTGGAGTTGTGGTTACTGCCCTTTATACGAAATTTCGATATGGTCATATCGATGGCTCACTCACATTAAACGGTGCTTTAGCAGGACTTGTGAGTATTACCGCTGGTACAGCTAATGTTAGTATTTTTGGTTCACTCATTATCGGATTAATGGCTGCTCCATTATTGGTCGAGAGCGTTCGCTTCATTGAATGGAAGTTAAAAGTCGATGATCCTGTTGGTGCAATCGCTGTCCATGGTATCTGTGGTATTTGGGGTACTCTAGCAGTTGGCTTGTTTGATATTGGTGGTCAAGGATTATTTTATGGAGGAGGTTTCGGCCAATTAGGAGTGCAAGCCATTGGGATTTTTGCTACCCTCGCTTGGGTTAGCGTTTCAGTAGCAGCTGGTTTACTTATTATAAAAGCATTTGTGCCATTACGAGTTTCTGCCGAAGAAGAAGTCACTGGCCTAGATGTCATTGAACACGGTGCTCCTGCTTATGAGTTTCAGGATATTTTCAAAGGCTCTGCAGTGCGGGGAGAAACATTTGCTCATCGTTTAACTCATTTCGGTAAAGCAAATAACAATGTCCAAGAAGACCATGTATAGTATTTAATGAACTTCATCTTCTTAAATACTAAAAAACAAGAATCTGCAATCTCTTCGGCAAACTGTTTCCCAAAAGATTATGCAGATTCTTGTTTTATGCTCTCTCTAGCTCCAATAAAAATTCTTTCATAGCTAGTCCACTACGAAAACCTGTTAGCTTGCCATCTTTTCCAATTACACGATGACAAGGAATAATTGCTAATACCGGGTTGGCACCAATTGCACTGCCTACAGCTCTTACTGCTTTCGGATTTCCGATACGGTGTGCAATATCTGAGTACGTTGTCGTTGTACCATATGGTAGCTCCTTCAAAGCATCCCAAACCGCTAGTTGAAATGGTGTCCCCTTGACATGTACTGGTACATCAAATTCAATGAGCTCTTTATTAAAATAAGCCGTTAATTGCTTAGCATATGGCTGTAACTTTTCTTTATTCTCTTCAAAGCGGTAGCCTTTAAATGGTTTTTTTGCCCAAACTTCTACCTCTTCAAATGGTGCATTCGGAGTTGCTATATATACAAGACCTTCATCTGAAGCAACGATATACATATTACCTTGTGCATATGTTAATGTATCTACATATAATACATCCATTCTCTAACCCCCTTAACTTAATTATTATCCACTGCCTGTAAATAACTTTAGAATCCCTTTGTTTCATGCTACAGTTATTTTACCTATTAGTATAAAGGAGTTTTAACTTTATGAATACTTCATATGAGCCTGCCATTCACTTTCAACAGGTCACCTTTTCATCGAATGACAAGATGATAATAAAATCGATTACTGGTTCATTCCCAAAAGGAAAAATCACTACATTAGTCGGCCCTTCAGGTGCCGGCAAAACAACCCTACTTAAATTGTGCAATGGACTATCATCTCCTACAGATGGTCAAATATTAATTGATAATCAAGACATTTCTACTTACGAGCCGACCGCTTTAAGAAGGTATGTGAGTATGGCTCTTCAAGCAGCCCCAATGATAGAAGGAACCGTATTTGACAATCTTGCACTCCCTCGTTCGTTGCAAGGAGAAAAGCTTACAGAGCAAGAAGCTATCCAATATTTACGAGACGTTGGACTCGATCAAAGCTTTTTACAACGCCCTACGAATAAATTATCAGGTGGACAACGACAAAAAGTCTCTATTGCAAGAACACTTATTAATCAGTCCTCCATTTTATTGCTAGATGAAATCACATCTGCACTAGACCGTCAATCCGTGCAAGAAATTGAGACACTTATTGCTACAATCCATAAAAAGTTTAATGTCACAATCATTTGGATCACTCATAATTTACAGCAAGCGCTGACAATCGGACACTATACTTGGGTCATGATGGACGGAGAACTAATTGAAACAGGAAAAAGTTCCTTACTTAACGCACCTAAAAATCCACGTGTCGCTGAATTTGTACAGGGGGTGAATGTATGACGTATACTTCGCTTTCCTTAACGTTAATTTTTGTTTTAATTCCTCTTCTACTGTCAAAAACCTTAAAGCTAGGACTTGAAAAGGATACACTCATAGCTACTATTCGTTCTATTGTTCAACTACTTGCCGTAGGTTACATTTTAAAATTTGTCTTTGATGCTCAAAGCTATATTTATATTTTCCTTATGGTTACTTTAATGGTTATAGTAGCAACATTAAATGCTCGTAAAAAAGGGAAAGGTATTAAAGGTATTACATGGAAAATAGCACTAACTCTTATTGTAGTAGAATTTGTTACGCAAGGAGTATTGCTAGGTTTTGATATTGTACCTGCAACAGCGCAGTATATTATTCCAATTAGCGGCATGATGATTGGTAATTCAATGGTATTATCGGTTCTATTTTTAAATCGTTTTACATCGGAAATTGCAAGTCATCAGAACGAAATTGAGTTAATTTTGTCGTTAGGCGGCACACCAAAACAGGCAATTCATCAACAGCTAATGAATGCGATAAAAGCCAGTATGATTCCTACAATTGAAAGCCAAAAAACAATTGGTCTAGTTCAATTACCAGGTATGATGAGTGGCCAAATAATTGGCGGAGCAGACCCTATTCAAGCGGTGCAATTCCAACTATTAATCATTTTCGCCCTACTAACAGCAGCGACATTATCAAGTATAATGATAGGTTTTTTAAGCTATCCTGCACTTTTTAATGAGCGCATGCAACTACTTGAAGTGAAATAATTGTTATAGTAAAAACAATATTTATTTTCTAAATTGTGCTATAATATAGAAAAAAAAGAAATGCAGTGAGGAGAATGACCATGTTATTACGCGATTTTTTCATCCATTTATCTGAAAACCAACTATTAAATAGTGCTGCAAAAAAATACGGACTAAAATTAGGAGCACAAAGTGTAGTAGCTGGTACAAATATTGAAGAAACGATTGCGAGCATCAAAGAGCTTAACGCACATAAAATCTCTTGCACAGTAGATAATTTAGGGGAATTTGTTTCAACTGAAGAAGAAGCAACAAAAGCTAAAGAACAAATCCTTGCTGTTATTGAGGCTATTAATGAAAACAGCGTTGATGCACATATTTCGTTAAAGCCATCTCAATTAGGTTTAGATATTGATGTTGATTTTTGCTACGATAATTTATATGAAATTGTAGAAAAAGCAGCAGCATATGATATATTCGTTAACTTTGACATGGAAGACTACGGTCGTTTACAAACATCCTTTGATATGGTTGAAGAGCTATCCAAAACGTTTAATAATGTAGGTACTGTTATCCAATCTTACTTTTACCGCGCTAAGGACGATATCGAAAAATTCAATGATTATCGCCTTCGTATCGTAAAAGGAGCATATAAAGAGCCTGCAGAAGTTGCTTTCCAAGATAAATTAGATATTGATTTAAATTTCATCGAGTTAATCGAATATCATTTACTACACGGTAAATTTACGTCCATCGCAACACATGACCATAATGTTATTGCACACGTAAAACGTTTTGTAGCTGACAATAATATTCCACTTGATAAATTCGAATTCCAAATGCTTTACGGCTTCCGTACAGATATGCAAAAAGAGCTTGCTAAAGAAAGCTATAACTTCTGTGTATATGTACCATTCGGCGAAGATTGGTACGGCTACTTTATGCGCCGTTTAGCGGAGCGTCCTCAAAATCTTAATCTTGTTACTAAACAAGTATTTACGAAAAAAACGAATACAGTCCTTGCTGTAGCAGCAGGTGCATTCGTTCTTGGACGTTTAACAAAACGTAAAAAATAAGGTCCCACATAAAGAAGCCAGAAGCTTAATTGAATAAGCTTCTGGCTTTAGTCTTTCAAGAACGTACTTTCCACAGGCCAACACTTAACCGCTTCCCTCACTCACTGCTTATTTCAGATTGTCAGTTTATTTGTTGTTCCCATAAGAGTAATTTCATTTATTCGAATTCCATTAAAAACGTGTAATAAAAATAATCAGTGAGGGTAATGAAAAGCCCCACTGATTAAAGTTTTATATTATTCAACATGTAAAGCAATGGTTGAAACAATAGCTTCTGCTGCATACTCCCATTTACCATCAATAAGACTACCTAATTTTTGCCCAAGCTCTTGGATCATTTCTAGTGTAATCGGGATATCATTTTTTTGCGCTAATGTAGCGATAAATGGAGCAGATAAACTTGTCCATCCGCCTCGATCAATTTTGATCTCCACTTGTTTTACTTCTCCATTTTCTTTTTCAATGCGGTAGTATAACTGATCATCTGGACGCCAGCTTAAGTGATGGGAGATTTGCCCATTTACAACTGTTAGATGATCCTTTTTCGTAGTAGAAACAGGTTTTATATTAAATTCATGACCTAGTACATCTAGTTTTTTGATTTCAGGTCCAACTAATGCTGCCTGAACAGCTTTATCCATACTACTTTCTAATGGAATAGATGACTCTGTCTCAACTATATCGTTGCTTGCAGCAAAAACGGCTGAAGGATTTGCGCTTGTCACGACAAATGTTGTTGCTAAAAAAGCTATTGAAGTAATTTTCGTGATTTTTCCCATAATTATTTCCATCCTTCCCATTAAAACGTTTTACGTTTACTAAATATTATCATTAGTAGTCAAAATATACAATACCAATTATTCTTTTATAATGACAAAAGGCACTGAATTTAAATTATTCAATGCCTTTTGTCTATTTTTTTTTATTTTTTCTTAGGTCTAAGTGTATTATTACTTATTCCACCCTTTTTCCTTAAAACGGGCAATAGCTTCAATACGATTCCCAACATTTAATTTTTCTAAAATAGTGGAAATGTAGTTACGGACAGTCCCTGCCGATAAAAATAATTCTGCAGCAATTTCTTTTGTCGTCTTTCCCTCTGCAACAAGTGTCAGTACTTGGCTCTCTCGGTCAGTTAAAGGATTTTCACTATCATCCTCATAGACAAAATCAACGAGTTCTGGCGCATATATTCTTTTGCCGTCCATAATTGTACGAATGGCACTGACCAATTCTTCTATCGGACTATCCTTTAGTAAATAGCCACGAACGCTGGATTTTCTTGCACGTTCAAAATAACCTGGCCTTGCAAATGTCGTTAATATAATCACTTTACAATCAGAACCTGTGCTATGCAGTTCCTCGGCAGCATCCAATCCCGTTTTCACTGGCATTTCAATATCCATAATACAAATATCAGGCTGATGCTCTTCAACAAGCGCCAGTGCTTCTTCACCATTTTTTGC
This sequence comes from Lysinibacillus sp. NPDC086135, assembly GCF_044746345.1. Classification (NCBI taxonomy): domain Bacteria; kingdom Bacillati; phylum Bacillota; class Bacilli; order Caryophanales; family Bacillaceae; genus Lysinibacillus; species Lysinibacillus sp. NPDC086135. Next base: position 46,659 of record NZ_JBIVCA010000025.1, on the reverse strand, counting down.
TAATCCAACGACCTCCATATCATCCTCCATACTAAGTAATGAACGCAGTGCGCCTAATAGCATACCCTGATCTTCAGCAATTACAATTCGTATCATGTCGCAATCCTCTTTTCTATATGTTCTTCAGATTTTCTTTGACCTTCTGATGCGTAATCGCCACTGGAATCGACACTGTTAATGTAGTGCCTTCTTCACTTTCGATTTTAAAAGAACCGTTTATAAACTCTAACCGTTCTCGCATTCCCTTTAAACCGTTACCCGTTTTCCAAGCTTGCTTTTTAGTGATTCCTTGCCCGTTATCACGAACAACTAAATATACTTCCTTAAAATTTTGATGGAAGGCAATTTCACATTTTGTAGCACCACTATGCTTAACGACATTAGTCACTGCCTCTTTTAAGCACATGGATAATACATTTTCCACAAGTGGTTGAACTTGTAAATTATCTTTATCACCTTCAAATACAAACTCCATTTCAGCAGCCTTTAATATTTGAGAAATACGCATAAGCTCATCCTCAAACCTAGCTGTTCGCATATCCGATACTAATTCACGTACCTCTTTTAATGCGATACTTGCCGTTTGACGAATATCCTTAATCTCTATTAAAGCTTGCTGTGGATCACGTTCAATTAATCTTGAAGCTAAGTCACTTTTTAAACCTATCATCGATAACTTTTGGCCGAGCGTATCATGTAAATCCCGTGCAATACGTTGGCGTTCCTCAAAAACAATTAACTCAGCTATTCGTTCATTAGCAGTCTCAAGCTGTCCCTCTAAATTTTCGCGTTTATTTTTTGCATAAATCGTTAGTGGAAGTAGCACAACCGCTAGAATCGTTAAAACAACAAATGGTAGTTGTGATAAAAATAAGTGTAGCTCAACGAAAAAGCCAACACCTGTAGAGATAACCGTAAAGCCAATATGTAGTCCATACATAATATAGAAGCCAACAGGTTTACGAATATTTCCAATGAAGAATGCTGTGAAAATCGATAAATACACATAGCCATATAATATGGTCATAACGATATTAATGACCATTTCAAAGCTAATCCACATATAAACAAGACCGTTTTTCGAATTCATGGAAAACCGATAGAAAATAAAATATAGCATTAAAAATGTAATACCTACTGATATTTCTATATAAGATGATTTCCTAAAAATGAAGAAAAACGGTAGGAAACAGAAAATAATCCATAAATATACACTGAGCATTGGACTATTCGGAATAATACTGGGCCATTTCCTCATTATAATCTCACGCTCTTTCCTACTTTTCCCTTATTATAACAAGAAAATTAATTTTATGCCTGTACATGGTTATTAATGCATTATCCACATAATAACATTCCCCGTAGTAATGGACTCATTTGCATAACGTGGAGTAATCGCAGATCCCCAAGGAGTCGCCCAGCAGAAACGAAGATCAACTTATATATAAGCTATGTCTTAAAAATGTCATCCTCAACTTTTGGTGATGAGCACAGTAATTGCTTCATCTGCAATAGACAACTCATTTACGTAAAACAGCCATCCCTTAGAAGAGATGGCTGAAAAATTCTACTAAGCAGCAATACTGCCCCTTGCTTTTCGTTTAATTATCTCATTAACTTCTTTAAAGCTTACAAACTTACCTTGGTCTTCATCGTATAGTTTATAGCGTAATGATTCTAAACTTGTACGCAATGTTATTGTTGTCGCCGTGTGTAATGGCGGTGTTTCATTATGCGCTTTTTCAAGGTTATAGTTTGGAACACGAGGGGCTAAATGATGTACATGGTGGAAGCCAATATTTCCTGTAACCCATTGTAATAGCTTTGGTAATTTATAATACGAGCTACCTTCGACAGCAGCCTTTACATAATCCCATTCTTTATCATGCTCAAAATAAGAATCCTCGTACGTATGCTGGATATAGAATAACCAAATACCAAGAGAACCAGCTACAAATAATGTTATACCCTGTACTAATAAAAATGCTTGCCAGCCCATAAAGTAAATTAGTGTTATACAAACTCCAACAATAACGACATTTGTTAAATGTGTGTTAAAGCGTTCCTTCTGTTTAGCGTCTTTACGATTAAAGCGATTTAATATTAACACCATAAATAGTGGACCTAAGCCGAACATAACGAATGGATTGCGGTAAAAACGATACCATAAACGTTGTCCTTTAGATGCTTGTAAAAACTCTTCCACTGTCATCATATCTATATCACCGATACCACGCTTGTCTAAGTTCGAGCTAGTTGCGTGGTGAATTGTATGTTCACGCTTCCATTTTTCATATGGGAATGATGTTAACACCCCAGATACAAAACCAACCCAGTCGTTTGCTTTTTTACTTTTGAAAAATGAACCGTGTGTACAATCATGGAAAATAATAAATGTTCGTACGACAAAGCCAGCAGAAATTACACTTAATCCAACAGTTAGCCATGGTGAAATATCCATTAACATATAGCCAGCTACCCATAGAGCGATTAAAGGCACAATTGTATTTACCATTTGAAAAATACTTTTAGCTGTATCAGACTTCGCAAATGGTGCTACATCCTGGCGCAGTTTTTTTGTTTTTTCTCGATCTGTTGCCATTGTTTTTACTCCCTCATTTCCTTTTTTCCTTATGACCTCATCATAAAGCAAGAGTATAATCATACAACAGAAGCAAACATCATAAAAAGGATATGACATTTGTCATACCCTTTTATCATGTGTACAAAGGAATAAAAATAAATTAATATGGCTCCTCACCATAAAGTGGAGTTGATTTCCGTTCCAGCTGGGCGCTTTGTTGCTGACGCTTCGCTTTCGCGCAGAGCAGAGCTTCCTGGGGGCGTCCGATGAGTCGCTTCGCTTCGCTGCAGGGTCTCGGGCCAACAGATGTTTTTTGCGCGAAAGCGTGAGTGCAACGTAGCGACAGCAGCACGAGGTTGGTCACGAAGGCTGTTATCACAGGATGTGATGGTTTTAGCCTTCGTTCCTCTATCGCTGATCCCCAAGGAGTCGCCCAGCCTCCACTCCAATCAACCTATTATACAAATGCATATTTCATCTCCAACTTTTGGTGATAAACTTTTAAATGTAGCATTAGTATGAGTAGGCAAGCTGAACAAAAAAAGTATAGCTAGGATTCACATATTATAAAGAAAGAATATGAATGTCATACCCTTTCTATCCTTTTGGTCCAGTTAACTGTAGCTGATAAAATACAAGATCTAGCCACTGTCCAAATTTATAGCCTGCATTTTTAATTGTACCTGCATATTCAAAACCTAGTTTTTCATGTACTTTAATACTTCCGATGTTTTCACCATCAATGCCCGCTACGAGTGTCTTCACACCTTGCTCTTTGGCAGTTCGAATTAGCTCTTGCATTAATTGTGACGCTATCCCTTTTTGGTAATGATCCTTATGCACATATACAGAGTGCTCCATTGTGTGCTTGTAGCCTGGATATGGACGGAACTGACTATATGTTGCAAAGCCGGCTACTGTGCCATTCTCGTCAAAGACTAGCAATGGATTATCGAGCGTTTGCTGCTCCTTGAACCATTGTTTTTTTTCTTCTAACGATTGTGTTTCATATCGATAAACAGCTTTGCTCGTTAAAATAATGTCATTGTAAATATCTAAAATCTCAGGTAAATCTTTCTCTTCCATGAATCGAATCATCATGCTCACGTCCTAACCATCAATTACGCCTCGGCAAATTGCTACTATTACATAAGATTTTACTACTTTTCCTAGCATCACACATTAAAATATCGAGCATCTGGATGTGCAAAGACCATTGCTGAAACAGACGCTTCTGGCTCCATCATAAAGCCTTCCGTTAAATGTACACCAATGTCCTCCGGGTTTAATAAGCCAAACAATTTCTCTTGATCCTCTAGGTTCGGACATGCTGGATAACCGAATGAGAAGCGCTGTCCTTGATATTTTGCCGCGAAACGATCACGCATTGTAAAATCTGTCGCATCTGGGAAGCCCCACTGATCGCGAATTTCTTGGTGCATACGTTCCGCGAAACCTTCTGCAAGCTCAAGGGCAGTAGATTGTAATGCATGACTTTCGAGGAATTTCCCTTCCTCTTTTAGTTGACGAGCCTGCGCCATAACTCCTTGTCCTGCTGTTACCACCATTAAGGCAATATAGTCCATTTCACCGCTTTCTACTGTTTTAAGGAAGTCTGCAAGACATAAAAACGGTTCAACTTGCTGACGAGGGAAGGTAAATCGTTCAATTTCTGTTTTGCTATCTGTTGGATCATAAACGACTACATCATCCCCATCGGCTTGAGCAGGGAAAAACTGATACACACCCGACGGCCTCAATAGGTCACTTTGTAAATAGTCGTCGACTAAATCTTTTAACGCTGTTGCTCTTTCATCACCCACATCAAGCAACTGCTGTACTTGACCCTTTAAACCTAGGTGATGTCCAAGTAATGTCCGCATATTAACATATGGATATAAATGCGAAACAGCATATTCTCTCTTTACATGGCGTCGTAAATCAGCTGGAAGAAAGACAGATGCTTCCTTTACTGTACGCACAGGCTTTATAATTATTTCTTTTGCAGGGCGAGCCGCTCTTTTTTCGTCTGCCTCTAAGCGTTTTTCACGAGATTCCTTAATTTCAGCTAAGAAATCGGCACGTGTATCTGTCCCCATTAACCGATTTGCCTGCTCTAATCCTTGCATCGCATCCTTTGAATAAATGACAGGTCCATTATATTCGCCGGCAATTTTTGTTTCAGTAAAGCGACGAGATAATGCCGCTCCCCCTACTAAAATAGGTACGTCAATACCCGCTTCTTTGAAATCCTGAGCAGTAATAACCATTTGCTGTGCTGATTTTACAAGTAAGCCTGAAAGCCCGATGAAATCCGGCTTCTCCTTGCGAATCGCTTCTATTAACTGAGAAGGTGTTACTTTAATACCCAGATCAATGACCTTATAGCCATTATTACTTAAAATAATATCGACAAGGTTTTTCCCAATATCATGCACATCGCCCTTTACAGTAGCAAGTACCATTTTCCCCTTACCTGCACTCTCTTCATTTTTCTCCATAAATTGCTCTAAATGCGCTACTGCTGCCTTCATAACCCCTGCTGATTGTAATACCTCTGCTACGATTAGTTGATTATCGTTAAATAAACGTCCAACTTCTGCCATTCCATCCATTAAAGGACCATTAATAATCTCAAGCGATGTTTCGAAAATTTCACGAGCCGCATCTAAATCGTCAATAAGCCCTTCCTTTGTACCCTCTAAAATATAGTAGGCTAAGCGACCTTCTACTGTTTTCGGAATATCCGCCTCTGTTTTTTCTTTCTTTTTATCACGATAGAAATCTGTGAAGACAGCTAAAGTTTCATCATTTGTATTAAAGAGTAAATCATTTGCTAGCTTAATTTCCTCCTCTGGAATGGATGCATAACGTTCTAGCTTCTCCGTATTAACAATTGCATAATCTAAACCAGCCTGTGTACAGTGATATAAATATACGGCATTCAGTACTTCACGACCTACTGGTGGCAATCCGAACGAAATATTACTTACACCAAGCACCGTTAATGTACGTGGCATTTTCTCCTTTATAAGGCGAATACCTTCCACCGTTTCAAGTGCCGAGCCAATATATTGCTCATCTCCTGTACCTACTGGGAACATTAATGGGTCAAAAATAATATCTTCAGGAGCAATACCCCATTTTTCTGTTAACAATTTATATGAACGTTCAGCAATTTCTAGCTTGCGATGTCGATCAACCGCCATGCCTTGCTCATCAATTGTACCTACAACTAAAGAAGCTCCATATTTTTTTACTAGCGGTAAAACAGCGTCAAAACGCTCCTCGCCATCCTCTAGGTTAATAGAATTAATGATAGCCTTCCCTTGAGAAAACTTAAGTGCTTCCTCAATTACTTTTTCATCTGTCGAGTCAATCACAAGAGGTACTTTTACTTTTTTTACAACCTCCTGCATAAAGCCACGCATATCCGCCAGTTCATCGCGGTCAGGATTTGCTAAACAAATATCGATCACATGTGCTCCATTTTTCACCTGAGCACGCGCGATTTCTGCCGCTTCCTCAAACTTCCCATCAATAATTAAATTTTTAAACTTACGAGAGCCGATGACATTTGTCCGTTCTCCAATAAATAATGGACGCATAGAGTCGTCATACACCAATGGCTCGATCCCTGATACTACATGACCATGCGTAACATCTGGTAATTGGCGCGGCTTTTTGTCCTTTAGCACCTCTCGGATAGCTGCAATATGTGCTGGCGTTGTACCGCAGCAACCTCCGACAATATTTAGCCAGCCCTTTTCCGCAAAGCCTTTTAGCTTTTGTGACAATGATTCAGGTGACTCATGATAGCAGCCTTCCTCATCCGGTAAGCCCGCATTCGGGTAACAGCTAATATAGCCTGTTGAAAGCTCTGCTAGTGAACGGATATGATCAGTCATAAACTCTGGTCCAGTCGCACAGTTTAAGCCAACTGACAATGGCTTAATATGCTCGATGGAAATGTAAAAAGCATCAATTGTTTGACCGGCAAGTGTCGTTCCCATCGGTTCAATTGTTCCAGATATCATCACAGGAAGCTCTTTTTCAGTTGCCTTAAAAGCACGAGATATCCCCAATGTTCCCGCCTTAACATTCAACATATCCTGACTAGTTTCTAACAACAGAACGTCCGCCCCGGCTTCGATTAATGACTTTGCTTGAACATAAAAGTTTTCCTCTAGCTCATCAAATGTAATTCCACCTGTAACCGACAGGGTTTTTGTAGTTGGTCCCATCGCTCCCGCTACAAAACGTGGCCAATCGGATGTTGACAACTCCTCTACTACTTTGCGTGCAATTTCTACAGCACGTTTGTTGATTTCTTCTGCCTTCGCACCTAGATCATATTCATTTAATACAAGTGGTGTACCCCCAAATGTATTTGTACAAATAATATCTGCTCCAGCCTCTAAATATTTTCTATGTACCTTTTCAAGCACATCTGGTCTAGTTAGCACAAGATTTTCATTACAGCCATCATATTCCTCTCCGCCAAAATCCTCTGCCGATAAATTTTCATTTTGTAGCATTGTTCCCATTGCGCCATCAAGAATTAATATTCGTTTCTCTAGTTGCTCTTCAATCATGTGCTTAGCCATTTATACTTACCCCTTTTTTCTGTTCATCCAATTGCTCAATAACTTTCATTAATTCTAGCGTCATATCATAGCGTAAAAATGGTGTGATGAGGTAAATACCATTGAAATATTCCGCTGCTACTTCTACTAATTCTTTAGCAATTGCAATTCCTTCTAGTGTTGCGCGTTCCTTATCATCACCACAAGCCTTCATACGTGCTAACGCATCATCAGAAAGTTTGATGCCTGGTACTTCATGATGTAAGAACTCCGCACTTTTATAGCTCGTTACTGGCATAATACCTATATAAATTGGAGTTTCTAAATGCTTTGTCGCCTCGTGAATTTCCACGATTTTTTCCTTTGTATAAACAGGCTGTGAAATAAAATAATCTGCTCCATGTTCAATTTTCTTTTCTAATCGAGAGACAGCGCGATCCAGTACACGTACATTAGGATTAAATGCAGCCGCTACAGAGAAATTTGCCTTTTTACGAAGCGGTTTCCCTGAGAACGAAACACCTTCATTTAACTGTTTTATTAATTGGATTAGCTCCATTGACGATACGTCATAAACGCTAGTTGCTCCTGGGAAATCGCCTACCTTTGTCGGATCTCCAGTAACCGCTAAAACATCATGAATCCCTAGTGCATTTAATCCCATTAAATGTGATTGAAGTCCAATTAAATTACGATCTCGGCATGTTATATGGGTTAAAGGGCGTATCCCGTGCGTTTCTTTCAGTAAGGCACCCATTGCGACATTGCTAATCCTTGGAGAAGCGAGTGAATTATCTGCCATCATGACTACATCCGCGCCCGCCTCATATATTTTTTTTGCGCCTTTAATAAAGCCTTCTATTTCTAAATGTCTTGGTGTATCTAACTCCACAATAACCGAGCGTTCACGTTTTACTTTTTCATGTAATGGCTCATAATTTGCTGGCTCTGCCTCACGAACAATCTCTATTTTTTCTGGCTTTGTATACTTTTCCTCAACCGGGGATAGCTCCTCTAAGTACTTTTTCGCTGCAGCAATATGCTTTGGTGTCGTACCACAACAGCCACCAATTAAACGAACCCCTTGATCACGAAGCTCTACAGCTGCTCGACCAAAATAATCAGCCTCCGACTCATAAACGACACGCCCATCCTCTAAATCAAGAAGAGAGGCGTTCGGATACGCTGACATAAATGCCTGCTTAGGAAGCTCTACCCCTTCAAATGCTTGGATAGTATGGTGAGGACCTAAGCGACAGTTAACACCTACGATATCAGCACCTAACGCTTCAAGTTCATGTAAGGCGTTATTTAAGCTCATTCCATTTTGTAATATTCCGGGTTCATGCATAGAAACTTGAGCAATAATCGGTAATTTCGTTTTAGCTCGTAGCATTGATAAAGTCGCTGTTAGCTCTTCAAAATCATAATAGGTTTCAAGTAAAAGGCCATCTGGATTTCCTGCAAGTAAAACCGTTGCCTGCTCATCAATGGTTGCTAAAATTTCCTCTAACGTTGCATCACTTTTTCGAATACCACGGATTCCCCCAATAGTACCCAAAACAAATTGCCCACCATCTGTTGCTGCACGTTTTGCAATCGTTATAGCGGCTTCATTATACTGCTGTACACGAGATTCTAATCCATAGCGGGCTAATTTTATGGCATTAGCTCCGTAAGTATTCGTCTGAATAATATCGGCACCAGCAGCTATATATTCTCTATGAATCTTTTCAATTAATTCAGGTCTCTGTACATTCATTTCCTCATGACAGTACTCCAAACCATAGCCGTATAAAACTGTACCAATTGCACCATCTGCTGTAAGAACATGTGTTTTTAACCTTTCAAGCAATCCCATAAAACTAACCTCTCTTTCTTTTTCTATCAATTATGCCTCGGCATAATTCGTCCTGAATTGGGCTTTGTGCTTTGGCCTGCACGCTGCAGGTCAGTTAGCCGTTATCGCATGGATGCGATAATATTAACCTACTATCCTCTAAGAACTCCTTGCCGATTCCGTGACATCCGCCGAAGGCTTTAGGTCAACATGAAGTTGGTCACTCAGTCGTTGCCACAGGACGTGGCGTTCTTAGACTGAGTTCCTCTATTTCGGCGGATGTTTGGACACCCGCCGAAAATAGTTAAAATAAAAAAGCCTTCTTTCACAAAAAAAGAAGGCTTTTACGTTTCGTAATTGTTTTCCTTCTCATCTTCGACACACGGTCTTCTGGATTTAGCACCTGACAATAAGTTGGTTGCTGAAGCTTCATAGGGCCAGTCCCTCTGCTTCTCTTGATAAGAATTTAGTATGAATTTTTTAAATAATTAAAAGAATCATATCGTTTACGAACGATTGAGTCAAGACTATTTCACTGAACAAAGGATAATTTTTACGAAATTTATAAAATTTTGATTTATATTAAACAATTACGATAGTTTTTCTACAAGTTCCTCACCAATTTTTTTACCATTTTGAATACACGCACCTATGCCTACTCCGAAATAAGAGCACCCCGCTATTGATAAGTTCGGATAGTTTTTCTCAAGCTCTTGTAAGAGACCTTGCAACGCTTCACGATGTGCCAAGTCGTACTTCGGCATCTGGTCGATCCATTTTGTCACGTCAACAATAGTTGGTTTTTCCTCAATCCCCAAACTTTTTCTTACATCCTCTAGAGCAACAGCTGCTAACTCTTCATCTGACATCAAACGCAATTTCTCATACTCAGGGTTAATGCTCTTATAAAAAAGCCGTACAAGTAATTTTCCTTCTGCTGAAGTGTGTTTCCACTTGCGGCTTGTCCACGTTGCTGCATTACAGATAACATCCGAATTATGTGACACAATATAGCCTGTTCCATCTGCAGGTAATCTATTATCGGGAACATCAAATCCTAAATAAATCGTAATGGCGGATGCAGTATTAAATCGTTCAAAATAGCCGTTCAAAGATTCATCCTGTAATAAGCTTTGTACCGCTTCATTTGGCAGTGCCAATACAACATGATTCGCTTCAATCATTTTACCGTTTGCTAACGTAACAGCATATAGATTCTCCTGCTTTTTAACACTAGTAGTAGCAATCCCTTTTATAATTTCTACATCCGTTAATGTTTCTTCAAGTCGATCAATTAGTGACGATAAACCATTTTTAAATGAAATAAATTTTTTATTGGCAGCTTTCACAAATTGCTCCCTGTTTGCATCGAAACCTTTAATAATACTACCGTAATCGTTTTTGTAATCGATTAAATACGGTAAAGTAGAAGCAATTGAAAGTTGATTTAAATCTCCAGAATATACACCTGCAAGTACCGGTGCTATTTGGTTTTGAACAAGCTCTTCACCTAAATAATACGTTAAAAATTCACCAATCGTGCTTTCCTTTGTAAACCTTTCATTCGGCATTGTTAAATCCTTTAACGCTTCTTTTTTACCTTCCTCTGATACAAGCGTACTTTCCTCGAGAGATTGTAAGCTCATAGGAATACCGAACGTTGAGTCTGCTGGGATGGCATGTAGCTCATTATTTGTGTAAATATACGAAATACCTGTTTCGTTATATACAAGATTTTGTTCAAAATTTAGTTCCTCTACTAACTCCATGACACCTTTATGACGCGCTACAATAGAATCTGCTCCAGTTTCCATGATGAATCCTTGTTCATATGCAGAGTGAAGCTTGCCACCAAGGTATGTATTTTTTTCAACAAGCACAAGTTTTACATTTAAGTTTTTCTCCTGAACTTGGCGTTGTAAATAATGCATCGTACACAATCCCGTAATTCCGCCACCTAATACAACAACTGTTTTCATATTAACCGCCCCTATTTTTAGTTCTTTATTTAGTATAAACTTTTTTTATCGAAAATTACGTTAAACCCTTTACAAATTTAGCAAAAATGGAGCCATCCAACACATTGGACAGCTCCATTTTTTTTATATTCAAATAACATATATTCGCTAGAGGCTTTTACCTCCATTTCGGAAATTATCTATTAACAGTTGATATAGTGTTATTTGTGCCCTAAAGTATGTATCGCCTTAATAGGAAACAACAATTTTCTTTCCTTTTCTCTTCATTAATTTAAATTTTGTGCAAAGCTAGCTAATTTTCCAGCTGAATTTTTCACTTCGTTAAAGGCAATACCTAATTCACTTAGTACTTCTGCTATTGCTTGTACTTCTTTTTCCATCCGACCATTTTGGTCTTTCGCCTCGGTCATAGCTTCTAATATGTTAGTAAATTGCCCTTCCGTTTGAACCATATTTTCCTCACCAGAGGCTACCTCTTCTTGAATATTACTAAGCGAATGGACAAGTTTATCTGTCCGCTCATTCGTTTTATGTAGTAACGTTGCTACCGATGTGACAGATTCCTTTGTTTGGATCGATAGTTTTCTCACTTCATCTGCAACAACACTAAAGCCTTTACCCGCTTCTCCAGCACGAGCCGCTTCTATTTCCGCATTTAAAGCCAACAAGTTCGTTTGATTAGCAATGTTTGTCACAACATTCATAATCGATTCCATTTCCTTTGACATATCTGCCAACTGTGCAATATTTTCCTCTATATCATCAAGTGAGCAAATAATAGTATTCATATTTTGCGATTGACTCTTTAAGCGTTCACGACCTTCTAATGCCTGACTCTCAGCCATAGTCGACACTTGAAGTGATTTTTTCGCTAGTTGTTTAATTTCCTCTGATTGTCCACTTAAGCGGTGAAATGAATTGTTCGTTTCCTGAGATATTGTGGCAAGACCTTCCGAAGACTTTACGATTTCTTGCTCTATCGCTTCTTTTCTATGTTCCATTTTTTCATGAAGTTGCTCAATTGTGTGCTCAAACGCCTCTAAAACCAATTGTTGCTCAAAATTGGAAATTTTCGAGATGGCTCGAATTGTATTAAGCTGATCTATTGGATGAATAACATGTTCTTCAACCAAGTCAATAAATGACGCTGTTAAATCTTGAAACGCACAAATATACCATTGTGTTTTAAGCCCAATATGGACATGTACTTTAGCAATCTTTATTCGTCTTTGATAAAATTCATTATCAATCTTACCATTAAACATTTCAATAATATGACGTCGTAATGTAATTTTCAGCTTCTCCACAGAACTATGTCTATTAATAATATCTACTAAACTATGTTCAGTTCCAATCATTTCATAAAATCGATTAACAATATTATCAATATTGCCTTCTACAAAAGGTTGAAAGGCTTTTAAATATTGTAAATCCTTCTTTGTCAATTTGAGCAAATCAATTTGCTTTTTTATTGAATGGCAATTCACTATATCCATTTTCACAGTGTATTGCTTTAAATCTAACGCCGTTGTCTTTCTCTGTTTTTGAAAAATCACACATTTACCCTCTTTCATGCCGTGTACTTTTGAAAAGCTGAGAAAAATCTAATTTCGTCTACCAAAAATATAAAAGATCAGGAAGATTCATCTCCAACTTTTGGTGATAAGCCATCACATTACTTATGACGCTGATTTCTGCTACGGGCTACCATCAGCTAAAAATAGCAATCTTATTACTAGCTATTACTACTAACTACTCTTTCAAAATCACTCATATACATTATACATTTTATAAATAGCTGTCAATTTTCGGATATACATTTTTTTCCTTAAATTATATAAAAAGTCCCTGTTATCTAACCTATTATCTAAAGCAATAAAAAAGCTACCACAATACTTTTGGGTAGCCAATCTACATCATCTCTATTTTTTATCCTTATTTTTTTCCGAGTTTTAGTTTGAAGTAATTACCTCTTTGTTATATTAATATTTTTACAATCATTCATTCGTAGTGATATAAACCTACAAAATACCCTCAATAAGCACTTAAGACCTGTATACAAAACGTTAATAATCGAATCTAAATACCTATTATTTTTTAATAAAAAATACTTATATTCCTTTCAACTCTTGCAGTAAAATTGCAGCCTCCTCACTTCCTGCTTCTGCTGCAAGTCCATACCACTTTATTGCCTCTTTAATATTTCTAGCTATTCCTTCTCCTTTATTGTAAATGTGCCCTAATTGTAATTTAGCTTCCGAATCCCCTTGCAGAGCAGCCTGTTTAAACCAATGAATACCCTTTTCAATATTACGTATACCTGTTAACCCTTGGCTCCAAATAAAGCCCAAATCATAAAAGGTATCGACGTGATATTGCTCTGCAGCTTTTTCATACCAAAATAATCCACGGTTCGCATCTTTAGGTTGCCCTAACCGTCCCTCTAAATAGATTCCTCCAAGCCTGTATTGCGCTTCGACATAGCCTGCTTCGGCGGATCTTCTATAGTAGCTACATGCTTGCTCCTCATTTTTGTCGATTCCTAATCCCTGCTCGTAAATAATTCCAAGGGTAAACATTGCCTCTGCCACACCTTGTTGTGCAGCAAAGTCGAACCACTTCTTCGCAAGTACCAAATTTTCTAGTACTCCCTCACCGTTTAAATACATATCTGCTAAATTATTCGCAGCATCTGGATGCCCTTGCTTTGCTGCAGCCTCATACAATATAAAAGCTCTATTATAGTTTTCTTGAACACCTAGACCTTCAAAATAAAAATTACCAAGTGCATATTGTGCATCGGCATTTCCTTGTGACGCTGCTAACTCAAACCACTTTATTGATTTTTCTGGTCGGAAATATTCGCCGTCAATTACGCTATAATATTCGCCAAGCTGAAATTGTGCATCTGTATCCTGTTCCTCAATGGCATCTTTGTATAAGTCAATAATTTCCTCATGATCTAGATCTTCTTCATCAAACGCCTCAACCTGTTCATTTTGGTGAATAAAATACCATTCCAATATATCAAGTACATCATCAACAACTTCATTGCAATTGGATAACCTCTCCAGAGAAGAAATTTGCCAAATAAATATATAGATAGGGAGTGGAATTGCATCACGCAGTAAATCATCATATTCAGCTAAAAGCGTTAGCACATTCTCCTGTACTGACTTCGTCTGTTCTGGATGTATAATTTGTAAATGTCGTTGTTGATTCTTTTTCAACAGTCCTTGCACAACTTGATATAGTATTTTGTGCAAGGTTGCTAATTGTACTTGTTCAACTGTTATTAAATTAATGTTTTGCGCAAACCATGTATCTTCTGTTTGCGTGAGCTTTTGCAGAGATACAATTCGCTCTTTATTTTTTTTTGCTAAAAATTGCCCATACATTCATTTCCCCCCTTGCACTCTATCTTGCCACTATTATATGGAAAACAGCTCTAAATTGGTTACACATATGCTCTCAAGATTAATCCAATAAACAATGTAATGAACAAAAAGACAGTGACATTCATCCATTTATACATTTCTAATAATCCGATAAATTCACGAGTAAATGCATTAGGTACATAGTAAAAGGCAGTCTTCGAACCAACACCTTGTGCATCAAGCTTCGCCTTTTTTGCATAAATACTTGCACGAAAAACATGAAAATTATTCGTTACGAATATGGATCGATATTTCTTTCCTTGAGCATGCTTATCCATAATTTTTTTAGAGAATGCCATATTTTGTTCCGTATTTGTCGATTGATCTTCCATTAAGACTTTTTGAGCTGGTATTTGATGTTCGTCAACTATATATTTTTTCATGGCATATGCTTCTGATACTTTTTCATCATGCCCCTGTCCACCTGAGACGATAATGTAAGGTCGTTCACCATATTTTTGAAATTGCTTTACTGCCTCGTCTAAACGGCTAGCTAAAAGTGGTGGCACCTTATCTCCAATTAGTCCTGATCCTAATGCAATAATATAGTTTGGCTCATACAGGATCGGCGTAAAATGATAGAGAGTCGCATAGGCCATTATGCTTGTGTATAAAAACATTGTATAGCCAAAAACCAAAAACGCATAGAAGAAAAGAATGTGCCAAATTTCATGTTCGATTTTCATAAAAATTACAAATACATACCAAATCATCATAATAAAAAAGCACAAGCCAAAAACAGCTAACAATAGATTACGGACTTTACGGCCCTCTTTTTCAAGTAAAACTTTACTATTAAAAAACGTAGCTATCGATAAAATAAACATCATACTGGGGAAACTTCCCAGTATAATGACTATACCCATCTTCGACACAATCCCCTGCTCATTTGGGAGAATTACAGGATGACTAATTATTATTGTGCTTAAAATAAACAACCCTAAAAGGCCAAGAACTACTGCATTGAGAAGACGTCTTTTTTCTGATATATATAACAGTAAAAAAATTGAAATTAATAGTAATAATGTTGAAATCATCGTCTCACTCCTTTCTTTTTATCTACAATTTTTAAGGTTCTCCTTATAACGCTGGATTGTTTTCCGTTCCGACTGAGCGCGGCGTCCAACCTCCACTGCAATCAACAATATACAGCATACATTATAAGTAGTGCATGCATAAAATTGGTGATAACACAGACACTTCTTGTTCAAATTTGATGCTATCTCTAAATTGATCGAAGCGTTTATTTTATTTTTCGAGAAGATTCATGTAAAATTACTACTAAGAACTAGTTTAGACAAAACTAAAAATTATATTGGAGGAATACAAGTAATGAAAAAAATCCTTGCTGCTATTTTTGCAGCGACACTTATGTTTGCGTCTGTTGGAGCAACATTATTCATCTCAGATACACCAACTGCAGAAGCTAAATCCTATAAGTCAGGTAAAAAAGGTTTCTCAAACAACAATAATAACAACAACTCAAATATCCAAAAATCTCAGGATAAAACTAAAGACCAAAATAATGCAACAACAAATAAAAATAATACAACTTCTACAAACAAAACGGATTCAACAGCTAAGAAAGGTGGGTTCTTCTCAGGCGGCCTTATGAAAGGCTTAATGCTTGGTGGCTTAGCTGGTTTATTATTCGGAAGTCTTTTCAGTGGTATGGGTATGCTTGGTAATATTTTAGGCTTATTAATTAACGTTGCAGCCATCATGATTATCGTAACGCTAGTTATAAAAATTGTTAATATGTTTAAAGATAAAAAACGTAAAGAGGAAGCACAATGGCACAAATAATTAATGAGCAAGATATTATAAATGCAATTTGTTTATCACAGTCCTACTATAAAAACATTCGCCCTGAAGATGTACTTGTAGAACTAACATACGACGATGACACAGGCTTTGGTGCAGAAATTGAAGTTAATGGTCAAATCGAAATGTTCGATACAGCCGCAATGATCGGTGCACTACGTGTATGGATTAAAGATGTCCTACATGGTGACCCTTTTTCAACAGGCATCGAACTCGTTCTGGACGACGAAGAAGGTATTATTGCTAAACTATCGTAAATAAGTAAAAAACAGCGGTTCAATAAATCTTAAAGATTTATTGAACTGCTTTGTTATTTTTAAAGACGTTTTTTTTGCTTGTTATTCACCTTATCCACATGGTATATATTTCAATAATTGTCATCCCCGACTTTTGATATGAGCTCCTAAATTGTGCTAGATATTCATCGCAATAAAAATAACAAATGTAAACGTCTAAAGGTAGAGGTTTCTATTCACAACCTCTACCTTAAATTATTTTACTTTTTTAATAGACTGTTAAAATTCACAAATATTTTCGCAGCATGGCTACGTTTTGTAGGAGCTTCAGGTATAAATTCCCCTTCGTTCCCTCTAACCATATCAAGCTCATACAACATCGTTATTGCATGTTTTGTTTCTTCATTGTAGGAAGCAATATCAGTGAATGGTGCTTTTCCTTTTACAGCATAATGTTGCTTTTGTTTAGATTCATAGGCTCTATTTATCATTAATGCTAATTGCGCGCGAGTAACCGGCTGTCCTGGATTAAACTTCCCATTCGTTCCCTTAATTAACCCATACGCATAAGCTGCTGCAATTTCTGACTGAGTTCCAACGTCATAGTTTGCGATGTCTTTAAATGGTGCTTGTTCCTTCGTCGTTAAACCTAGGCTTCTAACAAGCATCGTAGCAGCCTGTGCACGAGTAACATTTTGCTCAGGTCTAAACGTACCATCTGCGTAACCTTTCATAATGCCTTCTTTAGTGGCCTTTAGAATATACTCCTTTGCCCAATGTTTTTCTATATCGGTAAAGGTTAAATTTCTCCCTGTAGTAAAAGTAACTGATGGACTTTGAACACTTTCATTACCAGCTGCATCAACCGCTTTAACAGCTATCGTGTATGCTGTATTCTCTGTTAAATTATCCAAGGTTATCGTCGTTGTCTCAGCATTTTGTGTAAATGTTAGCTTACTATTTACATATACGTTGTAACTAGTGACACCTACATTATCTCTCGCTTCCTGCCAGCTTATTTTTACAGTTGTACTATCTTTCATATTTACTTGAATAAATTTTGATACATCCCATAAATAACTTGCTTTAATCGCTGGTAGAAATGCCTCGTTCGCTACTGCGAAATAGCCTGCTTCACTTAAGTGAATATTTTCAGGATTTGGCAAATAGCTCGGAATATCTTTTGCTACAATATCGTATGTCGGTACAAAAACGGCACCCGATTTTTCAGCAGTTGTTTTTATCGTCGCGTTCATAACCTTTAATAGCATTTTAAATTGTGTCTGTAAATCCTCGCTATAGTACGGAAAAGAATTATAATAGCCCATGACATAAACTTGAGCATTCGGATTAAGCTTCTTCACTTCTTCTAAAATAGCCGCAATATTTTTTATTGCCTCTTGTGAAGCTTTTAACATCATTGCTGCATTAATGCCAGTTATCTGCGACTCTTTTAAAATAGGTATTATATCATTGGCGCCAGCGGTTAGCGTAATAATCTCAGCTTCTTTAATAGATGTACGAAGCTTTACCTCCTCACTTCGATAACCAAATCCTACCACTGGCTTTTCCACATTATTTTGTATATCTTCTAATATATTTTTCGTTGTATAGCCCGAATATGCAAACCCTTTATTATAAGAAGTAATGAAACCATCTTGCTGTAAAGCTTGTGCAACAAAATCTGTGTAACCTAACCCGATGATACCACCGTCATTCATACCGTGTGCTAAGGAATCGCCCAGTGCTACATAATCAGCTTGAACTACCCAACTTGGCGCTATGTAGTCTCTTTGTTCCTCAGCATTCACACCTATTGGTGGTACTACTAATTGGCATGCCAAAACGCTAGCCGTTAAAAAACGAAATTTCTTTGATAATTGCATACACCCACTCCTCCAATTTTCACTAATTACTATTTTAATATAAATAGGGTAAAAATGGGTTAAACGAGAGGCGATATTTCACGATAACGTGTGGTTGATTTCTGTTCCGACTGGGCGCTTTCCTCGTAGCGTCCAGTCTTCAACTTATATAAACTACATACGTTTTAACAAATGTCATCCACAACTTTTGATGATGAGCTAAAAATCATTTTTTACTCCAGTTGAACCTTCCCATAAATACCGCCACCACCAACTTCAATAGCCAATTGCCCTGTTCTTGCTAAATCGATCATCTTGGCAATTTTGTACGGCACGATTTGTTCGAGTTGTTCTAGCGTAACCCGATGCAAGATGTTCATCTCTGTACCAAATGCTTGTACTAATCGTTCCATCATTTTTGGCCCTAATCCTGGAATAAAATCTAGTGGTACTTGGTGAATATATGGCGGTCGTGCACGTTTATCTGTAACTTGCTCTGAAAGCTCCTTAATCCGTGTTGCAACACCTTTTATAATTTGCGTGCTTTCACAGTTTGTACAGATTGTTGCAGAATTGCTAAGCTGCTCACCACATTTCGCGCAGACAGTCTCATGGTATTTACCAAGCAAAGGATTTAAGCCATAATTGGCTGTTACTGCTCGACCTTGCTGTTCATGAAGCGCCATCTTTAATTCTGTAAAATTTGCATTAGATAGTCTTAATTTTTGATACTCACGTGCAATTTTTCCAAGTGAATGAGCATCAGAGTTGCTGACAAATGTATATGCTTGCAGTTCTTTAATGTTACTCACCATTTCGGTATCGGAGCTCAAACCAAGCTCTATCGCATCTATAAGTTGAGGGTCAAGTACTTCTGTTAAACTACGATGTACGCCTTTACCGAACAAACTTTTAAATGGTGTAAAAACATGAGCAGGGATAAAAAGCCCGCCTAATTCATGAACCTTTTGTTGTAATGTTCGACCATCACAATAAATGCGCTGAGAGCTTAAATGAATATTTTTCATATGATTAGACATCCATTTTGAAAATTCCCTCATAAGCACAAGTGTTGGAAAATAGGCAAGTACATGGATTGGTCCAAGGCAATGATGATCATAAATCTCTATTTCAGTACCTGGAATAAGTGTTGTTTCTTGAAAACGAAGCCCTCCTTGTTCTAGCTCCTTCAGTTCTCCTTGTTCGATCATCTCTGACATTTCATCCATTACTTCTGGTGAATGGCAATCAATAATCCCAATAATATCTAGTCCCTTTCTTGCACTTGAAGACTCTAAAATTCTTGCTAACGTTAACGTTTTACTGCCAGTAATTTTAACAGCACGACCACTTGAAGTACGCCCAATATGAACGTGTAAATCTGCATAAAAATCTTGCATCATTGTCTCCCTCCCCCTACTTTTAGATGACATAAAAAAGCCTCACATTGCTGCAAGGCATTTTATTCTTAATTATGATGGATGATTGCTGTTAGTACTATTGTTTGACTCGAAAGCACCCGAGCCCTGCGATGGTATTGTCGAAGAATCATAGGCCACTAATGTCACTCCAATGTTCTTTTCAAGCTCATTAAGTTTTTCAAGCTGTTGTTGATCTAATTGCGCAATCTTTATCTCTTCCATTTTCATCAAATCCTTTCATGAATAAAGTTCCCCAAATAAAAAACATATATACTAAAAAAAAATGACTGATTGTCAGTCATTATTCTTTGACTTTATTTCAGCTATTTTGTAACATATTAAATAAGCAGGACAAAAGCGAGGGATTTCATGTCAAAAGAAGAGAAAATTATCCAAGCCGCAATTGAAGTTTTCCGTGAAAAAGGAATTGAAAAAACAAAGGTTTCAGATATCGTAAAAGCTGCAGGTATCGCGCAAGGGACATTTTATCTTTATTTTCCATCACGCCTTTCAGTTATGCCAGCCATTGCAAAGGTTATGGTTGAGAAAATTATTGCTGCTATTAACGATGGGATTTCAAAACAGGAGCCTTTCGCAAAGCAGCTAGAAAAAGTAGTAGATATTGTTTTTTCTCTAACAGAGGAATATCGAGATGTATTTGCACTTATCTATGCCGGTATTACACAAACTGAGCATATGAAAGAATGGGAAAATATATATGCTCCCTATTACGAATGGATGAATCATTTCTTGGTTGAAGCTCAACAGCAAGGAACGATACGCGCTTCCCTAAATACTACTCGTTCTTCTAAACTTATAATCGGTCTAGTAGAGTCTGCCGCTGAACAAATTTATTTGTATGATGATAGTGAAGAAGAAACAATTAGACTTCAAAAGCTTGAGCTCCTCGACTTTTTACATCATGCACTCGATTTACGTCACGCATAAGTGACGTTCTCTTTTACGCTAAAAATGACTGAATGTCAGTCATGATGATAGAAAGGAATTTAACTATGCAAAAAGATTGGATTTATGTTGGATTAACTAGTTTGTTTGAATTGTTTTGGATATTTGGTTTTAATGTTGCCGATTCTTGGTGGCATTGGGCTATTATTGTGTCCCTAATTGCATTGGATTTTCACTTCTTATCGAAGGCTTGTGAAAACCTACCTACAGGAACGGTTTACGCGACTTTTGCTGGGGTCGGTACAATTGGTACTACATTAATGGACATTTTTATTTTTGAAGGTGAGTTTAATGCTATTAAAGGAATTTTCATGTTTATTTTAGTACTGGGTGTTATTGGTCTTAATTTAGCTGATAACCCTTCAAAAGATCATGTTAAAGAGAAAGGAGCTAATGCATAATGGGTTGGATACTTGTTTTATTAGCTGCAATTTCGGAAATTGTCGGTGTTGTAGGTTTACGCTTTTATAGTCAGGAAAAAAATATACGAAATTTATCGATATATCTAGGCGGCTTTGGGATGTCCTTTATGCTATTATATGCATCCTTTAACTATTTACAGTTAAGCATTGCCTATGTAATTTGGGTCGGCATTGGTACAGTTGGTGCTGTTCTCGTGAATATTATATTCTTCGGAGAATCTAAAAACCTGACTCGAATTATTAGTATCATCGCCATTATCATTGGTGTGGCAGGATTAAAAGCAGTATCTTAATTTATTCATTTTAATTCAAAGTATTGTGAGTGAGTAAGTGCTAAAGCCTAGTAGGGCTTTTTGGCAAATTGATAGGTTGATCTCCGTTCCGACTGAGCGCTTTGCCGCTGACGCTTCGCTTTCGCACAGAGCAAAGCTTCCTGGGGGCGTCCGATGAGCCACTTGGGGCAACAGATGTTTTTTGTGCGAAAGCGTAGTGTAACGTAGCGGCAGCAGCACGAGGTTGGTCACGAAGGCATTATCACAGGATGTGATGGTTTTAGCCTTCGTTCATCTATATTGCTGATCCCCAAGGAGTCGCCCAGTCTCCACTCCAATCAGCAGCTTATGTCGTGGCATTACATTCTTATTAATCATTATAAAACGGATTAGCAAAAATGAGTTTTTGTGCGTAAGCGAAATATTAACGTAGAGGATTCTCATTTAACTAAAAAGGGCGCAGTGAGAATGGGCATGAAAATACCTCGATTAAACAAAGTTTGATATTGTTCGTAATTGCATTCATCCTCGTGTATATTACAGGAATCACTAAATAGCAGGTCTCCTGGCTTCAAACCCTTGCCTCCCCATTCTAGAACAATGGCTAAATCATCATAGAACTCCTCGTTACACTTCGAGACAGCGTCCGTTTTTTAATTATGACGTTTCCAGCATATACTTTAAACGTTAGTCTATAGCTAACAATTAAGCAAAATAAACATTTTGTGTTAACTATTTATTTTTATTGAGTTGACACAAAACGCTTATTTTTTTACACTACTATTAGTAGCATTACTTTTTAGGGGTGAAATAATGACAACAGTTGCGGAACATACACATCACAAATTAAGAACTGTCGATCTTGCATACATTGGACTATTTTCAACATTGATGATGATAGGAGCTAATATCACGTCTATTGTACCTTTCATGATGATTGGTGGCGTACCTATCACATTGCAAACATTTTTTGCTATTTTAGCAGGACTTATTCTTGGTAGTAGAAAAGGGGCATTCGCTTGTACTGTTTATATGTGCATAGGGTTAGCAGGTGCACCTGTATTTGCTCGTTTCAACGGAGGCTTTGGTCAAATGATTAGCCCTACTTTTGGTTTCATTGTTTCTTTCATATTAGCTGCATTTGTCGCGGGGCTTATTGTAGAACGTAGTGGAACGAAAAAAAGCTATGTAGTTGCTGCATTAGTTGCTACAGCTATTAATTACTTACTAGGAACAAATTGGATGTACTTTGCCTACAAGCTATGGGCTAATGCTCCTGATGCTTTCACTTATAAAGTGGCATGGCTTTGGATGATGCCTCCTCTGCCAAAGGATATTATTTTAGCTATATTTGCAGGTATTTTTGCATACCGCCTTCAAAAAGTGTTAAAAATAATCCCGATTAGATAAAAGCTTATCACCATAACGAGGGGTTGATTTCCGTTCCGGCTGGGGGCGCTTTGTTGCTGCCGCTTCGCTTTCGCACAGAAAAAACATTTGTAGCTGACGCTTCGCTTTCGCTACAGAAAACATTTGTAGCTGACGCTTCGCTTTCGCACAGAGCAAAGCTTTCTGGGGGCGTCCGATGAGCCGCTTCACTCGCGCTGCTCGCACCAGGGTCTCGGGCCAACACGATGTTGGTCACGAAAGCGTTATCACAGGACGTGATGCTTTTAGCCTTCGTTCCTTTATTGCTGATCCCCAAGGAGTCGCCCAGCCTCCACTCCAACCAACTTATATAAATAGCATACATTTTATTCACAACTTTTTTGTTAAAGAATAAATAAACAATTTATCTCCTAAAAATGCCCCACTTTAGTGTAATGCTAGAAAGGGCGTTTTTCTAATTGTCCTATTTGTCGCTTGGCTCTTCTATCTGTCGCTCTATTTTAAATCCAACAAACAAAAAAATGTCCCATAAGTTTATTGCATACTTATGGGACATTCTTTTTTATTTTTAAACGTATTTTTTCATCCAGTTTAAAAAGTTATCAATAACTACATCAAGGAATTTAATAGTACCTTCATCTGTTAAATTGCCTTCTGTATCAAATTTAGTGTGTACTGCTCCAATATAAACGTCATTACCACTAAGTAATGGTGAATTTACTCCAGGTGAGAATAAAATATCTCGTAAATGTAATTGTGCTTTAACAGTACCTAAGTTACCCATTGATGCCCCCATCATGAATGATGGCTTGCCAATCATTACTTTATCAACGCGAGATAACCAATCGATGGCGTTAACCATAACACCTGGCACTGTACCATTATATTCTGGTGTCAACCAAAGAACTGCATCTGCCGCTTTTACTTGTACTTTAAAATCAAGTACAGGCTGTGGTGCTTCATTTTCGATATCTTGATTATACATTGGTAAATCGTTCAAACTTAATATTTCAAGATCAAATTTCTCAGTATAACGCTTTTGAATAAATTTTGCTAATTGCATATTATAAGATTCTTTACGGATACTACCTACGATTGCTACTACTTTCACAATATTCCTCCTAAATGTGCATTAATTTTATTATTTGTAGACAGTTTTATTTTATACTGTCCTAATAATAGGTTGCAAATTCCTCAACTGGTTTACGGTAACCACGCAAGCGGCGACTACTTTCTTTTTCTTTACCTATAGTAATCATTAGTGCAATCTCATGTGTTTCTGGAATATTAAAAAGAGCTCTCATTTGTTGCTGATCAAAGCCGATCATTGGACATGTGTCCCATCCACGATTTTTGGCTGCCAGCATAAATAACATAGCTGAAAGTGAAGCGTTACGAATTGCTTCCTCCTTCATAAATTCCTTGCCACGTTCTTCATAAAATTTAGCGTTTTCATTGACGATATTTTCTAATTCACAAGCATTAATAATGCCTAAGTCTACCATCCCTTGATTAAGGTTAGCAGTATTTTTATAGGCTTCTTTATCTCCTAATACAAGTATAACCGCTGAGGCTGAATGTACTTTATATTGCCCGTATGCAGCTTCTCGTACTTTTTCTTTTTTTTCTTCATCTAATACAACGATATAATCAGCATGTTGTAAATTAAAGGCGGAAGGAGCAAGCTTAACATCCTCCAAAATGGGACGTATATCTTCTTCGCTCATCTTGATGTCCTCTATAAAATTATTCGCAGAGCGACGCTTATCTATTAGCTTTGAAAATTCCATCTAACTGACCTCCAATCATTTTTCTTTTTAGAGTATGTAATTTTCATTCAGCAGAGGCTTGAGTCTCTCTGCTGAATGGGATAAAAAGTTTTACTCATATTCTTTATCGAACGTAATCGTACTTCTTACAGTGTCAATTGGACGGACAAGTTCTTCTATTTGTGCACGCTTTGGCTCTAAAAATGGTGGCAACGACAATTTTTCACCTAAAGTTTCATAAGGCTCATCACTCATAAATCCTGGGCCATCAGTAGCTAGCTCAAATAAAATTTGAGGTGCTACCCGTGCATAAAGTGATTCAAAGAAATGACGATTTACGTAACCTGAAGTATGGAAGCCAAAGCTTTCAAATCGTTCAGTCCATTCATTTAGTACAGTTCGATCCTCTACGCGGAATGCAGCATGATGTACTGTACCAAAGCCTTGACGAGCTACTGGTAGAACTGTGTTAAGTTCTACAACAAGTTGTGCACCGTTTCCACCTTCACCAACCTCAAACAGATGGAAATCCCCTTCTTCACCGATTTCTGTAAAGAGCATCACTTTTTCTAGCATCTCTTTGAAATATTTAAAATTAGCAACTCTCACAAAAACCGGACCTAAGCCTGTAATTGCATATTCAAGAGGAATCGGTCCATCTTGCCATGGAGTGCCTGATGAAACACCTGTATTGTTTTCATCAGAAATAAGTTGATATTGCTGATCGTCAAAATCGACGAATGATAAAGTTTTCTTGCCAAATTGCTCTTTAATACCTGAATGTTTAACATTTAATCGATCGAAACGTTTTACCCAATAGTCCAATGCCGCATCTGTTGGCACGCGGAATGAAGTTTTAGAAATTTCATCTGTTCCATGCACACCTTTTGGAATGTTTGGAAAATCAAAAAATGTCATATCAGTGCCAGCGCTACCTTTATCATCTGCAAAAAATAAATGATATGTTTGGATATCATCCTGATTAACCGTTTTTTTCACTAATCGCATCCCTAATACATAAGTAAAAAATTTATAATTCTCTTCCGCACTACTTGTAATAGCGGTAACGTGGTGAATTCCTTTTAAATGATTCATTTTATGCCCCTCCTATTTATCTCGATTTCGAGATATTAAGTAAAGTATTTATTTATTAACTGCGTTCAAACCAACCTTTTTCAAAGACAGGGTCATTGTGTCCATCTCCTGTTGATCTAATACTTCAAAAATCTCGTTAATTTTTTGTTCATGCTTCGGAAATATTTCTTCCATCAACGCTTGACCCTCGCATGTTAATAAAACATATGTGACACGACGATCCCTCGGACAAGCACGTCGATACACAAAACCTTTTTGTTCGAGCTTATCAATAACATACGTAATACTACTACTTGCGATTAAAATTTTCTTTCCAATTACTTGGATTGGTTGCTCACCATGATGATATAAAAACTCAAGTACCGAAAATTCAGTTTGATTTAAATCGTATTGAAGTAAATCTCTCTTTGTTGCATCTTGAATCGTTTGATATGCTCGGAACAAGACCGTAAAAGCTTTTAAATTACGATTGTCTTCCTTCATACGACTCCCTCTTTCCATTTACTTCGAATTCAATTATCTTTAATTCGAGGTAATAATAACATATATGCTGCTGATCAGCAATCCTTTTTACTGTAATCACAAAAAAGGCATCCCCAAAAATCAGGGGATGCCCTTTCATGTATAAATTATCGACTATTAATAGTAATGACGACCGTTGCCGTTCTGTTCAAAGGCAGCCTTTGCTAGACGAACTGTAGATACAGCCAAATCTGCATACGTCACTTTCTCAGTAGCATTGAATTTATTTTGCTGTCCATCAATTAGTCCCATTGCACTCGCTAAAGCAACATAACCTGCGTACGCTGGATCAATTGAGCTTGCATCAGTAAAGTTTAATTTGTAAATGTCACTATGCTTAGCAGCACTCTCTAAATTTAGTACACGAACTAACCATTCGGCAAGCTCTTGACGAGTCAATGCTGTATCTACTGCAAATTGATCCGCCGGTTGTAAAATGCCCATTCTTACAGCTTGTTCAACGATTCCGTATAATGGATGCTTTTTGTCAATATTTTTGAAGGATTGCTTAACGTTGTCTCCTCCATACGGATTGAAATCATATCCGTATGATAATGATTTAACTAAAATTTTCAAAGCTTCTCCTCTTGTTACGGCTGTATCAGCATTAAAGTTTGCTGGGTCTTTAACCTCTAACACATTTTGGTGTAATAAATAAGTTAATTCTCCTCCAGCTGTTGGATGCGAAATGGCAGGTTTTTCTTTCGTATCACCAACTTTTTGAAGCCATTCACCCGTTGTTGCATCAATACTATTGAACAAAATTCCATTATAAACCGGCGTGTATACTAAATCATAGTGGTGATTATCCTCGCCATCCTGTTTTGCATACTGTAGCTCCAATTTCAGCCCCTCATTGAATGTTGCTTTTGCTTTATCAGCAGGAATAGCTTTGTTTACAGACGGCCAATTATCAATCTTGCGATAATTAACATTTAAAGAACTTAATTTCCCATCAGCACTGATACCTACGGAAATTTCATCCCCTGCTACGGCAATGCCATTGACAATACGTGGGAAAGAGAAGTAATACTGTTTGTTGTCTTTATCATATATTGCATCTTCTAGTGGTTTTGAATAATTATGAATATATGACGGAGACCACTCTTTTAAGTAGTCTATCGCTTTTGCTAACGCAGCATCTTTTGAAATTGGTTCTACTTTAACATCTGTCTGCATGAATTCTCTACTTGTATTCCAGTAGTTTGTAATTTCACCTGTTGCTTTGTTGACTTCAAGTGAACTACCTGTGCCGTAATTACCGAGATCATACATATAATTCACATCATAAATTGTTTCGCCATTTTCATTTTCTCTTTCATTAACCGAATGAATTTGTAGCTTGGCTTTGTCTGTATCAACTTTTAAGATAGACTTAGCTAACTCTTCAACTTCTGCTAATGTAATACCATTTTTCTTAGGTGCAAGTGGTTGCGCTGCAAGTTTTTCTACACCTTTTGTCTTCGGTACTTGAGAAGTGAAACCATTTATTGTTTGCCATTGCCCATTTATTGCATGTACACCATTAAAGCTAGTTGGTGGCATATACACAAGCTTAGCAATCGCTTCGCCTGTTTGGTAGTTATAGTCAACTATATAACGTAAGTCAACTGACAGTTTTTCACGAACCTGTGCTAGGATGTCTGACTCATTCTTTTTCTGATCTAAGTTATCAAATGTTGCCTTGCTAGTTGGCTCAGTATTACGATACATACTTGTAACTTCACCATTTGCTAGAACTGTAATATGGATAAAATCATTACTAAGTGACACACCATTGTGTGTAGGCGAGTACATGAATGAATACGAAGTTGGTTCGGATAAAGGTCTACTAAAACTAAAACCAAAGTCACCAAATCTATTGTCCTCACGAAGCTTGTAATTCGCAGTGCTCGGCAATTTCTTTAGGAAGTCTTGAGCAACTTTCTTTGCTTCACCCTCTGAATATTTCACCGGGTACAATGCTTCCGCTATATCGACAGGCTGATAGGAGAAATTTTCCAATTCCAAATCTTCGCCTTTAAAAGTAAAATCACCATAAACGTCTTTGCCATTGATTGTTTTATTAAAGTTCAATTCATAGCGTATCGTTTTGTCATCATTAAAGTAATGCGCTTCCCCCATTGAGAAATCTTTCTCTGTTACAAAATTGAATTTGTCTGGGAATATTGTATTCAATTGCTTAATAAGCATACTTTTTGTTACTTTTGTTTCTGTTGAAGAAACTTGAATTGCAACTCTCTCTTGTGGTTCTTTTACATTTGCCGAAGCTTGTGCCATTGGCGAAAGTACACTAACAGAAAATGCAGTAGACGTTAGTATAATACCTAACTTTTTAAATTTACCCAAAATATCCCTCCTGGATTATCATTTACCATAATTATAGTATAGATTACCATAAATAGATATAACATTTTCAGATTATTCATTTTTATCGGAAAATAGAATAGACATAGAGCTATTTTATCTTCATTCAGCATATCTTTTCTGTACGAAAGCGCAGCGCCAGCCGCAATGTTTGTCTGCGCGAAAGCGATGCGTCAGCCGCAAATGTTTTCTGTAGCGAAAGCGCAAAGCGACAGCTACAATTAAGCCAAGGCGAAATTGCTTGGTTGCTCCCTAAAAATTCTCATTTCTTTACTACATCAAAATTGGACCCAATTAATAACCAATTTTGAGGGAATGGTAGACCCAACTTCCAATAGCCTACTCCTCGGAGTCTGTACCGTTTGATTAAATCGAACTTCGCTTGAATGGATCTGGCATCTTCGAACCATACCACATGTGCTTTACCTTGCTCATCGTAGTATTCAAAGAACGGTGCTTGAGATCTCAAATCAAACTGAATAGCAGCATTATATTTCTTAGCAATCTCGATTGCTCTTTGTGGGCTAACTGCTTCTGCATTAGGCCCCCCCTGCACAAAAGGCAATGTCCAGTTATACCCATATAAATTCTGTCCAAGTATAATTTTGTTCCGAGGTATCTCACTTACTGCATATTTAACAACCGCTTCTACCTCTGGAAGTGGCGATACTGCCATAGGGGGCCCTGCAGAATAGCCCCATTCATAGGTCATTAACATAACAAAATCCACTATTTCTCCATGTGCTTTATAATCATGCCCCTCCGTCCACGGACCCCGCTCACTAGCACTTGTTTTCGGAGCTAGCGCTGTCGATACGGTATATCCCTGAGGATGGAATCGACTCACCGCTCTCCTTAAAAAATTGTTATACGCCTGTCGTTGATCGCCCGGCAAATTCTCAAAATCAAAATGAATATCTTTAACGGTTCCTAAACGCTTTGCCTCTTCAAGAATATTATTAAAGAGCAAATCCTGTACGGCTGTACTTTGAAAAATATCTCTCGCTAAGTCACCGCTAAAACTAAAATTCTCCAAATTCGAGACAACCATTGCTAGAGAAGCACCTGTATCATTTGCAATTTGCGCCACACCTTGACTCGGTGGCACCTTAAGCGTTCCATCTCTTCTTGCCTCATAGCTAAATAAAGCTAGATAAGTTAAAAATGGACCCGCTTCTCTTGCTTGACTTAGTAATGCCTCACTAACGAATGTCCCTCTCGGCTCTAAATATGCCAATGTTTCAGCTCTTGTTTTTGGTTGAGGTGGAATATAAAGTCGCATACCAATCGATAACGGTTGACTCGGACTAATATTGTTCACCTGAGCAAGTGTTAAATAATTAATGCCAAAGCGTTGGCCGATTGAATATAGACTGTCTCCTGCCTGCACATAATAGAAATTTCCGACAATCGGTACCACAAGAGCTTGCCCTATAACTAATCGATTTGGTTCAGGAACTTGATTGGCATCTACAATATTTTGAACTGTTGTCCCATATGCCTTCGCAATACCCCATAAGGACTCCCCTGCCCGTACAACATGTATTTGAATGTCAATGCCTCCTTCTTGCTTGATAAAATCACACCTGTAAAGCTTATGAATTAGGAAATGAAAAGATGTCATTACTAAGTAAGAATAGCTTCCCTAAAACGAAAAAAGAGCCATCGCTTATTCTAACGAAAGGACCTTTTTTAGTGAGCAAGCGTCTAACCGCTTCCTCTATATTTGTCGTTGCTGACGCTTCATTTTTCACTACTGATTAACTCTCACTTTATTGTATATCCGATTTAATCATTTCAAATAATAACGGTACATTTGTTCCGCGTTGTAACGAATTACAGCCCTCCATTAAAAATGACCAACTCATTTTCATTTTTTCTTTATACGGAAGCTCTGGGTTAACTGGGAGATATTCTTTTAAAAATTCTTCTATGGAGCTCGATAAACTTTCCATAAATTCATCAGCCTTTTGCACCTTTTCCGTCGCTACTTCATTACGCTCATTCCATAGTACATGCTCTAAGTTTGTAGAAAAATAGAATAGCTGATACGGTATTCTTAATCGATGAATGCTAAAATGATCATTTGCCATAAGGATTTTAGCATTATTCGCCTTCATGTCATTTCGTTGTTCGATTTGTTCCTTACGCTTCTCTGATTTCACTAATATTGCATCTTCTGTATAGAATAAATTTTGCTCAATATCTCCCTTCACCTTGACAAATTCAGGGGCTATGAAACAACCGTCTGCATCAGTAATATGAACGACAGCGGTTAAATCCTTCGCTAAAAACTTATACTTCTCCAAATAGTTCTGAATCACTCGTGTAACACTATTTTTAATATTAGGTATCCGTTTATTAGCATCCCATTTCGTTAAAATATCTTCCCGTTGTACATCGAAGCGAATCGTTGAATTTGCAAAATGTTCATCTAGAAAATCCTCTAAAACAATTTGCTCCGTATGCCCTTCTACAATAATTAAAAGAACTTTTTTAGTCACGCTGGACACCCGCTTTTCTAAAGGCACGCTTAATTTTAAATGTCTTCGTTTCTTTATAAACATCTTCATCCTGTCCGCCCAACTGAATTGCACGTAAATAAACATCTCGAGCATTATTTACCTCTTTAATACCCTTTAGCTGTATATAACGACGATCCTCATTCGTTGTCGTAAACCATAAGTTTTTAATAGCTAGCACCTCTAACACACGTAAATTATGAGACGTAAAAATAAGTTGACCTTTTCCGCCCTCATCAATCACTGTTAACAACTCGCCTAACAAATATTCAAAAACACCAGAATCTAATTCATCTATTACTACACAAGCATTTGGGTTATTATAAACCGCAATGAGCACACTGAGTACAGATATAATTTTCAAAATCCCTTCTGACTCTGTCCTTAACGGTAATTCGCGCTCCCCTCGTTGCGATAAAAATTCAAAACGAATTCCTTTTTCTCCATTATCCATAGTTTGTTTTGTAAGTACATTAATCTTTATAGAGAGACCTGGAATAATCGCTGATAATACTTGATTACTTTGCTCTATTACTTCACATAACACGTAAAATGCGTCCTCTGGCAATAATGCTGGCCCCTTCAAATTGTAAGGGATAGAACCACGAGTTTTTTCGAGATGGATGCTAAAAGGCATACTGCGCTCTTCAAATAATGGTGCGATATTTTGATTGTTAACAACATGTAAATCACGATTAAAATCTATTGCTAAATTATGAAGCAATTGCATTTCTAACTCTGACAACCTATCCTGTAATAACGGCTTTAAATCTTTGTGAAAGACAAAGGACATATATTGTTTTTTAGACAATTGGTGAATGACTAGTAATTGGATACGCATTTTTTCATTCATATCAGAAAGATTTGCTTTACGTAGTTGTATGTCTTCCTCTGTAACATTAATTAAAATCTTTGAACGCTTCCCTTTCTCGTTTTCTCTGTAAGCTACACGTTCAACCGTTGTGTACAGTCTGTTATCATCTTCTTGTAACTCTACATAATAATTGAGAAAAAATGTGCCAAATTGATTTTCTACTAGAAACTCGAACTCAATACTTGCCGTATCCTCCCCTGCCATAATTAATTTCTTTTCCTCAGATGGTAATTTAATTTCAGCTATCCAACCGGAGATAAGTGCCTTTAACAAGCCGAATGCATCAACAATAGTTGTTTTTCCAGAACCGTTCTGTCCGTATAAACCTACAACATTTGGCTTAAGGAATGTCTCGAAATTTACCGCTAACACAATTTCACCATGACGTACATTTCGTAAATTTTGAACTTTTATTTTCTTGATTTTTATAATAGTCATTTATTTAAATCATCCTTTAATGATATTTTCTTCTATTATAATTAAATTTGATATATTTTATAACATTTTTTACTTTAATTAAATATACGCTTATCGATCATTCTTCTAGTTTAATGCCTATGACAATCCTAATAGTAGGCATATGTTAGAAAAGAAAAAACGAAGAAAGGTGTGTTTCATTGGTCAATCCTGGATTTAATCCCGAAGATCTTGATGTTAACATTCCGTTTCACCCTACTATGCCTTCTGGTAGCCCATATCCATCTTTAAACCCATCACCGTATCCGACACGACCTCCGCAACCACGTCCGCCACAACCATATCCACCACGTCCTCCGCAACCATATCCGCCACAACCATATCCACCACGGCCTCCGCAACCATATCCGCCACAACCATATCCACCACGGCCTCCGCAACCATATCCGCCACAACCATATCCACCACGTCCTCCGCAGCCATATCCGCCACAACCATATCCACCACGGCCTCCGCAGCCATATCCGCCACAACCATATCCACCACGGCCTCCGCAGCCATATCCGCCACAACCATATCCACCACGTCCGATGCCATTCCCAGGCGGACAATATCCTGGCTTACCAGGTTTACCAGGCTTTAACCTACCAGGCATGTAGATTGGTCACCTAACATATTGGAAGTCCAAGAAAAATGACTATAGCAAAAAAGGCTATCCAGAAGTTCAAATACGAACTAATGGATTGCCTTTTTATTGTTTAGTAGGACAGGAAGTGAAAACATGTCTAGAAAGTTTTTTAGCCATTCTACATATTCGCTCATTTAATGAGCACAGTATAGGAGAGGTGCATCTATGTGTAACGTAAAAAAAATAACTTTATGTATGATTAGCTTAATATTAATTAATTTGAGCATTGTATCTTCTTTTGATGCAAAAGAATTGAGTAGATTAAATGGACTTAAAGCACAAATAAAAGGTCTAGAAAATCGTTTAAAAAGCCTTGAGCCGATAAAACCCCAAACAATTGCTGATCCTCCTTTTCCAGAATTATCTCCCCCATCAAAATTTGTTACACTTTCACAGGTAATAGAGAATGGCAATACCATTCCTTATGAAGTGATCGTCAATAATCCTGGCTACATGAGACCCGCTTATGAAGAATATTGGCATAGCTCAATCGGTCGGTGGAGCTATGTTCCAACTAGAATTCATTATGCACTGCATCGACTATTTACGAATTACGATGTTGCTCTTTCTGAATGGTACGACTTTGAACAAAATATGGGATTCACGATTCCAATGTTTCACAATATAACGGATTTAGATTTATATATTGTCGCGTTCCAAACTGATATTACAGCAGTTTATACATTGGGGAATCAGGTGGTCGTTGTTGGAAACCCAAGAAGAACCGGTGTTCAAGTGGTTACTATAAAAACAAGCGCTATACATCCCTCAAACACTGAAGAATCTTTACTTGTGCAATTATCAACTCAAGCAGGAGAAGAAATGGATTATACTCTAATCTCTTATATTTCCCCTGATTTTAGGTTGAAGCAAAAAGAATAACTCTAAGCTACTTTTCGGAGTTTTTTATTAGCAGGTTTGTATCTTTATCAGCGATTGTTTGGGGTTTATCAGCGATTGTCGGAAGTTTATCAGCGATTGTGCTGTTTTTATAGTCAAGCCCTTAATATTGTGTAAAATTCTATACAAAGTTTTTCAACCCTGATTTTAGTTTTCCTAAATTTTACGGCTTATGTTGGAATTCGCCGCTAAAACTTTGAGTTTCGCCGCCAACCACGCAAAGAACGCCGCTAAACCATAAAGTTTCGCTGCTAACAAGCTTATTATCAGCAATTGTCGGTGGTTTATCAGCGATTGTTGGGAGTTTATCAGCGATTTTGCTGTTTTTATCAGCGATTTTACTGCTTTTATCAGCGATTGTCGGTGGTTTATCAGCGATTATCCATATTCTATCAGCGATTCACTAATAAATATTCGCTAAACATAAAAAATCACTTCTCAAATGGAGAAGTGATTTTTATTTGGCTGGAGCCGTAGATTACATCATTCCTGGCATGCCGCCCATACCAGACATATCTGGCATTGCTGGAGCTGCTTCTGGGATGTCTGCTACAACTGCTTCTGTTGTTAAGAATAGAGCTGCTACAGATGCTGCGTTTTGTAGAGCGGAGCGAGTTACTTTCGCTGGGTCTACTACGCCCGCTTCAATCATGTTTACCCATTCGCCTGTTGCAGCGTTGAAGCCTACACCGATTTCTTCGCGTTTTAGGCGATCCACGATAATTGAGCCTTCAAGACCAGCGTTGTTTGCGATTTGACGGACTGGCTCTTCTAAAGCACGTAGAACAATTTTCACACCAGTTGCTACGTCGCCTTCTTCTGCATCTGCAACTTTTTCAACTGCTGCATATACGTTAAGAAGTGCCGTACCACCACCTGAAACGATACCTTCTTCAACTGCTGCGCGAGTTGAGTTCAGAGCATCTTCAATGCGTAGTTTGCGTTCTTTTAGTTCTGTTTCTGTTGCAGCACCAACTTTGATTACTGCTACACCACCTGCTAATTTTGCAAGGCGTTCTTGTAATTTTTCTTTATCGAATTCTGAAGTTGTTTCAGCAAGCTGAGCACGGATTTGACCAATACGGCCTTCGATTGCATCTGCACCGCCAACACCTTCTACAATTGTTGTATTGTCTTTTGTAACAACAACTTTCGCAGCGCGACCAAGTGATGTAATATCAGCTGATTTAAGGTCTAAGCCTAATTCTTCTGTAATTACTTGACCACCTGTTAAAATTGCGATATCTTCAAGCATTGCTTTACGACGGTCACCAAACCCTGGCGCTTTAACCGCTACAGCATTGAATGTACCACGAAGTTTGTTCACTACAAGTGTTGCAAGAGCTTCACCTTCAACATCTTCAGCGATGATTAATAGTGGACGACCTTGTTGTACCACTTGTTCTAATAATGGTAATACTTCTTGAATGTTTGTAATTTTTTTATCAGTAATTAAAATGTATGGGTTATCTAATACCGCTTCCATTTTATCTGTATCTGTTACCATGTAGTGTGATGCATAACCACGGTCGAATTGCATACCTTCAACTACATCAAGCTCAGTTGTGAAGCCTTTAGATTCTTCAATTGTGATAACACCATCGTTACCCACACGTTCCATTGCTTCTGCGATTAATTGCCCTACTTCATCATCAGCAGCAGAGATAGCCGCAACTTGTGCGATTTCGTCTTTGTTGCTAACTGGACGAGAAATAGCGTGTAATTCTGTAAGGGCTGCTGCAACTGCTTTATCGATCCCTTTACGAATGCCTACAGGGTTTGCACCAGCTGTAACGTTTTTCAAACCTTCACGAATAATTGCTTGTGCTAATACTGTTGCAGTTGTTGTACCGTCACCAGCGATTTCGTTTGTTTTAGAAGCAACTTCTGCTACTAATTTTGCCCCCATGTTTTCGAATGGGTTTTCTAGCTCGATTTCTTTTGCAATTGTTACACCATCATTTGTAATAAGTGGTGAACCGAATTTTTTTTCTAAAACTACGTTACGACCTTTAGGCCCTAATGTAATTTTTACTGCGTTTGCTAATTTATCTACACCTTGTAGCATTAATGAACGAGCGTCTTCTGAGAATTTAATATCTTTTGCCATTTGAATTTACCCTCCTGAAATGGAATATTCGTTAAGCTTCATCAATATATTTATAGAAATTTCGCCATACAGTCATTGCCATCTATTTGTGACAATTACTAGGCATTTACTTTAAAAGGAATTATCACCAAAATGTGCGTGGTTGATTTCCGTTCCTACTGGGCGCTTTAAGGAGTCGCCCAGCCTTCACTCCAATCAACTTATTTACATAGTAGACGTTTTTAAAAATGCCATCCACAACTTTTGGTAATGAATCTTTAAAAGTATTAATTTATTCAATAATTGCAAGAATATCACTTTCGCGTAAAATTAGGTATTCATTACCTTCATATTTAACTTCTGTACCAGAGTATTTAGAGAAAATAATGCGGTCGTCAACTTTTACGTCAAGCTCTACACGTTGCCCGTTCTCTAAAATGCGACCCGTCCCAACTGCTACAACTTTACCTTCTTGCGGTTTTTCTTTTGCAGAGTCTGGCAGTACAATACCGAATGCAGATTTTTCTTCTACCTCGATTAGTTCGATTACAATACGATCTCCTAG
Organism: Lysinibacillus sp. NPDC086135; assembly: GCF_044746345.1. NCBI lineage: Bacteria > Bacillati > Bacillota > Bacilli > Caryophanales > Bacillaceae > Lysinibacillus > Lysinibacillus sp. NPDC086135. Next base: position 10,030 of record NZ_JBIVCA010000025.1, on the reverse strand, counting down.
TGGTCTTAACAAGTGAAACAACCTCCTATTAATTAAATATATACTTGAAAGTTTATTAGCACTCTATCTAGTCGAGTGCTAATACAATTATTATGATAATCAATCACACTTTTTTTTGCAAGTCAGAACTTCGAAAAATTTTGTTTTCTTTCCATATTCCTCTACAATAGAAAGGTAGCATAATGAATGGAAAGGATTTTGACTGTGAACAATTCTCAAAAAATAAATAAACATAAAAAAACAGCCCTTTATGTTTTACTGATTTATATCCTCATGCAAATATCGGGGATATTACTGGCAAAACCGTTTCATAAGCTTGTTATGAGTACAACTGGTTTACCTAGTGGGCAAGCTGCTCCGCTTACTCAAGGCTGGTATATCGCACTTAGCTTTGCCATTGCGTTAATTTTAAGCTTACTCCTAACATCCCGCGATAAAGCGTTTTGGGATATTTATAAAGGAAAGAAAGAAACTATACCACTGTCAATTATGTGGGGAATTATCGGTTTCTTCTTAGTTTTCATCGGCCAAATGATTGGCGCAGCTATCGAAATGGCTGTATTCGGTATCCAAGGTGGATCGCAAAACACAGCTGATATTGTAGCTATTGCAAAAGGCGCTCCTATTGCGATATTAGCGATTGTCGTGTTTGGGCCAATACTAGAAGAATTCGTCTTCCGCCGTGTTATTTTCGGATCGCTTGTCCAAACGACCAATTTCTGGATAGCCGGTATAGTAAGTGCCATTTTCTTTGCACTTATTCATTTCGACTTCAGACATATCTTGCTTTATACAATTTGCGGATTGATTTTTGCCTTCTTATATCACAAAACAAAACGCATTTGGACGTCTATTATCGCCCACGTCATGCTGAATGGTTTTGTGACGCTTGTACAATTGTATGCCGAACCACTGCAAAAGTTTCTTGAACAACTAGAAAAAATGCAATAAAAATCAGTGAAATTTTTGCATACCGCCGATTTCTAGTTGAACCTAGCTATTTATAACGACGAAAAAGCTCGATGCTATTAATAGGCATCGAGCTTCTATTATTATTGATTTAATTCTTCGATTTGACGTCGTTGCTGTTCAAGTGCCTCTTCGACCTGGCGTTTTTGCTCAGCTTCTTGCTCTTCCTTCAATCGCATTTCTTCTGATTTTAAGTATTTCTTATAGCCAACACGAGAAATCATAATACTAATTTCATAAAGAATAAATAACGGTACTGAAACCATTAAGTGTGAAGCTAATTCAGGTGGTGCGATTAGAGCAGCACATACAAATAAACCAAAGTATGAATACTTACGAATACGAATTAGTAACTCAGGAGATAGAATCCCAATGCGTGAAAAGAACAAGACTACTATCGGCAATTGGAAAAGGAAACCAAAGGGTATTGTAAGCTTAAATAAAAACGAAAAATATTCATGTATGCCAATCGTTTGTTGAATCTCCAATTCGTTTGATAAATTCATCATAAACTTTATGACATAAGGGAATAGTAAAAAATATGAAAAGGATAACCCTGCTAAAAATAATAAAAATGAATACGGTATATAGCTTAAGGTTGCTTTTCGTTCTACGTCCCTAAGTCCCGGGCTAATAAAAGCCCATAATTGGTACATCAATACCGGCGAAGATAGGATAAATGATACTAAAAAAATAACTTGGATATAAATTGCCAGTGGTGTTACTACATCAAACGCATGAAGTTCTATATTGTAAGACTCTCCAGTAATTTGAAGATATTTAACAAGCGGCTTCGCAACAAAAAAGCCAGCAATCATAGCGAGAACAAAGAAAACGGCAACAATGAAAAGCCGTTTTCTTAATTCTTCTATATGTTCAATGACAGTTAGATCTTTTGGATTCATTCCTCAAACATCCTAACTTTACTTATCTAGTTCTTTCTTCTTCTTGTCATCATCATCTTCGTCGGCTAATCCTTTTGTAGCATTTTTAAATTCACGTAATGTTGAACCAAATGCTTTACCTAGCTCTGGTAACTTCTTAGGACCAAAAATTAGTAATGCGACAATTCCGATAATAATGAGGCTCATTGGACCTATTGGACCCATTACAGCCACCTCCTCTTTATATCCATCATTTTAACGCATATTTCGCCATTTTGCTAACTAATAATATGTGAAAGTTTTTCGTCATTCTCTCATTTTATCTCATATTCGGTACAAAAAACATTCACTGAAAGAAGTTAAATTATGTACAATTATCACTCTTCCTGATTACGAATTAAATAAATGAGTGCCTGCAATTCTACCGACAAATCGATTGTTAAAAGTTGCATTTTATCTGGTACAGTAATACGCTCTGGCGTAAAGTTTAAAATTCCTTTTGCGTTCATCACCGCTAATCTATCAGCCATTTTCTGTGCAGAGCGTGGTGAAACTGTTAAAATTGCAAGCTCCGCTCCATATTCTGCATACTTTTCTTCCAATAAATCAGGATGAAAAACAGGAATATTGCTAATCATCTTCCCTTCCTTCGGGGCCTTTGAGTCAAATGCCACAACGATATGGGTATTATGATTTTTTTGGAAATTGTATTTTAATAAAGCACTACCTAAGTTCCCTACACCAATTAACGCTACTTTTGTGGCTTCATGTTGATCGAGCGTTTGACTAAAGAATTTCAAGAGATGCTGCACATCATAGCCATATCCCTTTTTCCCAAGAGCACCAAAATAAGAAAAATCACGGCGAATAGTTGCAGAATCAATTTTCATTGCTTCACTCAGTTCCTTCGACGAAATACGTTCCATGCCTTCTTGTGCAAAGTTTTGGATAAATCGATAGTAAAGAGGAAGTCTTTTCGTAGTGGCTTGTGGAATTTTTAATTCTTGTTTCAAACTTTTTCCTCCTTATAATGTATCAAATTCTATTTATAAGGATCATCACCAAAACGTGTGGTTGATTTCCGTTCCGACTGGGCGCTTTGTAGCTGACGCTTCGCTTTCGCACAGAAAACATTTGTAGCTGACGCTTCGCTTTCGCACAGAAAACATTTGTAGCTGACACTTCGCTTTCGCTACAGAGCAAAGCTTCCTAGGGGCGTCCGATGAGCCGCTTCACTGCGTTGCAGGGGTCTCATCTGTGACGCTGATCCCCGAGGAGTCGCCCAGTCTCCACTCCAATCAACTATTTACATAGTAGACATTTTAACAAACGTCATCCACAACTTTTGGTGATGAACCATTTATGATACATGCTTAATATTTCTAAGTTTATTATATTCACTGGAGGATTTCCCTTTAGTTAATGGCGCTTTTACGCCACTAACTAAAGAGAAATCGTTTCAATCTTACATGACAGCTTGGAATAAGTAAAGCATCGACATTGCAAGGCAATCGCACATCCATTACACTAAGGTAGAATTGAGGTGTCAAGAATGATTGTTTTACAGGTCAATCAACTATATAAATCCTTTATTGCAGATGAAATTTTAAGTGGCGTAAAATTAGAGGTTCAACATCGTGACCGCGTTGCATTAGTAGGTCGTAACGGTGCTGGTAAGTCCACTTTACTTAAAATAATTGCTGGTCAAATGTCATATGACTCTGGCGATATTATTATCCCTAAAGGTATACAAATTGGGTATTTAGAGCAGCATGCTGGATTAAACTCAACATTGTCGATTTGGGATGAAATGATGACAATTTTTGAGCCGCTTATTACCCAAGAACAGGCAATCCGATCATTAGAGCAACAAATGGCCGACCCTGCTGTTTATGAAAACCCTACTTTATATGCAAAAATAATGTCTGAATACGATCATTTGCAGCATAATTTTAAAGATGCAGGTGGCTATCAATATGAATCTGATACACGTTCTGTGCTTCATGGCATGCAGTTCTATCCTAATGATTACGAAAAGCCAATTAGCTCACTCTCAGGGGGACAACGGACTCGGTTAGCGCTTGCTAAGCTTCTGTTAAGTAAACCTGATCTATTAATACTCGATGAACCTACTAACCATTTAGATATTGATACCCTCTCTTGGTTGGAATCATATTTAAAAGGCTATGAAGGGGCTATTCTAATTGTTTCCCATGACCGCTACTTCTTAGACCAGGTTGTTTCCATTGTCTACGAAGTCTCTCGTCATCGCGTCACAAAATATACAGGCAATTATAGTGCCTATTTAGATGAAAAAGCGGAAAATTATGAGCGTGATTTGAAGCTTTATGAACGTCAGCAAGATGAAAAGGCCAAGCTTGAGGAATTTATTCAAAAAAACATTGCTCGTGCTTCTACTACTAAAATGGCACAAAGTCGTCGTAAAATGCTTGAACGAACAGAATGGATGGAATCCCCTAATGGTGATGAAAAATCAGCAAGCTTCGGCTTTACAATTGAGCGCCAAAGTGGAAACGATGTATTATCTATTGATGACTTAGCTATAGGTTATCGTGATAAGAAAATATCAAGCGGCATCACATTGCGCACTTTCCGAGAAGACCGTATTGCACTTGTTGGACCCAATGGTGTTGGTAAATCAACTTTATTAAAAACCATCGTCAAAGATTTACTACCACTCTCTGGAGAGATTCGCTATGGTACAAATGTTCAAATTGGTTATTACGATCAAGAGCAGGCCAAGCTATCGAGCAATAAAAGTGTGCTAAAAGAGCTATGGGATGAATGGCCTTTAATGAATGAAAAAGATATTCGCACGGTGCTAGGCCGTTTCTTATTCAGTGGCGATGATGTAGATAAAATCGTGTCATCTTTATCTGGTGGAGAAAAGGCTAGACTTGCACTAGCTAAGTTGATGATGCAAAAGGCAAATTTCTTAATTCTCGATGAGCCTACCAATCACTTAGACTTAGATAGTAAAGAGATACTGGAAAACGCACTGATCGATTATCCTGGAACGCTCTTATTTGTATCGCATGACCGATATTTCATCAATCGAATCACTACTAAAGTAATCGAACTATCCGGCGATGGTTCCTTTGAGTACTTAGGTGACTATGATTATTATCTTGAAAAGAAACAAGAACTATTGGAAATTGCACAAATGAAGGCTGCCGCTCAACCGCAAGTACAAGCTGTTGTATCTGAGAAGATCTCTACCTCTAAAATTGATAAAGAGGCTAAAAAACGGGAGCGCCAAATTAGACGCACGCTTGAGGAACTAGAGGGGAAAATGCAGCAAGTAAATCTTGAAATAGCTCGCTTAGAAGAAGCTCTTTGCGATCCTGAGATATTCACAGACCACGAAAAAATTACACAACTTCAAGAGGAATTATCAACTGCTAAGGAACAGTATGAGTTATTCGAAATGGAATGGCTCGAGCTAAGTGAAGAACTTGAAAATATTATTTTATAACATCTCTCTTGAGGTGGGATAAAACTTATAAAGCCATGTGCCTAGTCACATGGCTTTTTACTTTACTCGCGTTGATTTTTCATATATATTGGTCAAGTGCTATTTTTCGACAAAAAATGCCCACAACTTTATACACACTATAAATCTAGTAATACCAACATATCAACAGACTTTTCCACATTGTCCACAACTCAAAAATATTTTATTCACATTATTTTGTGCAAAATAGGCTACTATATATTGAATAATCACAAGTTATGCACAAGTTATCAACGTTTTGTGCATAAGTACGGATGTTCGCTGTTTTATTTCTACCTTACCTGTGGATAATTTTCTGAAAAATTTGTCAACTGATCGGATTCAAATTTTCTTATAGATACTATTTTCTCAACAATTTTTTCACAAAAGCAAAAAGAGGTATTTTAGAATCAAATCTAAAACGCCTCTTTTTCTATAATCAATTATGCCTCAGTCCGAAATCGGCTTTGTGCTTTGGCCTGCAGATATTTTTTTGCGCGAAAGCGTAGTGCTAACGCAGCGGCAGCAGCAGATGTTTTTTGCGCGAAAGCGCAGCGTCAGCGACATAATACAGGTCAGTTAGCGTTACGCAAGGATGCGATGAATTTAGGCTAATATCCTTTATTAACTCCTTTCCGATTTCATGACACCCAGAAAAAGTTATACCCAGGATTTTAACTCCATTCCAGGGCGACCGTTCATTAATAAATTGCCTCGAATACCGGCTTCAAACATAGGTGTTGCTGCAGCCCCTATCATAGCGGCATTATCTGTACACAGCTTTAATGGTGGCACGAAAAATGGTATGTTTTCTTCAGCAAATACCATCTCAAGTGATGTACGCAAACCCTTATTTGCCGCTACACCACCCGCTGCAATAACCTGCTTCACGTTATATTCGCGAGCTGCCCGTAATGTTTTCGCCGTTAATACTTCAACTACGCTATCCTGAAACCCTTTGGCAACGGCAGTCGGACAAATTTCTTCACCGCGTTGGTCCATATTATGCTTATAATTAATAACCGCTGATTTCAAGCCACTAAAACTAAAATCATAAGAATCTTCCTCTAACCACACTCTTGGGAAGGATACAGCCTCATCTCCCTCATGTGCTAATTTATCAATTCGCGGACCACCTGGATATGGTAAGTCTAAAACACGCGCAACCTTATCATAAGCTTCACCAGCTGCATCATCTCTCGTCTCACCGATGACTTCAAAAGAGCCATGTTCTTTCATATAAACTAGCTCTGTATGGCCACCTGATACAACAAGTGCTAACAATGGGAAATCCATTGGTTGCACGAGTGCATTAGCATATATATGTCCAGCTATATGATGCACACCTACAATCGGTAAATTATTAGCAAACGCAAAGGCCTTCGCGGCATTAATCCCAATTAACAGTGCACCTACAAGACCAGGGCCCTCTGTAACTGCCACAGCATCTAAATCAGCTGGCTTCATATTTGCCTGTGCTAATGCTTCTTCTATAACTACTGTAATTTGCTCAACATGATGACGAGATGCAATTTCAGGCACAACCCCACCAAATCGTTTATGACTTTCTATTTGAGATGCAACTACATTTGAAACAATTTCAGAACCATTTCGAATAATCGCCGCTGCTGTTTCATCACAGCTCGATTCTATTGCTAATATCATTCGATCTTCCATCATAAATTCACCCACATGACAAGGGCATCCTCCCCGTTATCTGTATAATAGCCTTTACGTATACCGCCATCTTGGAAATCAAGCTTTCGATAAAGATTTTGAGCAACTGTATTTGTTACTCGTACCTCTAAACTCATGACTTCCATAGTATGCTCTCTAGCAATACGCATAGCCTCTCGCATTAATCCTTCACCAATGCCGCGACCTCGAGCAGCCTCTATAACGGCAACGTTTGTAATTTGCGCTGCGTCTATAACCATCCACATTCCGCAAAAACCGATAATACGATCATCTTCATCCACAGCTAGCAAGTAATATGCATACTGGTTTTCGTGCACTTCATAGTAAAAGGAATCTAACGTCCATGGTGTAGGAAATGTAGCAAGCTCAATTTCATATACTGCTGGTACATCATCAGATCCCATTTTACGATACGTTACATCACTACTCATGAGCCTTCTCCTTTTGTTCCTTTAGCCAGTTTGCCTCCGCCTCTGCAATGCGTTTATATTGCGGAATAAAATGATGAACTGCATCCACACTTGGTAGCTCCATTTTAGTAGCTAGTCTAATCGTTTCACTTGCTCGTGGTAAATCATTGCTAAATTGCGTACGCTGAGCTCGCTCACCCATTACCTCTACGATTTTATGCCAAAAAACATCTACATCGGCTCCAACAAATAAAACCGGCGCCTCTAAAGCCTGTAAACGCTCTAACAAGCCATCTATATGATCGTGATAATCTTCTATAATTGTTTCAAGCCCACAACCTTTATAAACGGCCGTATAGACATTGCCTCTTCGCGCATCAAAAATAGGACAAATAAACCCATCATATAGTGCTGCATTTGCGGCCAATGACTTTAAGCTAGATATTCCAACTAAAGGCTTTTTCAATGTCCATGCTAATGTTTTAGCAAGCGTCACACCTATTCGTACACCGGTATAAGAACCAGGTCCTTCTGATACAGCAATCGCATCCAACTCGCTTGGCTTTATGCCAGCCTTTGCTAGCACTTCTTCAATAGCTGGCATAGCACCTGCTGAATGCGTTAATTTAATATTTTGTACAATCTCCGCGATCACTTTCCCATCTTTTATTACAGCAATAGAAAGTGGTGCATTCGCTGTTTCAATCCCTAACCAAATCATTTCATTAGCTCCTCACATAATGCCTCATATCGCTTTCCAAGTGGTGTTAATACAAATCGTCGTTGATTTTCTCCGATCCGGTAAATTTCTATTCCAAGACGCTCCTGTGGTAAATCCTGTGCAATCAAATGAGCCCACTCGATAACTGACACCGCATCACCATAAAATAGTTCGTCCCATCCAAGATCCTCATCGCTTTCTGCTAAACGATAAACATCTAAATGATTAAATGGTAAACGCCCCTCATATTGCTTAACAATCGTAAATGTCGGGCTATTGACCGTTCTCATCACACCAAGTCCCTTCGCTAATGCTTTCGTAAATGTCGTCTTACCAGCGCCCAAATCACCCTCTAATGTAATTGTATCTTGGGCTTCTAGTAAGCTTGCTAGTTTCAACGCAAAATTCTCAGTATCACCAAGTGAATTCATTATTTTTTCATACATCATCTCTTTTTCCTCTCCTAGCTCCATTACTTCTAGTTTACCGAAACAAGCGTAAATGTTCAAAACATCCAATGGATTTCAAAAAAACAATTACACCTTGGCGTAATTGTTGCAGCTTGTCGACAAAAAATTATAAATTTTGTATCAAATAAACAAAGGAGATTTTCACTCCAAGCTGATGCTCATCATGAGGTGAGTCCTAAAACTTATGCAAATTAGCCTTCGTCATTAGCCTGAAACAATTATGCCTAGGCTTAATTATCGCTGACGATACTAATTTATGTGCTAAATAAAAATAAAACACGCTTATAAAAAACGTGCTTATTTTTTATGCTCCTTTACCTCACTAACCTTTTTATCAACCAATTTATCATCTTTAAATCGTACTATATAGGTTTTTGTCATAAGTATTTCATCATTCCAGCGGTATTGATCATTTTTTATCATGTCCCCTGCTCCCCCTGCAATTTTTACTACTTCCATATATGACATGCCTTCTTTTAATTTTTCAAATTCGGCTTCATTCATATTTTTCTGCCAGTGGTACGCATTGGACTCCTCTATGTCTAAAATAGGATCTCCACAGCCTGCTAGTATTACAATAGCACCTATGAGTAAGCTTATATTCAAACGTTTTATGTAAAAATAATTTCGCATGCTAAACACCTCCAAATTCCATCACGAGAGGAATCGATAAAAAATAGTCACCCTATAATAGCGTTCAGTTTGTTGACACATACAACGACCTTTGCTAACGAGTTTTTCGATATGAGTGTTGGGGCTTCACGGAATCGGAAAGGGGTTCTTTGTGCAAGCACAAAGCCATTTCTAAACGCAATTATGCCGAGGCATAATTATTCTAAAAATCTATGGATACCCCAACAAATATTATTGAACCAATTTTATCGATATCCACTAATTCCCTTATATTAACAATAAAAAAAGTTCTTATGATTTAAAAGCATCATAAGAACTATATTATCGTTTATAATGGCGGTCCCGACCGGGATCGAACCGGCGATCTCCTGCGTGACAGGCAGGCATGTTAACCGCTACACCACGGGACCTCTTTAAGACATTTATTAATATATCATAGAAAAATAACATATGCAATACTTTTTATATTTTTTTTATTTTTATATTCTAATAGTCTTTGCTAATGCTTCAATCCGTAAGAAGTGGCAAAGATTAAAAGCAAATATTTGTATTTTGTAGTTGCTGTCATCAGCTTTAGCTTCATTTCAATAATAATTTCTTTAATAAAAAACAGCCAGCACTCAGCTGACTGTCTTCATTGCCTAGCGACGTCCTACTCTCACAGGGGGAAGCCCCCAACTACCATCGGCGCTAAAGAGCTTAACTTCCGTGTTCGGTATGGGAACGGGTGT
>NZ_JBIVCA010000024.1:18518-81135 GCF_044746345.1 Lysinibacillus sp. NPDC086135 | reverse complement strand
ACCCGTTCCCATACCGAACACGGAAGTTAAGCTCTTTAGCGCCGATGGTAGTTGGGGGCTTCCCCCTGTGAGAGTAGGACGTCGCTAGGCACCTAAAAAGTCGAGGATTTAATTCCTCGGCTTTTTTTTCTGTGAAAATAAATAATTTCTAGGCCTATTAGTATTCTAAAAATAGATGAGGATCTGTATGGAGTATTAAGTGCCAACAAGAAAGCAAGGTATCTGTTCAAGTTAACTTCGATTAAATCTTTTTTTGGTTAGACTTACTTATTCGCGGTTCTTTGCATGGCTCCTTTATGTATAGCATGTAAAACCAAAGTATTCGATGTGAAAGCGCCACAAGAGCTTTTTCTTGCCTCTTCTAGTTGATTGTACTTTAAAGCTAATGCACGACTCCGGCACTTTGAAACAACCCAAGCAGCCTTAATTTTTGAATATCAACTGCTTGGACAAAGCTCGCTTTTCAAGAACAATCCATCACACTGGCGAATGAGTATATTACCGCTCTGGCGGACAATAAAATGAAAACGGCAAAATTAGACCAAATGAAAACTTAACACGCAAACAATTTACAGCGTATATTTGAGCACTTGGTTTATAGAACGTGAAAAAGAGGGATGTAATCATATATTTGATACATCTCTCTTTTTATTGTGGATAAGTAAAAAAATAGTACAAGAAATGGCTAAGATTCCGCCATGTTTTTTACGAATGAACCGAGGATTTACAGTAAGATATTGGGGGCCTTTTTATCATAAATTTGTAACTATCTTCATATAGTATTAGTAAGCCTATGAAAGGAGTCGTTATCATGCGCATGCCGGCATTACCTAAAAAGAAGTCTCCTCCAAGGGAAGCACCAAGGTCATGGTGGAAAGTTGTGAAGGCGTACTTATCCAGAGGGAGGTTTTATCGTATACCGCCTCGGAATCGATAAATGAGTTAAATGTTCGATGCAAAAAAGTCGCTTTAATAGCGACTTTTTTATCTTCTTTCAGTAAGTGTTTTTTGCAGCGACAGTAGCGAAAGCGCAATTATTATGTCTGTTCATTTTCTAATAGAAATGTATTTTTTGTTGGGCCAATTAAATAAAGTTCGTGCATGGCTCGAGTGAGTGCCACATAAAGTAGCTTGCGATCGACCTTCGTATCGTAGAAAGGTGTATCGAAGGCAGCTACGATCACAGCATCAAATTCAAGGCCCTTTGCTAAATGACTCGGAACAACGAGCAATAATTGCTGATTGATGGACTCATTTTCAGTTAGAAGCTGAGAAGCAATTTTTTTGTCCTTTAATGCTTGCTGCATTGTTTTTGCCTCTGCGGTCGTTTTGCAAATTAAAGCAACGGAATGATGTCCATTGGCTCGAATGGCTTCAAAAATTTCCTTCATTTGCAGGGCATCAAATGATTGAGCTTGTATATAGGTAGGGACATTACCATGTCGAACTACTGGCTCTACTAATGGAAGCTGTTCATCCATTTGAGCTAAGACTTTGTTAGCGACTTCCATAATTTCAATTGTTGTTCGATAGCTTTTTTGCAGTGTTCTAAAGCTTGCTCTAGGAAATAGATTTTGGACAGGTTCCCAGGCAGTAAGAGAACGATAGCTGTGAATTCCTTGTGCTAAATCACCGACCATTGTAAACATATCTGTTTCAAGGCCAGTCTTTAAAGCAGCAAGCTGAAATAAACTATAGTCCTGTACTTCATCGATGAAAACGACTCGCATTTTCCATTCATCAGGAATGCCCTTTATACGAGCTTGTAAATAATAAATTGCAGCTAAATCTTCAAGCGCCCATTGTTCTTTAGTATGTGCCTGTAAAAATTGCTGTTGCTCAAGATAATGCCATTCTGGAGCAAGCTCTGCTAAAAGCTCAGCATTTGTTAGAAGAGTACGATAGAGAGTCTTGATGTTATGTTTAGCAAAGCGTCGCATATAAACTGTTGCTGTAGATTTTGCCTCTTTTTCAATGGCCGGAATGCGTTCATCACGTTCATCAATAAACTTCGTGACAACCCGACGCCGTTTGTCATCATCACGAAATCCATCAAGTGCTCTGCCAAGTGCTTCATCATATTTTTTATGAAGTGCATTTAAAATAGCCTGTTTCTTTTGACGAGCATGGCTTGCTAGCACTTTTTTAATATGTGCTAGTCGTTTTTCAATCGGCATATAAGAAAATTCATATAAAAATAGCTTCTTTAAATGGAATGCACGCATAATGCAGTATTTTTCTATGAAAACATCCTCAAATTGGTTGGCAATTTCCTGCTCGATTATTTGAACGTATCCTTCTATTACATCCCGATAATAAAGCGAGCCCTTCATTTCAGATATCCAAGAAGCTACCTGTTGGGGTTCTCCTGCAACAAGAGATTCTAACTGCTCATTTGGGTTTTGAAGTTTCAATTTTAGCTTCGTCGCGGCTAGAACGTAATCGGAAAAGGTTGTTTGGCAAATTTTATCGACACCAAGCTCTGGTAAAACATCACCAATATAATCGATAAATAACTTATTCGGTGCTAAAATCATAAGCTGCTCAGGGTTAAAATGCTCGCCCATCGTGTAAAGGAAGTAAGATATTCGGTGTAGGGCAATTGTAGTTTTTCCACTACCAGCAGCACCTTGTACGATAATAGGCTGACGAAGATGTGCTCGTATAATTTCGTTTTGCTCCTTTTGAATAGTGGAGACAATTTCTGTTAAACGCACATCTGCTTTTCCAGCTAACGCTTCTTGCAGTAATTCATCGTTTGTTGTTAAATCAATATCCCGTAAATCGAGCAATTCACCATCATTAATTTTATATTGGCGTTTGGCAAATAGATGTCCCTTATGGATTTCTCCACGAACATCATATTCCATATCCCCAAGGCGACCATCATAATAGACGTTTGCTACCGGTGAACGCCAATCGACTATTATAGGCTCATGGGTTTCTCGATGAAACAAAGACGTTTTTCCGATATAAAGAAATTCTTCAGGATCTCCTGTCTTTTGGAAATGAATTCGGGCAAAGTAAGGCTTTTTTTGAATAGCCTCTAAGCCTTCCTTTTGGTTTCGGGCCATTTCAAAGAAACGAGCATTTGCTAAAATATTAATATAGCCCAAACTTGAATCTAAATAATCAAGATCTGCCATTGACTTACGAATATTCTCCTGAGCAGATTGCAAACCTCTTTGTGATTCATTTAAAATTTGCTGCATGTAATTTTTAGTGTAAGCTAGCCGCTCCACTTCAGCCTGAAAATCTGGATGTTGTGCAGTCATTTTTTAGCACCTCCTAAGTACTTGCATTTTCAAATAGATTCTCATACTACTATATATAATATTTACCATCAAGTGAAATTGTAATAGGCTAATTAAGAAAGAAGAGAAATCGAAATTTTAATGGCCCACCTGAGTTGAGAGTTGGGCGAGATAGGAGGTTATCAAATTTGGATATTTTTTCCCATAGAGGCGTTTCGGCACATTACCCAGAAAACACTATGGCTGCTTTTATGGCCGCATCAAAGCTTTCGATTACAGGGATTGAACTAGATGTTCATTTAACAGCGGATAGGGAGTTAGTCGTTATTCATGATGAAACGATCGATCGCACATCTAATGGCTCTGGCTACGTAAAGGATTACACGCTACAAGAGCTCCGTGCATTTGATTATGGTTCATGGTTTTCTTCTAAATTTGAGGAGGAGAGTATACCAACTCTAGGAGATGTTTTAGAGCTATTTGCAGGCACAAATCACCGCATTAATATTGAGCTCAAAACCGATATATTTCCATATAACGGGATAGAAGCGCTTGTAATTAAGGAGGTCGCTGCATATCAAATGACAGAGAGAGTCATTATTTCCTCCTTTAATCATGAATCTATTCAGATCGTCGCACAAAGAGCACCATATATTGAAAAAGCGGCACTGTTTGCAGAAATTTTAGTTGATTTTAACTGCTATACAGCTCAAATACCGGCAGATGCTATACATGTTAGCCTACCTACAGCATTTCGGAGATCCATTCAAGAAGCTCTTAATGAAGGAGCAACTGTCCGTGTCTATACAGTTAATGATGTCGAGCATGCAAAGCAATTACAGCAGCTTGGTGTACAGGCAATATTTACAGACGACCCGGAAAAGATAGTATCTGGATTGACTGATTAGTAGGTTTGAATGGCAGGGGTGGGGATAGAAATTAGAGCGACGGAAAGAAGAGTCGAAGTGACGGGTAGAATGGTCAAAGTAAAGGATAGGAAGTCCAGAACGACGGAAAGAATGGTCAAAGTCGTGGATAGAACAGCTGAAACCGTGGATAGAACCGCCGAAATCGTGGATAGAGCAGCCAAAATAGTGGATAGCCCCAACAGAGCGAAGGATAGAAAGGCAAAAGTAGCGGTAGAAAAGTCAAAGTAAAGGATAGGAAGTCCAGAACGACGGAAAGAATGGTCAAAGTCGTGGATAGAACAGCTGAAATCGTGGATAGAACCGTCAAAGCCGTGGATAGAACAGCCAAAATCGAGAATCAGCCCCGACAGATTGACGAGGATAGAACCAGCTAAAGCGGCGGATAAAACCGCCAATCGCCGAAAAAGGCGCTATTAAGGGCTTTTTCGGATTTAACGCGCTGAGGTGTGCGAATCAGTGCGTTAAATCCTAGTATGTGAAGAGTATAGCAAGCCATTAATTTTTGGTTCTTACCACTTTGCGCGGTTTTCTTCGATACTGCCTAGCATTTGTTTGATGACAAGTGTTTCGCCATTGTCTAGTAATACGGAGCCGTCGAAATAGCCAAACATTTGATGTACTTCAGATTTTATGAGACCAGCTTTTGTGACGGATACACGCTCGAAAAATGGGGAGAATGTTAATGAAACTTGGTTCGTGAATTTAGTTTTAATTTTCCATCGTTGCATTAAATCCTCTTGATTATAATTGAACAGTACATCCTCATGTATTTTTGTCATTTTACCTTCAACGAAAACAGCATTTTCCGTCATTCCGGTTCCGTCTGTCCATTTACCCCCTAAATTGAGTCCGATTCGTCTGCCTCGAACTCGCTGTGAGGCCATTCCCCAAGTCCATGTGGATTCACGGGGCCAAACGCCACGACTGTATTCTAGGACAGAGAAGTTTTCCTCAGGAGAAAACATAAAACGGCGATTACCAATCGTCACAAACCCAGAAGTGGGGAGTATATGATGCTTACCTGTGAATTGGAATGTTTTACGGTTCCAAGGGATGACTACATTCAATGACTCATCTGTAGGCGGATGCTGAATGACAAGCTTTGCACGTAAAACATCTCCATCGAAGTCTGGGATTGAAACGGATAGATGTGTTTCATTTTGTACATATGTCATATCAATCATCATTTCACTATTTTTGAAGGATACTGAATCTAGCACCTGCGTAGGCATTTTTAACTTTCCACCCAATGGAATTGTAATTGTTTTTTCAAAGTAGCGCTGTGTTTCATATTCAAGGAAATAGACGAAGCAGACCGCTGCGTAGTCTAGATGGCTAATAGTAGCTGAGAAGATGATCTCATCGCCATAGACACACCAATAATTCCATTTCTTTTTGCGCATGATATGGCCACTTAAATTGCTGTTTATGAGAGGTTTACGAGCAAATCCAATGGCAGCTGGATTTAAATTACCTTTTTTATCGCATAAAAGAGTAGGTTGTATAATTTCTTTCTCAGCATGCTGCTTCAATTTCAACATCCCTTCTGATTCGTAATATAAAAGCCTATAATTCCTTACCCTTATTGTAGCAAAAACTATCTCAAAATTGGCAATGATAGTGCCAAATAAGACCACATTCGACATTTTTATGAATAAGGACCTAGCTAATAGAAATCCCTCATTATACATATGTTGAACTTAAGGAGGGGAAGCGTGGCAAAAATGTATAACAGACAGGCCGCTGTACAGTATGCAAACTTGTGGTGGAACAGGCGTAATCCAGCATTTCCGAATTTTACTGTTGATTGTACGAACTATATATCCCAATGTTTACTTGCTGGAGGAGCACCGATGCGAGGTGCTCCAAATAGAGGGAAAGGTTGGTGGGTTCAACATGGAAATTGGAGCTTTAGCTGGTCTGTTGCACATTCCCTTAGATGGTATTTGGAAGGCTCTACAACGGGATTGAAGGGTAGGCGTGTACAATCTGCGGAAGAATTAGAACTTGGGGATATCATTTTTTATGATTTCCAAGGGGATGGAAGAGTTGATCATTCCGTAATTGTGACAAGTATCCAAAATGGTATTCCATATGTTAATGCACACACTTCAGATAGCATTAATCGACCGTATTTTTATGAAGATTCAACGGCTTATACGCCAAGCATGACTTATCATTATATTCATATAGAAGATAGTTTTGCTTAAGGTGATAGTAGTGTTAAAGCTCATTATTTTGTGATAATGTGAAAGAGAGAAGATATTAATTTTGCCTTGGCGTAATTGCGTCCGGATTTTGAATTGTGATTACAAAATTCGTGACATCCGCCGGAGGCTTTATCTTCATTCAGTAGGTATGTGGACACCAAATAAAGGAACTATATCTGAATTTATCTCATCACTTTCAGAGAAGGGAGTCTAGTCTTCTGTACCTGTCGCTTTGCTTTCGGTACAAGAGAGATTTGTAACGGCCGTTTCACTTACGTTACATAAAACATTTGCTGAATGAAGATAAATCTTAATTATTGTAGTGTTTAGAAGGAGATAAGAGTAAATGAGCGAACAAATTTTATCTGTTAGGGATGCGATTATTGAGCGTCGATCTATTAAAAAGTTTAATGGACAGCCGGTAGATCGTGAAGACTTATTGGCCATTATTGACGATGCAGTGTGGGCACCGAATCATGGAAATCGAGAGCCTTGGCGTTTAGTTGTTGCATGTGGTAAGGAGTTAGATGGTCTTCATAATTTATTGCGTGATCTAACGATACCGAAATGGCAGGAGCTTTCAAGTGAAGATTTAGCGAAGCAAATGACGAAATTTACATTACCGGGTGGCTATGCTTTTGTCATCGTTCCAGAGGATGCTCGACAAAAAGAGCGTTTAGAAGATTACGGAGCGGCAAGTATTTTTATTCAAAATATGCAATTGCTAGCTTGGGATAGAGGAATCGGCTCATGTTGGAAAACACCTGGGTTCCTAGATAACCCGAAATTCCGTGAAGCTCTAAAGATTCAGCCAGGTGAGCGCGTGATCGCGATGCTACAAGTTGGCTATTTTGATGAAGTACCAAAAGGGAAAGAACGTAAAAAATCAGTAGATATCGTTTCAATTTTTGGAGAATAACAAAAGTAAAATCCCCTCGTTTAAAATAGACGAGGGGATTTATTTAATTTATTTTTGTAATTCAGCTACCTCGAATAAATAATCACTTAAAACGCGTAATCCTTTATCGAAGTTTTCTAAATGGAAGTGTTCATTTGGTGCATGGAAGTTTTCGCTTGATAAGCCGAAGCCCATTAGCACTACTGGCAATTCTAAAATTTCATCAAAGGCAGCTACGATAGGGATTGATCCACCTCCACGTGTGTAAGCAGTTGGCACATTATATACTTTTTCGTATGAGCGGCCAGCAGCTTGGATAAATGGATGATCAAATGGTGTTAAGAATGGGCGACCTTTATCGAATTCAGAGATTGTCACTTCAACGCCAGTTGGCTTATGTTTTTCAATATGTGCTTTTAATAGTGCTACAATTTCATTAGGCTCTTGATTTGGTACTAGACGGCATGTGATTTTTGCGCCAGCCTCAGCAGGAAGCACTGTTTTAATGCCTTCGCCAGAGAAGCCACCAAACACACCATTGATCTCTAATGTTGGGCGTGCCCAAGTACGTTCTAAATAGGAATAACCAGCTTCACCGAATAATTCTTTCACGCCAACTTCTTCCTTCACGGATTCTTCATCGAAACCAAGCGCACGGTAAGCTTCGCGTTCCTCTTCCGATAATGGTAAAACTTTATCATAGAAGCCCTCAACTTGAATTGTGCCATGCTCATCGCGGAAGGATGCTAAAATGTCAGCTAATGCATGAATAGCGTTTTGGACACCGCCACCGTAAAGACCAGAGTGAAGGTCGCCTTTTGCACCACGAACATCAATTTGAACACCTGTTAAGCCACGTAATCCATAGCATACAGCAGGCTTACCAGGGCCATATAAACCTGTATCAGAAATCAAAATTAGATCAGCAGCTAGTTTCTCCTTATGTTCTTCAACATAGGCAGGAAGGTTAGGACTACCAATTTCTTCTTCACCTTCATAGATGAATTTCACGTTCACTGGTAAAGTGCCAGTTGTTGCAAATAATGCTTCAATCATTTTTAAGTGCATAAACACTTGCCCTTTATCGTCACTAGCACCACGAGCGAATAGTTTGTTGTCTCGGATTGTCGGGTTGAATGGCTCTGTTTCCCATAAATTTAGTGGGTCAACCGGTTGTACATCATAATGACCGTAAAATAGAATTGTTGGTTTATCCTCTGCGTGTAACCAATCCGCATAAACAACAGGGTGACCTGCAGTTTGCGTAATAGAGACATTCTCAAGATTTAGCTTTTTAAAAGCATTTGCTAGCCACTCAGCGGCATTTTGTATATCTCCTTTATGCTCTGATAAAGAACTAATACTTGGAATACGTAAAAATTCATTTAATTCATTTAAATGTGTTTCGCGATGTTCTGAGAAATACGCATCTAATTGCTGTAAATTTGTCATCTAGCATCCCTCTTTTCAAATATTTCGATAATAGAAATAGTATAGCATAATGTGGTTGGGGAATCTTGTTATAGCAATGGTTTCTAACGTTTCTCTTAATGCGTAGCCTCACAGATGGGCCCTGCAGTGAAGCGGCTCACGGACGCCCCAAGGAAAGCGCCCAGTCGGAACGGAAATCAACACCACGTTATGGCGATGAGAAAAAAAGTAGTTATTGAAACTTTTTGTAATTAAACCTCGTAAATACAATTAAATGTTTTATTTATACATTAATGGGGGTTGTTGTCGTGAGGGAGTTCGGTAGTCCAGAAGAAGTCATAGATATTTGGTTAAGAGAAGGTTACGAAAAAATTTATGATACTACATCAAAAGACTTTCAGCAGATCGTCACTTTAGAACAATTCATTGAGCTAAGCACATCTTTTAATAGTGGCGTGGAAAATTATCAATTAGAAACAAAGACGATATTACAAAATTTAACACATTACGTATGGTCAGATGATAAACGAGAGAAAGTAGTTGTAGCTTCCTTTGATGAACTCAATCAAATACAGCGTTTTTATTTAAAGCCTTTTACTACATATCCAAAAACGGACCAACAATATACGAAAAATAAATACATAATGCCAATTAGAGATGAGTGGTTTGTTGTTTGGGGTGGTACGAATGAATTTGTAAATTATCATTATGTATATGAAAGTCAGCGATATGCTTACGATTTAGTAAAAGTTCGAGATGGGGAATCTTATCAAAATAGCCAAATTCGAAATGAAGATTTTTATGCTTTTGACGAAGATCTTATAGCGCCAGCAGATGGTAAAGTCGTAAAAGTTGTAGATGGAATAAAAGATAATGTGCCTGGTGAAATGGATGAACATAATCCAGCAGGAAACTATGTCGTGATTGAACATGCTAATCATGAATTTAGTATGATTGCACATTTTAAAAATAACTCAATTTTAGTAAAATCAGGCGATAACGTAACAGAAGGGCAACTTATTGGGAAATGTGGAAACTCTGGTAATTCATCAGAACCTCATATTCATTTTCAGGTAATGGATTCCCCTGATCTGGTATATGGAAAGTCCATTCGTATTCTTTTTAAAGATGGTAAGGAGCCAATACAAGGGGATACGGTATCTTAAACATACGAAGCGTCAGTTACAGTTGTTATATGTAGCTGACGCTTTGCTTTCGCTACATATAACATTTTCTGAAAGAAGTTAAAAAAGATCACCATACAATAGATGATCTTGAATACTCCGTTCTCAGAGTTTGTTGCTATTTACCAAATAAAAGGAACTAGTTTTTTAGTTGTCTGCTTATATAGTGTAAATTGTTCTCCGTACTTATTTTGTAAGTAATCATCAGATTTTGGAATATAGCCAAAAACAAATACTAAGAATAAACCTAGAGGGATAAGCAAACTATAAATATTGTTAGAGATTAGCGCTAAGCCTAGTACCCAAAGGCAATCTCCAAGATAATTAATATGAATCGCATATTTAAACAAACCATCTGTATATAGTTTACCTTGGTTTACAGGATTATCTTTAAAAGGTTTTCTAAGTAACTCTGAAATTGTGTTTAACATACTGCCGCCTAAAAATAATATCCAGCCTACAATAAGTACCGTTAAGTTTGCATCCTGATTACTTGTAATCATTAAAATGGGGAAACCTAAATAATAAATCCCAAAAGCTATACTGTTCATGATGGCTTCTTGCCATGCAATACCCCTAGGCAACCATATAAACATCATAGCTGTTAATCGTAAAGCTGTAATAATTAAAGCAATAAAAAACCCTAGTGAAATGCCAGATTTGTCATAGGTAATGAAAAGTAAATAATAGGCAATGATTAAATAGATAATCTCAGCAACTAAAATCAAGATTTTTTCTTTTATCGTTGGTTTTTTTATACCGTACATTGTATGACGCTCCTTCATTTATTCTATGGGAAAATATACTTCAATGATATTACTCTCCTCCGGTGTGCTATAGGGGTCCGTTTGATAAACTTCAAACGGAGCACCGTTCAGTTTAAAGTTATTTTCATCAATCCAAACATGCAGCTTTGTATGAATAGAAGGTAATTCATCGTAAGATCCAATAAGCGTAGCCATTGCGCAAAGACCAGGATTAAGCACCCTTGTTTTATTTGTGGCCATTGCAAGGGGTATCGCAATTTCTACATCATAATTTTCAGGTTCATATTCTGAACTATGGAAAATAGCAAGTGGCTTTGCAATAGATGATAAATTTTCAAACAAAATTTTGCTAAACAATTCATTAAAGTGTAATAGAAAATCAGCGGTATTTATTTGTTTTCGTTGAGATAATATATGATAGGTTAAGTGGTCCACAAGTTTAACCTCAATCTGATCTAAATAACCCATGATATTTTCCTCTTCTTCTAATAGTTGAATATCATGCTTTAATTTTTTTAACAACGAAGAATAAAATGTAATCTGCTGTGTCAGATTTTCTTGCTTGCTTTTCATTTTAGAGTTAAGAAGTTCGGTATTCTCCCGGTTAGCTAAAATAACCTTAATTTCTTCTAATGAAAATAAATAGCTTTTTAAGCGTGCAATCAATAAAGCTGTTTCTAATTGAGAAATATTATAATAGCGATAGTTGTTTTTAGCGTCTATGAAAGCAGGTTTTAAAAGTCCAATTTCATCATAATAACGAAGAGTCTTCAATGTGAAATGTGAGATCTTTGAAAACTCACTGATTGTAAGCATAACAATCACCCCCTGTTTTAAATATAATGCTTCCTCTAAGGGGAGGGTCAATCAATGTAGCTAAATTTTTTTATCGTCCCAAATGGATTACGAGACTGAGTCAGGAATAATTTTTTTGGATTCGATTTAAAATCAAGTTGGGTATACACTTAACAGGTGTTAATTTACAAACGAGTATAATTATATTGTTTAAAAATTTCGACTTTTTAGTTTTGTGTTGATAAGGGATTTTTAAATGTCTTCTACTACAACTGTTTTCGAAAAGTATGGAATGGTTGCAACGCTAGGATTTTTTAGTGATCAAGGTATTCAAAGGTTTATGGCCAATTTAATTATGGCGAATTTAGGTTATATACACTTAGGTCAAAGTTTAGACACCTTTTCGGGTGGGGAGCTTAAAAAGGGTAAAAATGGCAAGAATATTGGGCGATCCAAGTAATGACCTTATTGTGTTGGACGAGCCGAGTACAGGGTTGCACGAAGCTGACATTGACAATTTATTAGTGTTGTTTAAAAAACTTTTAAGTAAAAAGAAAACATTAATTATGTTCCAACACAATGGATCGTGGATATGGGGATAGAGGGTGGAAACTTAGGAGGAAATGTTCTTTTTGAAGGTTATCCTATCGATTTATTGGATATAGAAAACTCATATACAGCAAAACACTTACGACGTTATGTGAAATAAAGTAGAGTGATCTTCAGCAACATAAAAGAAGCTGAATGAGAGAGATCATTCAGCTTTTAGTATGTTTATTCACGAATAACCAATAGTACACCACTAAAGATTAATGCAGTTCCAGCCCAAAAGGATAGGCCAATTTGTTCACCTAGTAATAGCCATCCTAGGAAGGTACCGACAATTGGTTGAAAGAAGAAAAATAAACCACCACTTGCGGCATTAAGCATCTGTAATCCACGATTCCACAGTAAAAAGCCACACGCTGTAGAGATAACGCCTAAGTAGAGTAGGCCACCCCAGATGGATGGTTCTGCCATAGCGTGTAAGTCTAATTTTATTAGTCTTGGAATGGCTAAAGGTGTTAAGACCATGATAGCGACAAGTGTTCCGTAGCTAGTGACAACGATTTGTGAATACTGCTCTGGTACCCGTTTAATAAGGACAGACATCAGTGACCAGGTTAGGGCAGCGATTAGTAAAGCAACCCCACCTAACTGATGGGAGAAATCGATATGTGCATTACCTACGATCATATAGACTCCAAACGTCGCTAAAATAATAGATACAGCTTTTTTAAAAGTGATTTTTTCTTTTAAAATGAATCGCGCAAAAACAACCATAAATGCCGGTGTCGTTGCTGTAATGATGGCGCCCATTTGTGCAGTAGACAGCATAGTACCAATTTCTTGGGCAACGATAGAAATCGTATTTCCAATTAGCCCAATCATAAAAATTAACAGCCAGTCCCGCTTATCAATTTTCCACGATTGCTTTGTAATAGTGCCAATGATGAACAAAGCGATGATGGCAATCGTATAGCGCAGCCATACTAATTCTAAAGGTGGTACGGTATCGACAACTACCTTTACTACTACGTACATGCCGCCCCAAATGCTTGCAGCAAGTGATAAATATAAGGAACCTAATAAGGTTTTTTTCATTTTTTCCCCTCCGTTATCTCTAGACAATGCCTGTCCTTAACGGAGAAATGATGATTCTCCGTTAAGGGAGAATAACTTCAGGTACATCGTGTTCAAATAATGGTGAGAAGATCATAATAGCCAGCTCCTTTTTATATTATTTCATTTATCATATAACATTTTTTTGAATTTGATTAGAAAAAAATGGTCTGAACCCGGTGAACTATCGAATTTCCGAACGAAAAAGCCCATGAAGCAAAGAACCGCACTCAAGTTGTTGCTTCTGCCTTTCGATTGGGGTTGCTGAATTAAGTGTTTAAAATGTATGAAAAATCTGATTTCCTTCGCGCTGGGAAATTTAAGGGAATACTATTGTATATTCAATAAAAAAGAAGGGGGAAGGGCGTGTTATAAAGCTTTTCTCTGAATAATAAATATAGTAATAAAACATTATTTACGAATATTACAAGTGAAAGCATTTAAGCTTACACGATTGTAATGTAATTGAAAGCCAATACGATAGAGTGTAATACATTATTTTGCGAGAATGTGTATAGAAGCAAGAACAAGAAGCGGAGGAATACACGATGAATGAAAAATTAGAAGGCGTATATGAGGAATACAATCGTTACATATACCATTTATGTTTAAAACTTACTCGCAATAATGTAGAAGCTGAAGATTTAATGCAAGAAGTATGGGTAAAAGTTGTGCGCTATGAGGATAGCGTTGCCGAGGTGGAGCATATTAAAGCTTGGCTAACAACAATTACAATGAATACATTTAGAGATCGCTACCGTAAAAAAACACGACGTAGTAAATACATGATGAACCAACCTGAAACATTAGACGTACCGATATTAGATTTGGTTCCCAATAATGACATTTCAACAGAAGAAAAAATTGAAAAAGATATTGTTACTAAATTAGTACAGGATAAAATGGGTCAATTAGATACAATTTATCGTAAAACATTATGGTATTTCTACATAGACCAATTTTCACTTGCGGAAATCTCTTCAATTATGAAAGTTTCAATTGGGACTGTGAAATCGCGTTTATTCCGTGCAAAAGCTCGTTTAAAAGAAATGCTAATGGCCGATGCATCCATAGTAGAGTCTGTGCTGCCAGCATAACTAAATGCATTGGTCGCACTAGCATAATTACTTAGACGGAAGTATTCGCCCGGCCAATCCAATCCAAGAAAAGATGCATTGCAAAATTATTTTGCGATGCATCTTTTTTTGATGGATTTTTATAGCCTGGAGGATGAACATCGATGGTGGTAAAAGTTGGTATAAAGGGGGACATCGCTGATAGAAGAGTAAGAATCGCTGATAAATCCTCGTACATCGCTGATAGAAGAGTAAGAATCGTTGATAAAGCATCGAATATCGCTGCTAACAGTGCTAGAAACGCCGGTAAACCGAGTCAAATCTTTAATATTGTGTAAGATTCTATACAAAGTTTTTCAACCCTGATTTTATTTTTTCTAAATTTTCCAGCTTATGTTGGAATTCGCCGCTAAAACTGTGAATAGCGCCGCCAACTAAGCAAAGAACGCCGCTAAACCATAGAGTTGCGCCGCCAACCAAGCAAAGAACGCCGCTAAACCATAAAGTTTCGCCGCTAACAAGCAAGAAACCCTGCTAAACCTCGAAATCCCACCGTTAGGCACAAGACTTTAGTCAAGTCACTTTGTCTGTTCTATCCATCACTCCGGGAGTTATTTCCGTCAAAACCTCAGACACCGCTGATAAAGCGAAAGGGGGAATTACCGTAAACTAGCCCAAAAAGAAAAACACCGTAAAAAGTTAGATTGCATGTCTAACTTTTTACGGTATGAAAATGAAGCGTTTACTCATGTCGATTAGGTTCAGCGTTGAGTAATTTTGCAAAAATATCACGTAATGTTTGTACTTCCTCAGCTGACAGCATACCAAACATATTTTGTATAATTGCGCTAACTTGCTGGCGGGAATCTTCTAAAATATTTTCGCCATCAGCAGTAATTTTCAATTGGGATGCCCGTCGATCCGTTGCATGCTGTGTTTTTTCAATAAAGCCAGCATTAATGAGCTTACTTGTTAAAACAGTGACACCACCTGTCGTCACTTTTAACCGATCAGCAATGGCAGAAGGGCGTTTTGGTCCCTCCTGCGATAAGTAGTCTAAAATTAAAATATGGGATTTTGAAAAGCCGAGTACATTATGATTATTCCACTCGTTTGCCCACTTACGCTCTATGGAAGATACTACTTCAAACAACGAGGTAATGGCTCTTTCTTTTTCTTGATCCATATAAGGTCAACTCCAAAACTGTTTTAACTTTCTTGTGCCAATCTTGTCATCGCGTTTAACTCATAAGCACGTACTCTTCGTGGAATAAAACGGCGAATGTCCATCTCATTGTACCCAACTTGAATACGTTTTTCATCAATTAAGATTGGGCTTCGTAACATTCTTGGGTGAGCTTGGATGATGGCAAACAACTCTTGGATAGAGAGCTGATCAATATCAACATTTAAATTTTTAAAATCATTTGAGTTAGTTGCAATGATTTCGTCTGTTCCATCTTCTGTCATGCTTAAAATTTCTTTAAATTCAGCAAGTGTTAGTGGATGTGAAGTAATACGTTTTTCTTTATATTCGATTTTGTGATCTTTTAACCATTTTAATGCTTTTCTGGATGAAGAACAGCTCGCTTGTGAATAAATTGTAACTGTCATTCTTCATTCCCCGCTTTCTTTTTTAGAATTATATTTAATATATATCTTATTAGTAAGTTAATTAGGTTATACATATATCTTACTAGTAAGCTATATATAAATCAATAGTTTTTTGAAAATTTTTAAACAGAAATGAATTTTTTCTACTACACTAAAATATACGCACAAAAGAGCGAAAAGTTTCGCGAATTCAGCTTACAATGATGTAAGTTTACTCAATTAATAATAGAAGCTCATAGAAAAAAGAGAGCTGTTCTAATATAGAGAGAAATAGTCTGATTTGAAGGAGATAGTTATATTGTTAATCCACTGATTATTATTATGATTTAATGCAGGTTTTTATGCATAGATAAATAAATTTTTATGTCGGTGCTGAGAAGAGGGCTGTTTTCAGGCTTGAATGGGCAAGGGAACTGCTCAGGTAGGTCAGAGAATAGATTTAGTTGGACAAGGAACAGATCTGGTAGGCCAGGGGACCGCTCGTGTTTGCCAAGAAACCGCTCTGGTAGGCAGGGAGCAGATCGGATTTGCCAAGAAACCGCTCAGGTAGGCCGAGGAACTTAATCAGACAGCTCAAAAAACCACTCATGTAGCTCAAAGAACCACCAAATTGCTACAATCGACACTCGATTTCCAGTCAAAAAAGAGGGCAGTCCCGATTTGATCCATGAATCACAGCGGTAACTGCCCATATTGATAATATTTCTAGCTTTGTTGTCCTGAAGTAAACCAGTCTTGGACATTCCAAACCTTTGTTGCTAAACCTTCATAGAAATCAGGTTCATGGCTTACTAGTATGATTGTGCCTTTAAATTCTTTCATGGCACGTTTTAGCTCATCTTTTGCATCGACATCCAAGTGGTTTGTCGGTTCGTCAAATAGAAGCCAGTTTGCTTCATCCATCATGAGCTTACATAAACGAACCTTTGCTTGCTCACCACCAGATAAAGAATTAAGAGGGCGAGTAATATGCTCCGTTTTTAGTCCTGAGCGTGCTAATGCTGCACGTACTTGTGCTTGCTCCATAGAAGGGAAGGCATTCCATACGTCATCAATAGGTGTAATTTTTTCAGCTTTTACTTCTTGTTCGAAGTATGATGGGTAAAGATAGTCACCACGAATTACTTTTCCATCTAGCGGATTTATTTTGCCTAACATTGTTTTTAATAATGTTGATTTACCAACACCGTTCATACCAACTAGAGCAATTTTTTCCCCACGCTCAATAGCAAATGTAAGTGGAGGAAGTAACGGCTTATCCTTGTCGTAGCCAATGACTAAGTTTTCAGCCTCTACTACATAACGACTTGAAGAACGTGCCTCTTTAAAGCCGAATTCAGGCTTTACAGCTGTTTCAGGACGATCGATACGCTCTAAACGGTCAAGTTGCTTGGCGCGAGATTTTGCACGACCAGTAGTTGAGTAGCGAGCTTTATTTTTCGCAATGAAATCCTCTTGTTTTTTAATGAACTCCTGTTGTTTTTCATAAGCATCAATATGCTGGCGCTTATTGATTTCAGCAAGCTCTAAAAACTTTTCATATGTCGCTGTATAGCGAGTTAATTTTGAAAATTCTAGTTGGAAGATAACATCCACCGTGTTGTTCATAAACTCGGTATCATGCGAAATTAATAAGAAAGCATGTGGATAGTTCTTTAAATAGTTTTTCAACCATGTAATATGCTCTTCATCTAGATAGTTCGTCGGCTCATCTAGTAATAAAACTTTTGGTTTTTCAAGTAATAGCTTAGCTAGTAAAACCTTTGTACGTTGACCACCTGAAAGGGCAGCAACATCACGTTCTAAGCCAATTGCATCAAGACCAAGACCGCGTGCAACCTCTTCAATTTTCATATCAAGAGAATAGAAATCTCCTGCGTCCAGAGCATCTTGCACTTCAGCCATTTGCTCTAGTAAATCTTCTAATTCTTCAGGTGTTGCTTCAGCCATTTTTCCTGTAATTTCATTAAGCTCTTCTTCTTTTTTATATAAAGGAAGAAATGCGTCACGTAATGCATCACGCATAGTTCGGCCAGCTGTCAATACAGTGTGCTGATCTAAATAGCCGTAATGCGTTCCTGGAAGCCATTCAACTTTACCAGTATCGTGGATTGTTTGGCCTGTAATGATGCCCATTAATGTTGATTTACCAACACCGTTTGCACCTACAAGACCAATATGATCACCTTCAACTAGACGAAAAGAGACATCTTTAAAAAGCGTGCGGTCACCGAAAGAATGACCTAAATTTTCAACTGTTAATATTGCCATATACGTTCCTCCGAGAGAGCGGCCTAAGTTTTTTTATGACCGCCGATATCATTTTTATAGTTCTGCTAATTGTTTATTTAATTGCGCTAGCGTTGCTTCCATATTTGCAAGACGTTGCTCTGCTTTTGCTACTTGATCATTATGACCTGTAGATTCAAGCTTTTCGATGTCGCCTTGTAAATTCATATAATCCATTTTTAATTCTCTAATTTGATATTCAATATCACTTTTTGATGGCATGATGACTGCTCCTTTATGTGTTTAGTTGTATAACGAATGCGTATCAATTATGCCTCGGCATAATTGTGTCCGGAATCGGCTTTGTGTTCGATTCCGTGACATCCGCCGGAGGCTTTAACTTCTTTCAGCGGGTGTTTGGACACCTGCTGAAAGAAGTAAAAGCGATGGAGGTTTTTTAATCCCCCACCGCTTATTAGTTACTATCAATCGGGTACTAATGTTGCTTGAATTCACTTCTATAATTAAAGATGAAATTCTTCTACATTGTATCATATCCACCTTCAAAGAATCACTAAGTAGAAGCGATATTGTGTCGATCGTAAGCGAAATCTAAAAGTAGTGACTGTAGTGCTTCATTATTACTTGCTAGATTGAGCTGTCGTTGTTTTTTTACAGCTCGTTCGCTTCGGGCCTCATGTAATAAAAACTCCATGACAGCGTTTTGGATTTGTGATTGCTTCATTTTGCGACCAAGTCCAAGGTGAATAAAGCCGTTCTGTTCGCGAGGGAAGGCATGTAATAGCTCAGCCTCAGTTTGTGCAAGAGTAATACAAGGTACACCATAAGAGGCGATTTTATAAGGTGTATAGTTAGCATTGCAAATAATTACATCTGCTTTTGGTAATAGTTTTAGGAGTGCGTTTTTATCACGAAGAATGGCGGTATTACGACGACTAAGCACCATCATTTGCAGATCATCGGTTGCGTGGCGATAGCTTTCATCAATCATCACTGTAATTTGTAGTGGAATTTGTAGCTGCGTTAAGTGTCGAAGAGTACGGTAGGTTAAGTTATGCTCGTCCCCATCCTCAAAAGCAACAACAATATGAGGTGGATTTTCAGGTATTTTACTGTCTGGTCTATCATCAAACTTCTGAAAAGCTTGTGGTAATGCGAAGTTGAAACTCCCCCCAATATAATGGGATGGTAAATAATCTTTAACTTCTTGATAGAGTGCTAGCAATACACAGTCACAGGCTTGGCCACCCTCACCAAAATCATCAAAATGAATGATAATTTTGCAGAACGGTCGTAAATTCTGTATTTGCCAGCTTTCGGAGTTACGACCATCTCTTACAATTAAATCAGGCTGAATACCTTTCATTTGCTTTGGTAGCTCATCGAAATGTTCAAATAAGATTGGCGAGAGATTTTCATTCATTAAAATTTGAATTCCATCGTTTGAAGGGGTCTTTACAAATATGAAAACTTCTTGATTTGTAAGTAGCTTTGCCAGCGTTGCAACCCGTTCAAAAGGATACAGCCCTTTATCGATACAGCTTTCAATAATGAAAACAATCGTCTTTTTTAGTTCCGTTGTTTGAATTTCGTTTTGCAAATGTATCCCATCCTTTCATCCGTCTATTTAAACTATGGTGAATGATGGGCAAGTATGTGTAAAAAATTAGGATTATTAAATCAATTTTACCGAGGCATAATTGATAAAAACCTAAAATTAAATGAGTAAGAGCTCTTTCTTTGACCGATAAATAAAGTAGAGTTTGCAAGAAGATACATAGGATTGTTGCAGTTTTTCAGCAAAACTTTCGTTCCGGCAGAGTAACTTTTGGGGCAAATGAGCATAGAAGGGGGTACAACCAATGGGAATGCGCGCAGCGATTGTTGTAGGGGCTACTGGATTAACAGGTACCTCTCTTGTAAAACAATTATGTGAAAATGATGAATACATTTCAGTTACGGTTATTGCACGAAGAGCGCTAGCATTTACGCATCCAAAGCTAGAAGTAAAAATTCGTAATTTTGATGCTTTAGAGGAAAAAGATATCGAATTTGCACATGAGCTTTATTGTTGTTTAGGAACAACAATAAAAAAGGCAGGATCACGTGAGGAATTTGAGAAAGTTGATTTTGAATACCCGTTAACGATTGCCTCATTAGCAAAAAATCGAGGAATCCCACATATGTTAGTTATTACGGCGATGGGTGCAAATGAAAGTTCTCCATTTTACTATAATCGAGTGAAAGGAAAGCTTGAACATGATCTTATGGAGCTAGGCTTACAGAGACTTTCAATTATTCGCCCATCTCTATTGGTTGGCGATAGAGAGGAATTTCGCTTTGGTGAAAAGGCGGGAGAGAAAGTTTTAAAATTAGTAAAGCCATTATTAGTTGGGCCATTAAAGCGTTCAAGAGCTATAGAAGCTTCCCAAGTTGCGAAGGCGATGATCGTTATTGCGCTGTATGGTGATAAACAGTCAGTTACAATTTATCCATCACAGGAATTGGCTAAGCTAGATTTCCCTGAAACGCAGGATGATGATGTTTCAAGAGAGCAATTATTTAATTGGAATAAGCACAATTTATTAGGTTCTAACGATGAAGAAGATAAAGTAAATCGTGAAGTCGTTATTAATCGAGATAAATATAAGATAGAGGAAACCGTTGTAGATAAAGAAGTAAAATTCCAACGTCGTGAGGATAAATAAAGGTCTATTACCGAAATTTAATCAATGCAGACAAGTTGATTGGAGTGAAGACTGGGCGACTCTTTGGGGATCAGCGATGTTTTATCTGCGCGAAAGCGCCCAGCCGGAACGGAAATCATCCCCACGTTATGAGCGAAATATTATTTTAATAATTTTTCGAAAGCATATTTCTTGTGTAGACTCCGTTCCGCCTAAAGACTGAATTTACGGTTTTAACTACTACAATTCTTTCCGTGCCTCTTTTCATTTGTTACAATATTATTGTAGAAATGAATGTGGAGGCAAAGTGAAAATGAAAATTTTACTCGTTGATGGCACAATGTTTGGTCGTAAAACTGGTGCTATTTTAGAACAAGTGGAGCAATATATTAAAGAATTAGATGCAGGTTTCGAGTTAGAAATTATGCATTTTAGTCAATATAAGCATCAAATTGTAGACGGTTCACCGTTAAATGATGACATGAAAGAAATGATTCAAAAGTTCGAAGAAGCGGATGCGTATATTATCGCTACACCAATTTTCCAAGCATCGATTCCAGGCGTTTTAAAAAATGCATTTGACTTCTTGCATCCGAAAACAATGCGCTATAAGCCTGTATCGATTGTGGCAAATGGTGGTACGTATCAGCACCATTTAGTAGTAGAAAATCAGTTGAAACCAATTTTAGATTACTTCCGTGCACTTGTAACTCCGAACTATGTATACACACACACATCTCACTTTGATGCAAATAATAATATAGTTGACGAAGATGTTCATAATCGTTTACGTGAATTGGCTCGTGTTTTTGTACAGTATTGTGAAATGAGCAAAACATTGCCGAAAGAACCGATTGATCAACATTAAAATAAAATGCATCCCTTGTGCAGTGGAAAGAAATCACTGTGCAGGGGATTTTTCTTTTCAAGTATCCTTTTACGATGTGATAAAATAGTATTTTAGTGAAACGGAAGGGAGGGCTGCTCATGCAGGACATCGCTATACTAGAAAAACAACGCTGTAGTCTAATTTTGACTAATAAGGCGAAGGAAGCGGTAGAGGAATGCTCAGCAAACGAGCATGCCTTTTTTGCCTTACAAAAAACAATCACCGTCTATATCGAAAAGCGCAAAGCAAAAACGGTTGGTGAAACATTTTTATCGATTTATTTTAATGCGGAGCAAAATGAAAAGTTAACCGACGTCCTTGCGGAGAAAACAGCCATTATGGATTGTGTGCTAAAGGTTGAAGGATTATTAGCTACAAATATTCGTTTTGTACATATGCGAGGCCCAATTAATACAAACCGTCGTTTACCGGCAGCATTACAACTTGTCACAAGACCGAATAATGGAGCAGGGATTCCGCTTGATCTTCATAAAAAAATAAGAGAGCTACCAATAGCCGAGGAACGCACAGAATATGTGAAAAAGCGTATCTCAAGCTGGGAAGGCTATTTAAAAATTCAAGAACGCGATGCGACCATTGATGATATTCATACAGAGTTTAAGCAAAGCTATTTTAACGAAGATTTTACTAG
The DNA here is from genome assembly GCF_044746345.1 of Lysinibacillus sp. NPDC086135. NCBI lineage: Bacteria > Bacillati > Bacillota > Bacilli > Caryophanales > Bacillaceae > Lysinibacillus > Lysinibacillus sp. NPDC086135. Next base: position 58,837 of record NZ_JBIVCA010000024.1, on the reverse strand, counting down.
GCTGACAATTGTCTGCCCTTATATAAAATCGAAGGAATGGAAGAAGCTTGAAGGGTTAAGTGTGAGCATTCAAGGGGTACGCGGTGAAATTGGACAAGTATTGAAGGCTAATGCAGGGAAGCAGACAATAGAAATTGACTTAAAGCCTTTTGTGCAGGATTTAGCACGTAAAGATCAACTTAACCTTCGTTCAAAGCAAGCGAGCTTTAGTAATTTTGCGACATTGAGTCAAATTAGACGATTACGCAATGGTTTTACAAAGCTAGAAAAAGGCGAGGCAGTTAACCCTAATTTAGAGACAATACTATTTGAAAAACGCCCAACTGTACGAGCTTCCAAGCTTCAAGAGGATATTGTTTTTCACAATAATTTAAACGAATATCAAAGGCGGGCTGTTTTAGGAGCATTGTCTGTTGAAGATTTGTATGTGATTCAAGGACCTCCTGGCACAGGTAAGACAACTGTTATTTCTGAAATTTGTCAGCAAAATGTTAAGGCGGGCTTAAAAACACTCGTAGCTTCTCAATCAAATCTCGCCGTGGATAATGCTTTAGGACGACTTCTTTCCAATCAAGAAATTCGAATTTTACGTTACGGTAGAACGGAAAGCATAGAAGAAGAGGGTAAAAAGTTTATTGAGGAAAATGTTGCGCTTCATTGGCGTGAGCAAACTCTTGTAGCGATTGAAGAGGAAATAACAGCTTTTACAGAACGTGAGCAAGAACTAAAATCAAGTATTATCAAGGCTGAGGAAGAGCTAGAAAAGCTTGAGGCGTGGCTTGAGGAGTTAACAAAGGAAATAGCTGCAAAAGAGCAGGCCGCAATTGACGAGCCAATTTTACAGCAGGAAATACAAGCGTTAAAGAAAGAATTAAAGGCTGCAAAAGCTGGACAGCAGGAGAACGAGGCACATAAAGAGCATTACGAAAAACAGCTGGTGCAAATCGAGCCTGCTGTAAAGATGCTTGAGCAGACTCTTGCTGAAAGTCCGTCTATCGAACAGCTGAAGCTTACTATAGAAGAAACTACTCAAAAAATTGAGCAATTGGAAGCATCTGCTCAATATAAGGAGCTGCAAGAGCAAAAGCAGCATCTAGCACTGCAGTTCAAAGATATCCAATTGAAATATGAAGAGGAAAATAATCGTCTTCGGTTAATGAAGGAAGCCGAACAATATATCAGTAATTTAACGTCCTATGAGCGAATTGAACGATTTTTACAGCATTATCAAATTCGCCCATCTTATGTGCTGTCACAGCAAATCAGTCGTTTACAGCATTTAGAGGATGCTAAAGATTTAGACGCATGGGCAACTATCAATTCACGTCTACAAAAAGCGATCGCAAAGCTTGAATCGTTAGTATCCGATGAAGAAAAAGAACGTGCCCTTGCTAAAAGTAGAGTGCAGCAAGTTCAATCGTTTTCGCTGCAAAATTTAACAGGTGTTTTTGCACAGCTCAATACAGCCTTTCAAGATGATCAAACACCACCTGCCGAGCAAATTGAGCATTTCTTGCTCGGATTATATATGCGTCGTGATTTTGTCTGGCAAAAGGGTGTAGCTCTTAAGCAACAACAAGATCATAAAGATCGGGAGTTTGAGTCCTTGCGTAAAGGTATTGGAGGCCTATTACATCAAGAATGCGCGATTACTAGCTTTGACGTTCAAAGCTTGCAACGACAATTGCAGCCATTTTTACAGCATACAGAACGACTTCAGCAGTTAGCTGAGGCATTCCAAATTGATGCTGAGCCAGAAGAGTCTGTAGAACATTTAAAAATGCTCGTGTCACAATCGAAATCTTCTCTTCAAACAGCACGTCAACAACTTGAGGCAGTGGAGCATGCTAATACACAGCTCCTACCAAAGAAAGCGGCACTTCAAACAGCGCAGACTAGCTTACAAGAGATTGAACTACAGCTAACACAATTAGAAGAAAATATAAAAGAAATTAATATAGCTGGATTGAAGAAGGAGAAGCAGCTCACAGCATGCACAAAGCTTCTACAATCAACACCAGAGCGCACTTCCGAGGAAGTAGTGAAAGCAATGGCATCCTCGAAAACAGCAATAGTGGAATTACAGCGCAAGGAACAGCAACTACCTCTTCGAAAAAAGTTACAAGAGCAATGGCGTGACAAGCTACAAAATGCTACTGAATATGATTTAGATGAAATTCGTAAATTATATGTGCGTCATGCGAATGTTATCGGTACAACATGCGTTGCTTCGGCAAGTAAGGAGTTTATGGAGAACTACCCGACATTTGATGTTGTTATTATTGATGAAGTTTCAAAGGCAACACCACCAGAGCTATTATTGCCAATGCTTAAGGGTAAGAAAGTTATTTTAGTAGGCGATCATCATCAGCTACCTCCACTACTTGGAGACGATACGTTGGAAGAAACATTAAAAGCAATGCTCGATGAAAATCCAAACTTTGACGGCGCACAGGAGTTAAAAAATTTACTGCGTGAATCACTGTTTGAACGTTTATTCAATAATTTACCGCAAACACATAAGCAAATGCTGGCATTGCAGTATCGAATGCATGAAAAAATTATGCACAGTATTACACCGTTTTACGCGAAAGAGGAAAATGGTCTGCAATGTGGTTTACCAGATTCGGATGCAGCACGAGACCATTGCCTAGAAGGACAATTTGTGAACCGAGATGATCATTTGCTATGGGTTGATATTCCAACTGAAAAACCTTATCTAGAGGAGCAGGTAAAGGGCGGAACGAGTCGTTATAATGAGGGTGAACTACAAACAATTCGTCGTATTTTAATAGATATGAACAAGGCTGTTATTGAAGCTAAAACTGCTGGCCACATACCTCAAGATGCACAAAAAAGTGTTGGGGTAATTAGTTTCTATGGGGAGCAAGTTAAGAAAATTAATCGCCTTCTACAACAGGAATTACAGCTACCACATCTTCAATTTAGAACCGGGACAGTTGATAAGTTCCAAGGTATGGAGATGGACGTCATATTAGTTAGTATGGTACGTAATACGCCTAAAGGGGGAGACGTTGGCTTTGCAAGAGATTATCGTCGTTTAAACGTTGCCTTATCTCGTGCTCGAGAACTATTATTACTTGTCGGAAGTGCTGAGATGTTTGCCAAACGTGCGAAGCATCCAGATACACGAGAGATGTATAGCAATCTGTTAGAGACCGTGAAATCCTATAACGGCTTGCGTAATCATGAAGGACAGGTGATGTAGATTGTCAAAATTACAGCAGCGCTTAATGCGTGAAATTCAGCAAAATCGAAATATTAAAATGGTCAAAACCGATGAATGGTGCATCCCGATTCGAACAGTAGAAGTAACCTATGAGCCAGTTCGTCGTTCTACTATGGATGTCTTGATGACAATGCTGTTAATGAGCATACAGGAAGCGGATTTTGCAAACGCACAAGAATTAAGTGAGCTATTACTAGTTGATCCGTTATTTATTGAGGATTTAGTATCGTTAATGTCCCGAGTAAGTCTTATTGAGCAAACGGAAGACTTCTATAGATTAACCGCTAAAGGACAGCAGCAGCTGGAACGTGGCATCTTCGAAGAGGAGCTAGATGTCGAAATGGCTAACCTTTACTATAGCCCATGCCATCTTGCATTTCTTGCTGTCGACGAGGACAATATAGAAGAATATGATGACCTACCAGAATTATATCGCTATGTGGATGAAGAGGCTGAGAAGCAGGAGCAATTCGAAGAAGCAATGTTAATAGAAGCGCTACAGCAAGAGGATGAAGAAAAAGCTGAAGCTGGAGCTGGGGCCTCTCAAAAAATAATTTCAAAAATTGTTGAAACAGACGCTAAACAAATCAATGATATCCCATGCCTTGAATTTGTCCTTCACGATAAAGAACAAGATATTTTGTTCGTCCGAGTTTGGAATGCATTCTTAAATCAATGGGATTCACACCTAGAACAACAGCTCACAGAAAAAGAACAACTAAAGTGGCGTGAAAAGTACTTATAAGACAAAAAACGAACGTGTGCAGCGTTCGTTTTTTTTGATGGAAGAGTTGGGTGATAAATTATAAAAGTTGGGCGATAAAAACAAAAAGTTAGGAGATAAAATGGTAAATAGCCTCGTTAAATTTTTAAGCTTGCATATATTATTACAAAAAAAGGAGGGGACCGATGTTTACGATTAGTTTATGTATGATTGTTAAAAATGAAGAATGTACTATTGAAAGATGCCTAGACTCCGTTCAACATTTAGTGGATGAAATCAATATTATTGATACAGGCTCAACTGATCGTACAAAAAATATCGTCCGGAACTATACCTCACGAATTTTCGACTTTACCTGGTGCGATGACTTTGCCAAAGCTCGTAACTTTTCTTTTCAACAAGCGACGAAAGATTTTATTTTATGGCTGGATGCTGATGACGTGATCACAACAGAACATCAGCAAAAGTTCCTACAACTTAAACAATCTCTTTTTCATCCTAATGTCGATGCTGTTTCCATGGATTATTATGTAACGCTGGATGCTGATGGCTATGTAGAATCAAGTGAAAAAAGATTTCGTCTCGTAAAACGTGCGCATAATTTTCAGTGGCAGGGCGCCGTCCATGAATATTTAGATGTAACAGGCCAGCTCTTTCATAGCGATATAGCAATCACACATTTACCAAGAAAAAGTGATATCCATCGCAATATTACTATTTATGAGCGTTTAAAGAAAGAAGGGCACCCATTTTCAGCTAGAGAAACTTTTCATTACGCAAATGAGCTTAAATTTCACCAGCGATTTTTAGAAGCAATCAATCATTATAATATTTTCCTAGATTCCACAAAAGGCTCTGCTGATGATCAAATTCAAGCTTGCTTAAACTTAGCGGATTGCTACCAACAGCTACATGATTCAAAACAAGCAACACAAACTATTATACAGTCATTATTATATGATCGACCAAGACCAGAAACATGCTGTCGAATCGGTCATTTTTTTATGGAGCAATCGAAAAATAAAGAAGCTATTTACTGGTATTCACAAGCATTACAGCAACCTATAGAGCAGACAATGGCTATACACAAGCACGCTTATTCCACATGGCTTCCACATTTACAGCTAAGCTTGTTATACAATCGCTTGCGTCTCTATGAAAATGCATATCAGCATAATGAAGAAGCACGTAAATTTAAGCCAAAAGATCAGCGCATACTAGACAACCGAAAGTTCTTGTTAAGTCAGTTAAAGAAATAAGGCTGTCATGGAAAAGGAACATCAATAAAATTAATATATATACCGTAACCAATTAACATCGATACAAAAACAACAATTGTCATAAAAATCACATTCCGAGGTCTGAAAGTTTGAGCATCCATTCATTCATCCCCTTTCTAATTTGTGAACATTCTGTTAACTCAACATATGTTTTAAGAGTTTGAGTATGCAGTCAATTTTCGATATTTTTATTTGAAGCATAGAAAAAGAGCAAATTCACAATTAAGGTGAATTTGCTCTTTATATTGATCGATAATGACTATTAAGGTGACTAAGTAGAGGGCTCTAAATAATTTCTGCTTTTAACTTCTTTTAGTAAGTGTTAGTTACCATTAAGCGAAGCGCCAGCAGTGCATCCTGTACCTGAACTACTTTCACAATATACACGTAGTGAATATTCCTTACTTGACGACACTCCACCTAATGTTGAAGTATTTCTTTCACCTGGATTTAGATAAATATATCCTGCAAGTGGTTCACCATTTTCGAAAATTCGGAAACTTACTTTTTCTCGGCCTGTATTTACAACATTGTATTGCAATAGACCATTATTTTTTACACGTACTGTCGAAATACTTGGTAAACCCGTTGTCAAAGTAACGCTATCTTTATACGGCGCGGCTGCTAGGGCTTTTTGATTGTCAAAAGCTATTGGAGAAAGTAAAGCTGTAGCTGTCAATAGTGTTGCTAATAATTTTTTCATTTCAAATTACTCCTTTTCCGATTCTATAAGTATTTCAATTATCCACCAACTAACACTTGAATTTCTAATAGACAAATGAACTGTATATCTCGCTGTTTCATAGAGACGAGCTCATAAAATCTGCTAGTAAGTGGAATTTTTCTATACTTGATAAAAGAATTTATTTATTCTTAAGGGTTACCATTAAGTGATGCACCAGCAGTACATCCTTTACCTGTACTACTTTCACAATAGATACGTAGTGAATATTCCCTATTTGGCGACACTCCACCTAATGATGTAGCATCTCTTTTGCCTGGATCTAGATATCTACGTTCAGGAAAAAGTGGTTCACCATTATCAAAAATTTGGAAGCTCACTTTTTGAAAGCCTGTATTTACAACATTGTATGCCAAAACACCATTATTTTTTACACGTACTGTCGAAATGCTTGGTAAACCCGTTGTCAAAGTAACACTATCTTTATACGGCGCAGCTGCTAGGGCTTCTTGAGTGCTAAAAGCTGTTGGAGAAAGTAAAGCTGTAACAGTCAATAGTGTCGCAAAAATTTTTTTCATTTCTAACTACTCCTTTTATGATATTTGTATAAGTACTTCAACCACCTCAACTAAAACTTGAATTCTTAATGTACAAATAAACTGTATGTATTTGGAACTTTAGAGGTTTTGAATTACTTACAAATTAATAATAAATGCATATCCTTTAATTTATTAAAAATGTAAACAATTGTTAACTTGATATATTTTGAGGGAATACAGTCTGAAATTATAAATGATACTTGATCCTGGGAATTTTAATTGAAATTGAAATCTTCTTTAAAGAAGGGAAGGAGGAAATACCAATAAACGTTGTTATTGGAGGGAAAGATATTGAAGATAAAAAACCTATTTGTTTAATAGAGTTGTTATAGTTTTGTCAGAGTGTAGTAATTATCAATTTAACTAGTAGATGATTGCATCTATTTTAATCAAAATAATGAAAGTGTAGCGTTAGAAAATTTAAAAGGGGAAACCTAGTTGGATATATTTGTTTTTACGAACTGTAACACAGTTTGTCCGCCTATGTCATGTAATATGGCTGAAGTCCAAGGTTTACTAAATATTCAAGATTATAAGATAGTTGCCTTTACCGTAGATTCCGAAAATGACACCCATGAAGTTCTGTCAGAATATTTATCAAAATATAAAGTAGCTGATGAATCAAAATAGGAACTTTTAACGGGTTATAAACAAGAGTATAGTACAGCTTGCTCGAAACTCCTTCATCAGGAATTATAAGAATCCTTGTCTAAGTAACTGTCATACAATCTGACTTTACGATTACGCAAAGAAATTATGGTTAAAAGATTTCTCTAATTCCCATAATTGTCTCTATATATCAAATTGTTGAAAGAAGATATTTAAAAATGCTACTCTTCTTACACATAGGTTTATGATCAAGAATTGCTGGCATACTAAGTGAAAGTTTATAGGGATGGTACAATTTTAAAGAAGTGCTTTCGGGTGAAAACGAACCTAGTCAAGATGTAATATGTATTGAGTAAATGGACTTTCCTAAAAACAGGAGAAAAAGTTTGACTCATAAGTTATAATATCAAGTCGAAATATCGACGCTTTCTCAAATGCCTAAAATATAGCCTTTATTACTTAATGGGATATTGTATGCCCTTTTTAGGAGACAAAGAAACAAGGCAAGATAGAGGGAACCTTATTGAGAATAGGTGTCCTCTTTGAATTTTAAATTATAAATTTCCTGTACTTTTTCATAAAGCTCAAGGCATTGTGTGGATTTAAGCTTTAGTTCCAGTAAAGTAAATACATTTATAATTTCCAGTATTGTTTTGTTCTTTGACGTATCTCCATCTATAAGAGAGATTAATGCAGAGAAAAATTTAATCATTGTTTGCATGTACATATTATCTATAACACTTACTTTTACTTTCTCTAATTCAGCAAGGTATTTTTTAGCCCCATCTATATCCTTACACGTAATTTTTTTTTCTAAAATATTGAAAATTATTAAAGCAATTTCATTACGGTATCTCGTAAGATTTTGATAGCGCTGTAATGTTTTTTTTGTACGATCATAAACAAGATCAATTAATTCTATTGAGTAAAAACTTAAACTATTTGCAAACAAAGTGATTTCATAATAACCCCAGCTTTCACAATTCATTAAGTATTTTTGGAGTAATTCTATTTCTTTAGTATGTTCTTTTGTTCCTAGAAGATCATCAACCAACAACAATATCAAGGATCGAAAATGTAAAAACTTTAGGTTGTGCGTTAATTTATATTCATTTTCAACTTGTTCAACAATTAAGTATAAAGCATCTACATCTTGGTTATAGAAAGCTTCAACATACTTCCTCGTATAATCTAAGTCCTTATTTTCCTCATCATTGTATATGATACTAAATTCTTCTAGCGTGATATTTAAGTAATCTAACATTTTTAAAAATTTTTCTGCTGTCGTATCGCTTTCTCCTCGTTCAAATTTTACTATGGCTGGTCTACTCAGTAAATTTTTGTATAGAACATTAGAACGGACGTTTTTTTGTAGCCGTAACTCTCTAATTAATTCTCCAATTTTCATTTGTACTACTTCCTCCAACTTTAAGATGTTAACTTTTGTTTACATTTTAACAAAAAATGTATAAAAAACCAATAATATATATAGTAAGATGAAAGGAGGAGATGACGATGTTGCTAGGAATAAAGGTCTTTACAGTAAATGTCGGAACTATTATCAGTTCTATTTGGGACTTAATTGGTAGTTAATAATCAATCAAATGATTCTTTGAATATATTATATTTCCTTACATACCAATGAAATTAAAGATGTTCTAAATGTTTAAACATACATAAATTGATAATATGAAATTTAAATAATAAAAAAATCACGCATATTGCTATTCATGCAAAATACGTGATTTTTTTAAATTAATTAATCCGATAAACAATATAATTACACAATATAATTTATTTTGTCTATTAAATTTCTGTTGATATTAATTAAATACACACTTTGATTTTATTTAACGGAGGGGTAACGATTATTGGTATTAGCGAGGGTAAACTTTTATTTGAGCAGGGGGTACTGTCACATTCATAGTACGTATCATTTCCCCAAGTTAGACACTAGTCTATATTAACGTTTACGAAGATTTATTTACTTGTAGGCCTTACTAATTGCTGGTGTGGAGCATCAACAGTACTAGGAGATGGACTATCTACTGGACCAAAACCTTATATGAGTAATGTGCCTCTACGGTCAATATTTGTTAAAGAACTAGAAAAACGTGGCTTAAATCAATATGCTGATCAAAATGAACCATGAAGATTAAAAGAGGCCTCGCTAATGCGGGACCTCTTTATACTTTGTTTTAAAATTAATCAAATTTCATACCTTTTAATAAATCCGCAAATGCATTATTAATCGGCTCCGCCTCTTTTTCTTGTTGCTTCATATACTTCTGTACACTACGTTTATCCACTTTACCGCTTCCTTCTTTTTTACGGCGTGCTTCAAAAGCAGATAATTTTTCACGATGACCGCATTTACATACAAAAATTTGTCCATCGCCTTCACCACGTAGCTCCAGCTTTTTCTTACATTGTGGACAACGGGCATTCGTGACACGTGCTACGTTTTTACGGTGACCACATTCACGGTCTTGGCACACAAGCATTTTGCCTTTTTTACCGTTCACTTCAAGCATCGGTTTACCGCAATCGGGACAAGTCTTTGTTGAGATATTGTCGTGCTTGAATTTCTTATCACTATTTTTAATATCCGCTACGATTTCTTTCGTATGCTGCTTCATTTCATTGATAAACGTTTCTTTCTTTAACTTTCCTTTGGCAATTAACTCTAATTTTTGCTCCCATTCAGCTGTTGTCTCAGGTGACTTTAATTCGTTCGGAACTAAATCCAGTAACTGACTACCTTTAGACGTGATATGAATATCCTTCCCACGTTTTTCAAGTAAGAATGAATTAAATAATTTATCAATAATATCAGCGCGCGTTGCTACTGTACCTAGTCCACCCGTTGATTTTAATGTATCTGCAAGCTGTTTATCTTGCGTGTTCAAATATTTTGTAGGGTTCTCCATTGCTGATAAAAGAGTAGCTTCGTTAAATCTAGCAGGTGGCTTTGTTTGGCCAGAAGTTTGTGAAATTAAATTCACCTTTAACTCCTGTCCTTTTTCTAGACGAGGAAGTAATTGCTCTTTTACATCTTCGTTCGTTTCCTCATCCTCAAAACGATTTGAATAAACTTCTTTCCAACCAGCAGTAATTACCGTTTTACCACGTGCGATAAATTTTTCATTGCCGATTTTAGCTTGCACTGTTAATTGCTCAAATTCATGTACTGGGAATAGAACGGCTAAGAAACGTTTTACAACTAAATCATAAATTTTTCGCTCTTTATCGTTAAAGTTTGCAAAGTTAACATATTCCTCTGTTGGAATAATTGCATGGTGATCTGATACTTTACTGTCATCTACAAACGATTTATTCGCTTTAATAGACTTTGTAAGCACCTTATTTGCTAAAGAACGATATTCTCCTACACCACATGCCTTTAATCTTTCTGGAAGCGTGCTAACGATGTCAGAAGATAAATAGCGTGAATCTGTACGAGGATAAGTAAGCACCTTATGCGACTCGTATAACTTTTGCATAATATTTAATGTTTCTTTCGCTGAGTAGCCAAACATTTTATTGGCATCTCGTTGTAATTCAGTCAAATCGTATAGACCTGGAGAAAAAGATTTCTTCGGTTTACGTTCTATCTCAATTACTTTTGCATTTTGCCTATCTAAAGTATTTACAATGGCATCGACTTTCTCTTTATTAAAGCTACGAGAATTACCGTTTGCATCTTGCCATGTTAATTTTAATTCCGATGTTTTTGCTTCAATACCATAATATGTTTGCGCTTTGAAATTCTTAATTTCATCTTCGCGTGCTGCTACCATTGCTACAACTGGTGTTTGAACGCGTCCACAATTTAGCTGTGCATTATGTTTAGTCGTTAACGCTCTAGTCGCATTAAGTCCGATATACCAGTCAGCTTCAGAACGCGCTATAGCTGAAAAATAAAGGTTTTCATATGCTTTACCTGGTTTTAAATTTGCAAAGCCTTCTTTGATTGCTTTATCCGTTACAGAAGAAATCCACAAGCGCTTAATTGGTTTATTTACTTTAGCACGCTCAATAATCCAGCGTGCTACTAGCTCACCTTCACGTCCAGCATCGGTTGCTATTATGATTTCATTTACATCACCACGTATTAGTTGTGATTTAACAGCATTATATTGTTTACTTGTTTGCTTAATCGTTGTGAGTTTTAAACGTTCTGGTAGCATCGGTAAATCTGCTAAGTCCCACTTTTTATATTTCTCATCATAGCTTTCTGGGTCGGCAAGTGTTACTAAATGACCCAGCGCCCATGTGACGATATATTTGTCACCTTCTAAGAATCCATTACCCTTTTTGTTACATTTCAGTACATTTGCAATATCGCGTGCCACTGAAGGTTTTTCTGCTAAAACTAAACTTTTCGCCATATTTTGAACTCCTTTTACTATCTTGTACTGTTAATAGTAACATAGTTAGTAATAGCTGAAGTATGTATAACCCTTAAACTTCCTTGCCAACACGATGTTGGTCACGAAGGCGTTATCACAGGACGTGATGCTTTTAGCCTTCGTTTCTCTTGCTGATCCCAAGGAATCGCCCAGTATCCACTCCAATCAACTTATTCACATGATTCAACTTTTGGAGATGAGCTACCTTTGTTGTTCATTTCGTAGATTGAAACCGGTGCCACAGAATGGTTCTTTGTTCTTGCAAAATTTTTATTTTTTAAATATAAACAGAAATTTCAGAAAATATATTGAGTTAAGAAAATAAGTATGCTACTGTATGTAACATGAAAATGCAGTTTGAGCTTCAAAAAATAAAATGAGAAGGATGAACTTCTTTGATGGATAATCAAACAATTCAACAAGTCATTCAACATAAATATCAGGAGCTTTCAAAGAGTCAGCAAAAGGTAGCGATCTTCATCCTCAAAAATTTGCAGACTGTTGGTGTTCATTCAGCCGCATATGTGGGGGAGAAGGCAGGGGTAAGTGAAACGACGGTTATCCGCTTTTGCTACGCTATCGGATTATCGGGTTATGCTGAGCTGCAGCGTGAGATTACGATGCAGTTATTCAATGAAGGAAATACTAGTAGCTTACACAATTATTTGCAATCAAAGCAGGCACTTTTTGAGACCCCGCGTTTTTATGAAAAAACGATGGAAAAGGATGCAGCGAGTATTTTAAATGTTGCGAAGAACATCAACGAGGAAGATTTTAATCGTGCTTCCATTCTGCTGCATACGAAGAAAAAAATTTATATTGTCGGGAATGGGTCCTCCCATTTAGCGGCACAATGGTTGTGTTTTACGTTAAATATACTACGTCCTAACGTAGTGCTTTTAGATTTTGAAACTAGTGAAATCATTAGAGCTTTACAAGAAATTGATGAGGATAGTGTGGTCATTATTTTATCGTTTCATCGTTATTTTAAAGAACCGATTCAATTTGCAGCCGAAATTCAAGAAAAAAATTGCGAGATTATTGGTATTACAGATTCTAAAATTGCACCTATCACGCAATATGCGACGATTACCTTAGTGAATGAACAACAAGAAATGTCTACGATTGATGCAATGCCAGCACTGATTTCATTTTTAAATACACTAATTGCAGGTATGACTACACAAAATCACGACTATTATGAAAATCAACGCGTAAAATATGATGATTTCCAACATAGCTTTTTAGCAAATCGATGGAGTTGAATACAATGAATCAAATTTTACAAAACTTACAGCCGAGATTGGCTGATATTTTTACATATTTACATGAGCATCCGGAAATTAGCTGGCAAGAAAAGAAGACAACGCAATACATCGCCGGTTTATTGAAGGAGGCACAGATGGAGCCTCAATTGTTTGAGGATATGACGGGATTGTATGTAGATATTGGTGAAGGAATACCGAGAGTCGGATTTCGTACGGATATTGATGCTCTATGGCAGGAAGTAGATGGTGAATTTAAGGCTAATCATTCTTGTGGCCATGACGGTCACATGACGATGGCTATTGGGACGGCACTCGTGTTAAAGGATATGGAGCATTTACTCCCAGGCGCAGTACGTATTCTTTTTCAGCCTGCTGAAGAAAAGGCACAGGGCGCTCGCACATTCGTCGAGAAGGGGCTTATCGATCATTTAGAATACTTATTTGGTGTCCATGTTCGTCCGTTAAAAGAATTAAGGGACGGGACGTATGCTCCAGCATTGTACCACGGTGCTGCAAAGCTTTTTACTGGGACAATTCTTGGGGAAGAGGCTCATGGCGCACGACCTGAACTCGGCATTAATGCAATTGAAGTAGGGGCTGCATTTGTCGAAGGTTTACAAAAGCTCTGGACAGACCCCAATGTCTCTGCTTCAGTCAAAATGACACAATTTAATGCAGGAGGAACCTCGACGAATATTATTCCGGGGAAAGCAACATTTAGCATCGATGCACGAGCACAAACAAATGAAGTAATGCAAACTCTCACGGATGGTATTGAACGTGTAAAAGCATCGATAGAAGTGATGTATGGTGCAAAAATTTCCTTACATGTAGATGCACATATTGTTGCAGCATTAGTGAATGATGAGGCATTACAACATATGAAAGCAGCGATAGTTGACGTAGTTGGTGAAAAAGCATGTGCTTCATCAGTCGTCACTCCTGGAGGAGAGGATTTTCATTTTTATACGTATGAACGTCCGAACCTGAAAGCAACAATGCTAGGCTTAGGCTGTGGTGTAATACCAGGATTACATCATCCGAACATGACCTTTAATCGAGAGCGGCTTATTACCGGCGTGAACATTATCACGAGAGCTATTTTACGAGCTTTATAGACCTTAACTGAGGGCCATTAAGAAAGGAGCGATAGCAATGATTAACATAAGGGAAATAAAGACAATCGAACAGCTGGAGCAAGTTCAACAATTGGAATATAACGTTTGGGGCATGCCTTCAATTCCCATTCATCAAACTTTAACAGCTGTGAAAAATGGCGGTATCGTTGTTGGTGCCTATGATGGTGATCAATTAGTTGGCTTTAGCTATGGCTTTTCGGGGTTTCGAGAGGGCAAAAGCTATTTATGTTCCCATATGTTAGGGATAGACGAAAATTTCCGCTCCCAAGGAATAGGTGAACAATTAAAATATGCCCAGCAAGCTATTGCTATTGAGAGGGGCTACGATTTAATGGTGTGGACGTTTGATCCGCTGGAAACTCGAAATGGTTTTCTCAATCTGTCCAAATTAAATGGTATTTGTAATACGTATATAGAAAACTGCTACGGTGAAATGCAGGATGGCTTAAATAAGGGACTACCTTCAGACCGTTTTGAGGTGTGTTGGCATATAACCTCTAATTACGTAAGTAAAAATCTTTCAATAGATACGACGGATGCCATACCAGTGGCTAGCTGTGTATTAAATGAACAAGGATTTCTATGTTTAAATATATCTGAAAATTTAAAATGTAAGGAAAACTCATATACATTGCCTGTACCAAAGGATTTTCAAGCATTGAAGCTACAAGATCCAGCATTAGCATTGGACTGGCGTTTCAAAACGAGATATTTATTACAACGCTTATTTGCACAAGGCTATGCGGCAGTTCAATTGCAGCAACAAGAATATTACAACGAGTATGTCCTAGTAAAATTAGAAACTTTAGATCTGGAAGGGGTAAACCAATATGAAAATTATGGAAATTTCCATTAGACATTTAAAAATGAAATTAAAAGAACCATTTACAACTAGCTTTGGCACATTCGAGGATAAAGATTTTTTAGTTTTAGAGGCCAAGGATGAGGCAGGAACAATCGGTTGGGGAGAATCTGTTGCATTCCATTCTCCTTGGTACAACGAGGAAACATTGCAAACGAACTGGCATATGCTAGAGGATTTTTTAATCCCTCTTATTTTAAATAAAGAGCTTCAGCATCCGGATGAGGTCAATGAGCTATTTAAACCAATTCGCAAAAATAATATGGCGAAATCAACGATTGAAGGTGCTATTTGGGATATTTACGCCCAACAGACGAATCAATCACTGGCGGCCGCACTTGGTGGTAAAAAGGATAACATTGAAGTAGGGATCAGTATCGGTATTCAAAAAACAATCGAGGACCTAATTGCGTTAGTAGATGGCTTTGTGAATGAAGGCTATAAACGAATGAAAATCAAAATTAAGCCATGCTGGGATGTAGAGGTCATGCGTACATTACGTGAAACGTTCCCTGATGTGGCGTTTATGGCAGATGCGAACTCAGCTTATCGTCTCGAAGATGCTGAGACGCTCAAGCAGCTAGATGCTTTTAATTTAACGATGATCGAACAGCCATTGGCGTCGGATGACATCATTGACCACGCAGCATTACAAAAATTAATCGATACGCCAATCTGCTTAGACGAAAGTATCCATTCTTTAGAAGATGCACGTAAAGCTATTGAGTTAGGCGGTACTAAAATTATTAACATTAAAATTGGTCGTGTTGGTGGCTTAACAGAAGCGAAGAAAATACATGATTATTGTGAGGCAAATAACATTCCAGTTTGGTGTGGAGGCATGCTAGAGTCTGGTATTGGTCGTGCACATAATGTGGCATTAACTACATTATCGAATTTCATTTTACCTGGAGATACTGCAGGCTCAAACCGTTATTGGGAAAAAGATATCATCAACCCAGAAGTTGTAGTGAAGGACGGTTATATTGAAGTTCCTCAAAAAGCAGGAATCGGCTATGAAGTGAGTAGGGAGACAATCGATTTATTCACAGTAGCACAGAAAATATATAAATAATGCGATCTTAGAAAACTTATGGATAGAACTTAAATCATAAGGCGATGACTCCTACGAGGAATCAACCGTCTTATGGATTTTAAAAAATAGATAAGCAGGTGGTCTATGAAAAAAAGTTGGCAGATAGGTGGGGCATTTGTAGGATTAATCGTTGGTGCTGGCTTTGCATCAGGACAAGAAATTATGCAATATTTTACGAGCTTTGGTCTTTACGGTATAGCAGGGGGAATTGTCGCAACAATTGCATTTGCCTTTTTAGGGATGAGTCTAGCACAATTAGGAGCGGATTCACAAACGACCTCTCATAAAGAGGTTATCTATCAAATTGGTGGACGGTATGTTGGGGTACTATTAGATATTGTCATTACATTCTTCTTATTTGGCGTTGCGGTTGTTATGTTTGCTGGTTCGGGGTCTACATTCGAGCAAATGTTTAATATAAATCCGATGATTGGTAGTATTTTTATGGTAATCATTACGATTTTAACATTGCTATTAAATGTAAAAAACATTATTAATATAATAGCTTTAGTGACGCCATATTTAATGGGAATCGTTTTTATTATATTAATTTATTCTATTTTCACGATGGACTTAACAATTGCCGAACAGAATGTGTTAGCGCAGGAGCAAACATCGGCGTCTTCTAATTGGATATTGGGCGCACTTCTCTATGTATCTTATAACATAGCTGCTGGTACTGCGATGTTAATTGTTATGGGGGGAACGGTAAAAGAGCGCAAGATTGCTGGTTTAGGTGGTCTTCTTGGTGGCGTAATGCTCGGTGTTTTAATCATACTTATTAATATTGCTTTGTTCGTTAAAATGGATGTAGTTGGTGGGACGGCAATGCCAACATTAGAGCTAGCAAAACAAATTCATCCTGTAGTAGGTATTTTAATGTCTATTGCTCTATTAGGTATGATGTACAATACAGCTGTAGGAATGCTTTATGCATTTACAGTACGTTTTATAGCGCCTGACCATAAAAGCTTTAAATTGGGTATTGTGGTAATAGGCTTAATAGGCTTTGTCGCGAGTTTAGTAGGGTTCACGACATTAGTTGGAAAGGTATATTCAACAATGGGGTATTTAGGCTTTGCACTAATCATTGCTATTATCATCTCGTGGCTACGTAAAATACCAAAAGCTTCATAACTATATTTTTGAGATTCTCTAGTGTTTTTATATAGCGCTAGGGAATTTTTTTGGATCTTAGTAATGAAAACAAGTTGAAAATCATACAGTAATTGTATGTTTGTTTATCTTCATTCAGCAAATGTTTTATGTAACGTAAGTGAAACGGCAGTTACAAATCTCTCTTGTAGCGAAAGCAAAGCGACAGCGGCCAATTACACCAAGGCGAAATCGATTTGTATAGATTTTAAAAATTCTGCTTTATGTGAAATAAATTCTCGTAATTTAAAATAAAATCTACATCGATGCTAGACACTAATTTTTGTAAATGCTATATTAATGGTGTCATAGTTTTTTTATAATTAAGAAAAGTCAGGTTTCTCCGCCGATAGATGGGATGGCATTTTGCTAAAACATATACCATATGCGTAAGTTGATTGGAGTGGAGGTTGGGCGACTCCTCGGGGATCAGCGTCACAGATGAGACCCTGGAGCGAGCATCGCGAGTGAAGCGGCTCATCGGACGCCCCCAGGAAGCTTTGCTCTGTGCGAAAGCGAAGCGTCAGCAACAAATGTTTTCTGTAGCGAAAGCGAAGCGTCAGCTACAAATGTTTTTTCTGTGCGAAAGCGAAGCGGCAGCAACAAAGCATCCAGCCGGAACGGAAATCAACCACACATTATGGTGATGACCCAAACTTTTTCTAATTATAAAGAGTGATGGAGTAAAGAGTTATAAGAAGGATGATAGATGCCTATGGTAAAGAAAACGTTAAAACAACGCATTGTTGACGCTTCTGTAGTGCTATTTCAGCAAGATGGCTATCACAATGTCACTGTTGATCGCATTGTTGAATATATTGGTGCATCAAAGGGTGGATTTTATCATAATTTTAAATCGAAAGATGAGTTGTTGTATGAAATTCACGATGTATTTATTTCCTATGTTATTAAACAATCACAGGAGGCATATGACAAATACGATACACCGATTACACGTTTATGTGCAATGCTGCAAACACTGACTCAAGTATTTGATGTGTATCAAGCACATATTACTGTTTTTTATGAGGAAAGCCGTTCATTGCCAGGGGATTATAATGAAATTATTCATAAAAAACGAGATCAATATCGGGATATTTTACAAAAAGTCATAGAGGAAGGCCAACAAACAAAGGATTTTCGTACAGAACTACCTTGTACTATTGTAACGATGGCTATTGTTGGGATGATTAACTGGACATACAAATGGTTTAAGCAATCTGGTCCATTAACAATGGAGGAAATTACAGAGGTCTTTACGGATATGGTATTGCGTGCGATTGTCACTGAACAAGCAGTGGAAGAAGCAGTTCAATTTATGGTCAAAGAGAAGCCAGAAGCAAAAACTGGTTTTATTAATAGTTAAAACAAACCGACTAGTCGGTATTAACTTATTTCAATGGGTGTTTAAACACCCATTGAAATAGAGGAACTCAGTCTAAAACCGTCATGTCCTGTGGCAACGACTGAGTGACCAACATCACGTTGGCCCAAAGCCTCCCGCCGATTCCGGACGCTATTATGCCGAGGTATAATTGATTTTTTGCAACTGTCATCTGAACGAAATCCGCTATGGCACATTAAACATTAGGGGGACTGGGGATGAACTTTGAACTAACGAAAGAGCAAGCAATGATTCGAGACATGGTGCGTGATTTTGCTGAAAATGAAATTAAACCGTATGCTCGTGAGGTTGACGAGACATCGACGATGAGAATAGAGAGCTTTAAAAAGATGGCAGAGCTAGGCTTATTAGGTATTCCATTTCCTGAAGAGTATGGTGGTTCAGGCGGAGATACTGTTTCCTACGCACTTGCTGTTGAAGAAATCGGTCGTGCGTGTGGTGGCACAGGATTAAGCTATGCAGCAGCAGTTAGCTTAGGTGCTTCGCCTATTTATAATTTCGGTACAGAGGAGCAAAAGCAAGAATGGCTTATTCCATTAGCGAAGGGAGAAACATTAGGTTCGTTTGGTCTAACAGAGCCCAATGCTGGTTCAGATGCTGGTGGGACACGTACAACAGCCGTAATTGATGGTGATGATTACATCATTAATGGTGAAAAATGCTGGATCACAAATGCTGGCCATGCACGTCAAATTATTGTGACGGCAGTGACAGGTAAACGTGAGGATGGTAAAAAAATCATCTCAGCTATCATTGTACCAACTAATACTCCTGGCGTAACGATCAACTGCAATTACGACAAAATGGGCGTACGTGGCTCCAATACATGTGAGATTATTTTGCAAAATGTTCGTGTACCAAGGGCTAATCTTTTAGGGGATGAAAAACACGGATTTAGCCAATTTTTAAATACTTTAGACGGCGGACGTATTTCCATTGCAGCATTATCTGTAGGAATTGCACAGGCAGCTTATGAGAAATCATTAAAATACGCAAAAGAACGTGAACAATTTGGTGCACCAATTTCAAAACTTCAGGCAATACAGTTTAAATTGGCCGATATGGCAATGGAGATAGAGCTTGCACGTACGTTAGTACATAAGGCGGCATGGCTTAAAGATCAAAAGAAACCATTCGGGAAGGAAGCGGCAATGGCAAAATTATTTGCTTCTGAAATGGGCTTCCGAACTTGTAATCAAGCCATTCAAATTCACGGCGGTTCAGGCTATATGAAAGAATACGACGTAGAGCGTCATCTGCGTGATATTAAGTTAATGGAAATCGGTGAAGGAACGTCTGAAATTCAACGTCTCGTTATTTCTCGTTTAATAGGCTGTTAATCATCTTAGGTAGCTAAAAGGAGGATTTTCATGGCGGAACTTGTGTATCAAACTATTGGTCAATTGCTAGATGAACAATCGGAAAAGTATCCACAACGGGAAGCATTAGTGTATGCAGACAGGGATTTACGGATGACCTACGAGGAACTCAATCGGCAAAGTCGTTTAGTAGCTAGAGGGTTAATGGCTCTTGGAATAGAGAAGGGCGAGCATATTGCAGTATGGACGACCAATGTCCCGGAATGGGTACAGTTGCAATTTGGTACAGGTAAAATGGGTGCTCCGATCGTCACTGTCAACACTAATTATCGCTCAAGCGAGTTGGAATATTTATTGAAGCAATCCGATGCAAAAACGATTATTTTAATTGAAAATTATCGAGACCATTCTTTTATGAATACACTGCAAGAGTTATGTCCAGAGCTTGAACATTGTGAACCGGGTAATTTGCAATCAAAGCGACTGCCTTTATTGAAAAATGTTATTTTAATTGGCGAGACAAAATACCCTGGAGTGCTAAACTGGGCTGATGTGTTATCGGCTGCAGCGCAAATAACAGAGGCGCAATTAGATAAAAGACAGCAAGAGCTTCATTATGATGATGTTATTAATGTTCAATATACTTCGGGAACAACAGGTTTTCCGAAAGGTGTTATGTTAACGCATTATAACTTAGTCAATAATGCGATTAATATTGCAGAATGTATGGATTTAACTTTCGAAGATCGTTTATGCATACCTGTCCCATTCTTCCATTGCTTTGGCTGTGTAATTGGAACATTAGCCATTACGACTAGTGGCGGGACGATGGTACCAGTGCAGGAATTTTCAGCTACTGAAGTGCTACAAACAGTTGAAAAAGAGAAATGTACAGCGTTACATGGTGTACCAACGATGTTTATTAGCGAGCTTAATTTACCGAATTTTTCGTCTTTGGATCTATCAACGTTACGCACTGGAGTAATGGCAGGCTCTAATTGTCCTATTGAGGTGATGAAAGCCGTGATCGACAAAATGGGAATGAAGGATGTAACTATCTGTTACGGACAAACAGAAGCCTCACCTGTTATTACGCAAACGAGAGCAGATGACCCGCTATTGTTAAAGGTAGAAACCGTTGGTCGTGCATTACCGAATCTGGAAGTTAAAATCGTCGTTCCTGGTACAGACGAAGAAGCTGCGCCAAATGAGCAAGGGGAACTATGTACGAGAGGCTACCATGTCATGAAAGGTTACTATAAAAACCAAGAAGAAACACTTCTTGCAATTGATGGGGCTGGTTGGCTGCATACCGGGGATTTGGCGACAATGGATGAGGCGGGCTATGTACGTGTAACAGGGCGTTTAAAAGATATGATTATTCGCGGTGGTGAAAATATATCTCCTCGAGAAATTGAAGAATTCCTTTACACACACCCGAAAATTGCAGATGTACAGGTCGCTGGTGTTCCTGATCCTGTTTATGGAGAGGAAGCGGCAGCTTGGATCATTTTGCGTGAAGGAGAGCAGGCAACAGAGGAAGAAATTCGTGATTATTGTCGGGATAAAATATCTAGACATAAAATACCACGACATATTTTCTTTATCGACGACTATCCGATGACTGCATCAGGAAAAGTTCAAAAGTATAGATTACGAGAGAGTTTTGTTCCAGCAGTGAAATAAGAAGGGGGCCGGTGTTATGTTCAAAAAGGTTTTAATTGCAAATCGTGGAGAGATAGCAAGACGTGTTATTAGAACATGCAAACGACTTAATGTCCTAACAGTTGCGGTGTATTCCGAGGCGGACGCTGAAAGCTTACATGTTAAGGAAGCGGATGAGGCGTTTTGTATCGGAAAACCACCTGTTGCACAAAGTTATTTAAATATTGATCGTATTCTTGAAGTGGCGAAGGAAAGCGGTGCTGAAGCTGTTCATCCAGGCTATGGCTTATTATCAGAAAACGCTGAGTTTGCTAAACGTTGTACAGAGGCAGGCTTAGTTTTTATTGGGCCTAGCGCAGACGTTATTGCTTCGATGGGTAGTAAATTAGAAGCCCGGAAAACGATGAAGGCGGCAGGTGTACCAATTGTTGAAGGTGTAGAGAAACCTGTGAAAGATGTAACAGAAGCTATTGAAATTGCTTCCCGTCTAGGCTATCCGATTATGTTAAAAGCCTCTGCTGGCGGTGGGGGTATCGGAATGCAGCTCGTAGAAAATGCAGAGGGATTGGCAAAGGCCTTTGAGGGAAATCAAAAGCGTGCACAGTCATTCTTTGGTGATGGCACGATGTATATGGAACGATTTATTGCTAATCCTCATCACGTCGAGGTACAAATTATTGCGGATCACGATGGCAATGTCGTACCGCTATTTGAGCGCGAGTGCTCGATTCAACGCAGAAATCAAAAAGTAGTTGAGGAAGCACCATCTCCTTTCATTTCTGAAGAAACAAGAAAAAGTATGCTAGATGCTTCAGTCAAGGCAGTTCAGCATATTGGCTATGTGAATGCTGGAACGATTGAGTATTTAGTAGATGCAGAGCAAAACTTTTATTTCTTAGAGATGAATACGCGCTTACAGGTTGAACATCCGGTGACTGAGGAAATTACGAAACTAGATCTTGTAGAGGAGCAATTAAAGATTGCGGCAAAACAACCATTAGCATTTACGCGCGATAGTATAGAAAGAAAAGGGCATGCGATTGAAGTACGCATCTACGCCGAAGATCCTTCGACCTTTTTCCCTTCTCCAGGTACAATCACGGCTTTTGAATTACCAACAGGTGAAGGTATTCGCCATGAATGTGGCGTAGAGGCTGGCACTTCGGTAACACCTTTTTACGATCCGATGATTAGCAAATTAGTTGTGTGGGGAGAAACACGAGCAATTGCGTGTGAGCGACTTATTGAGGCACTTAAAGCGTATAAAATAGAAGGAATTCAAACAAATATTCCAATGCTACTGAAAACAGTCACACATGAACAATTTTTAAAGGGCTATACAACAACTAAATTTGTAGATGAATATTATCTACCTCAATTAGCAGAGACAAAATAAAACCTCTGGACGTATTGTTTATCTGTGCGAGGGCGAAGCGCCGAAAGCGAAACGACAGCAACGACAATTACGCCAAGGCGAAATTGATAAAAGCATTCGCACTTAAATATTAGTGCGAATGCGTTATCAGTACATTCATAATATTTGGAGGGATTACAATGGCAACAGTTAAAGCGAGCATGGCAGGAACAGTATGGAAAATTGTTGTAGCAGAGGGCGAGAAAGTTACAGCGGGACAAGATGTGGCAATTTTAGAGTCGATGAAAATGGAGATTCCTATTGAAGCAGAGGAAGCTGGCGTAGTCACAAAAATCATTGCGAACGAAGGGGATTTCATTAACGTTGATGATGATATTTTAGAAATTGAATAAGGAGGCTTCTTTATGCAGCTACCAAAGCATGTCACGTTAAAGGAAGTAGGGCCTCGTGACGGTTTGCAAAATGAGAAAACGCATCTTGCAACTGCCGATAAAGTGCAATTAGTAAATTTACTTAGTCAAACTGGATTGAATTATATTGAGGTAACTTCTTTTGTGCATCCGAAGTGGATTCCACAGCTGGCAGATGCAGTGGAGGTTCTTCAGGCCATTAAACGCCAAAAAGATATCACATATGCGGCACTCGTACCGAACATGCGGGGCTTAGAACGTGCATTGCAGGCTGAAGTAGATGAAGTGAGCGTATTTATGTCAGCAAGTGAAAGCCATAATCAAAGTAATATTAATAAAACAATTAATGAAACATTTCCGATACTACAGGAAGTTGTGGTAGGGGCAAAGGCAGCGCATAAAAACGTACGAGGCTATATCTCAACGGTAATTGGGTGCCCGTATGAAGGCTACATACAACCAGAAAAGGTTTTGCGAGTAACAGAAAAATTATTAGAAATGGGCGTCGATGAAATTTCGTTCGGTGACACGATTGGTGTTGGTGTACCGACACAGGTGGAAAATCTTTTAGAAGAATTGCTAAAAAGATATCCTGCAGAAAATTTCGCGATGCATTTTCATGATACACGTGGCACAGCGCTAGCGAATATTGTTCAATCTTTAAAAATGGGGATTACGAAGTTTGATAGTGCGCTTGGTGGACTTGGCGGCTGTCCGTATGCCAAAGGAGCATCAGGTAATGTAGCTACGGAAGATTTACTGTATTTATTAGATGAAATGGGTATTACAACGGGTGTAGAGCTGGATAAAGTGCTAGAGGCTGCGCTATTTATTGAACAGAAACTAGGGAAGGCCGTTGCCTCTAAACAAATGGCGATTGCCCGTAATGAAAGGAGTGCGAGCCAATTATGACGCAACTCGTTCGTTTTGAATTATTAGATGGTAGCATTGGGCTTATTACACTTTCCAGACCTGAAGCTGCAAATGCAATGTCTGTACAACTACTCCAAGAACTGAGCACGACACTCGACAACATAAACGGTGATCCGGCAGTGCGAGTCGTTTTACTAACGGGGGCAGGGGAAAAAGCTTTTTGCGCAGGAGCAGATTTAAAAGAACGTAAAGGGATGCCAGACCGACAAGTAAAGCAGATTGTGCAATTAATCGGTGCAACAGTGGCAAAAGTAGAAGCACTCGCTCAACCAGTTATCGCCGTATTAAATGGTGTTGCTTTTGGTGGCGGACTCGAACTAGCATTAGCCTGTGATTTACGTCTTGCAGCTGCACATGCAAAGATGGGCCTTACGGAAACATCTCTCGGCATCATCCCAGGGGCAGGAGGCACACAACGACTTCCACGACTAATTGGCATTGGAAAAGCGAAGGAATTAATTTATACAGCACGTCGATTAAATGCAGAGGAAGCGAGAAGCTACGGTATTGTGGAGTATGTTCATGAAGGACATGAAGTACTAGAAAAGGCTCAGCAGCTTGCACTCGAAATGGCAAAGAATGCTCCACTTTCTTTAGTACAGGCGAAAATCGCCATGAATCAAGGAGTTGAAGTAGATTTAGCTACGGGTTTAAAAATCGAATCACTTGCATATAATGCTCTGATTCCTACAGAAGATCGATTAGAGGGCTTACTTGCTTTCCAAGAAAAACGAACACCGCAATACTTAGGGAAATAAAGACCTGATAATAGATTTTGAAAGGTTTTAAAGTAGGATTTTAAAATATTGGCATATCATCAAAAAGTGGGGCTAGGTGACTTCTTGGGGCTCATCGAACGCGCCCAGGAAAGCTCTTGGTCGAAACGGAAATCAACCCACGTTATAGTGATGAACCATACAAGGTTGAATTTCTAATAGATTTTGGTTCATTATCGGAAGTTTGGAATAATACTTAGTTATAACATATGCAATGCCATAAGTTGATTGGAGTGGAGGCTGGGCGACTCCTCGGGGATCAGCGTTACAGATGAGACCCTGCAGCGAAGCGAAGCGGCTTATCGAACGCCCCCAGGAAAGCGCCCAGCCGGAACGGAAATCAACCCCAAGCTATGATGATGAACTGAAATCTAGGTATACTATTAACTATTTATGCTAAGGCGTAACCGAATGGGCAAAAGGAGGAATTAACTATGAGCAATGTACCGACAGAAAATACGACTAAAACAATGAAGGAACAAATTTTAGCAGGCGGTCTGCCAAAATATCACGATAAAAATGCGCAGCAAGGAAAATTATTTGTACGTGAACGACTCGAATTATTATTAGATGATGGGCTGCAATCAGAGGATGGCTTGTACGCAAACTGCTTAGTTGGTGACTTACCGGCAGATGGCGTTGTAACAGGAATCGGTAAAATCCATGGCCGTACCGTTTGTGTATTAGCAAACGATTCGACGATTAAAGCTGGCTCTTGGGGTAAACGTACAGTAGAAAAAATGATTCGTATTCAAGAAACAGCTGAAAAGTTAAATTGCCCATTACTGTATCTAGTCGATTCGGCAGGTGCACGTATTACTGATCAATTAGAAATGTTTCCTGGCCGACGAGGAGCAGGACGTATTTTCTATAATCAGGTAAAACTATCAGGTAAAATCCCTCAAATATGCTTACTGTTTGGACCTTCTGCAGCAGGAGGCGCATATATCCCTGCATTCTGCGATATTGTAGTTATGGTAGAGGGCAATGCATCGATGTATTTAGGATCCCCACGTATGGCGGAAATGGTTATTGGTGAGAAGGTAGATTTGGAAACGATGGGTGGAGCGAAAATGCACTGTTCCGTTTCCGGTTGTGGAGATGTGCTTGCTAAAACCGAGCAGGAAGCAATTGCCTATGCCCGTAAATATTTGAGCTACTTCCCGAACAATTATGCAGAGCGCGGTAAGGTAGAGGCTCCAAAGCCACCAGCTACATTCGATAAATCGATTGAAGAGCTAATACCAAAAAATCAAAACGTTCCTTTTGATATGTATAAGCTAATTGACCGTATTATAGATGAAAATTCGTTTTGTGAAGTAAAAAAATTATTCGCTCCAGAATTAATTACAGGACTTGGGCGCATTAATGGGCAATCCGTTGGAATTATCGCCAATCAACCGCGCGTAAAGGGTGGCGTTTTGTTCCACGATTCAGCTGATAAAGCAGCAAAGTTCATTTCACTTTGTGATGCGTTTAATATTCCGCTTCTTTTCCTTGCAGATGTACCAGGCTTTATGATTGGTACGCAAGTTGAAAAAGCTGGGATTATACGTCATGGTGCGAAAATGATTTTCGCAATGAGCGAGGCAACAGTCCCTAAATTAACGGTCATTGTTCGCAAGGCATATGGTGCAGGGCTGTATGCAATGGCAGGTCCTGCTTTTGAGCCAGACTGCTGTATTGCGCTTTCTAACGCGCAAATTGCTGTAATGGGCCCAGAGGCAGCGGTCAATGCAGTATATGCAAATAAAATCGCTGAACTTCCAAAAGAGGAGCAAGCGAACTTTATTGCAGAGAAACGTAAGGAATATCAAGAGGAAATCGATGTCTATCGTCTAGCTTCAGAGCTCATCATTGACGATGTTATTGAGCCAAATGATTTACGAAAAGCACTTGAATCACGTTTAGAGCTGTATATGTCAAAATATTTATTATTCTCGGAACGTAAACATGGAGTAAATCCAGTATAAAGTCTGAAAGAATGCTGTCTCAGTTTAATTGAGGCAGCTTTTTTTTGCATCACCAAAAGCTAAGGATGGTATTTTGTTAAAATTTGTTTTTTTCTCTTTTCTAATTGAATCTGGACAAACGTATAGTAAAGGGGGGAAAGTATTCCTAATATGCTAGTATGCTTTAAAACGCTTCACCCATCTTATTTTTGCCACTTGCATGGGGAAGGGAGGCATATTAAAATTATGAGAGGATACAGGAGGTAGGTTGTACAGGCATGACAAAAAATAATATACAGGGTAGTGCCAAGCTACCGTTACCTTATCGTTCATTGATAGATACATATTATTTACCAATCAAGATAATAGGTTGGATATTTTTTTGTATTTATTCCGTTATAGCTTTTTATAAACTAGTTATTGATCGACTAGTGAATGTAATTATTATTTTATTTAATGGCGAATATTCTCTAGACGAATTAGGGCTGTTTGATTATAGTGACTGGCGTTTAACCACAAATTTTATTCCCTTTGATACAATTCTTCGCTATATAAATTACTCTCAGTATTTTAATTTGGATATCATTATTATTAATTTACTAGGCAATTTATTGATATTTACCCCAATGGGCTTTTTACTTCCATTATTATCAAAAAAGTTTCGTAAAGCGCGGACAGTTATTTGGGCAGGCTTTTTCTCTAGTCTAGCGGTAGAAACGATCCAGTTTATTTTTACGGTTGGGTCGGCTGATATTGATGATTTAATTTTAAATACACTCGGTGCATGGCTTGGTTACTTAGCCTATAAAAGTATACTTATTAAACCTAAAAAAGACAGATAGAAACAGTCCTTGTTATGGGGCTGTTTTTTTAGTGGTGAATTAACACCATTTATAAAGTGATAACGATAATAAATTTTATTGAAATTAAATATTGAAATACTAAATGAATATAATATTGTGGGTTTTGTTAGGTCTTTGTACTTATTTCGTTGAAAGTGAAATATTTCTTTAGGAGCTTAGTATTAATTTGCTCTTGAATTTGGTAAAGAAAATTCCGATAATTAGGGTACAGAAACTATTCTGAAGGAATAGATAAAGTTAATAGAGGAAATTATCATATCTATTATTTAACTTGCATATTAAATAAGAAAGCCGAGGTGAATCATATGAAACTATCTAGTTTAATAGAACAAGAAAGAATATCATCACACTATAATCGTAAAAAGATTTTACAGCGAAAACAAGCTGGTGATGCATATCGAAAAAGTGCACTGTATTTTCCACCGAAGAAAAATCCGTTATTGCTTGAGCTAGAAAATTTACTTTTAGGGCATACAGACCAAGAACTCTTTGAGCAACAAAAAGAGGAGTCCAAAGAGGTCACACCTCAACAGCAAGCAATCATTCAAGATATGCAACAGACGAAAAATGTACTCGCACATGAGCAAATGCAAAAGCAATATTCACAGGTAGAGCGTGTAAATGAGGAAGCGCCTATAGTAGATGATGCGAATGCCAAGGAAACGTTACAAATTTTAGAGCGGGTGCGGAATACAGCGCTGGGACCCGTGCAGCCATCACCACAGGATTTACGTGTAGATGCTCAAATACAGCATATGCAAGCGCAATTAAATGGTCAAGAGGTAGATGATAGTGAGTCAGCTTTTGTACGTGAAGATATTGAAGTCAAAGTACCAGAACGTTTTTCGAAGGAATTGAAATTGGATCCATTTGTAGATACAATTTTCGGTAAGAGTTATGCGGAGGCATACAAGGCGCGAACATATAAACACGCTTCTGAAAAGTATGCCACTCATATTCAAATGGCAAAAGACGGCTATCGCCCGAGAAATGACTCCATGATCTCCATGATAGCCTAATGCTACAGATGGGAGATTTTTGATATGGCAAAAGCAAAGCATGCGAAAACAAATGCGATAAGATTATTGGAGCAACAAAAAATACAATTCGAAGTAATTGAATATGAGACTGGTGACGGCCAAGTTGACGGAATTTCGGTTGCTGAAAAAATTGGTCACCCAGTTGCTCGTGTTTTCAAAACATTAGTAGCAAAGGCAAGTGCACAAAAGCTTTTTGTATTTGTTATTCCTGTAGCAGATGAGCTTGATTTAAAAGCAGCTGCAAAGGTTGTAGGAGAGAAAAAAATCGACATGCTCCCGGTCAAGGAGTTACTTGGCTATACAGGCTATGTGCGAGGCGGATGCTCTCCAATCGGCATGAAGAAGCTTTATCCAACTGTCATCGATTCGTCGGCCCAAGAGCAAGGAAATATTATAGTAAGTGCCGGGAAAATCGGTATGCAAATCCACTTACAGCTAGATGATTTAGTCGCTGTGACAAAAGCAAAGATTGCATCAATCACTACTACCCAATGATATGCTGGGTAGTTTTTTTATTGATAATTTGTAGAAGGGTCACATAGATAAGCGGTAAACTGCTCGGCACAGAAGGATTATTGTAGGGGCAGGAGCAAATATAACCTACTATCAATTCTAAATATAAAGGATACTTTAAAAATTCATTTGTTGAATAGCCCAATAAAAAAGCATACCTATAAACATCATTACTATACCAATAGCAAAAAAAGTAGACCCTACTTTTTTCACCATACATCTCCCTCCAAACTTCAGCTAATGTTAACTGACCTGCATCACAGGCATAATTGCGTGTTTAATTAAAAAATTTGTTCTTGTTATTTTTGATGTAGCTAACGACAATTCCAAAGTAAATAACAGCTATGAGATTAATGATACTTAATGTAAGACCTGATGGTTTGGACCAGGGAAGTACAAAAAGCCAAAATACTACTAAAATTGAACTCAGTACATATAACCATTTGAACCGATCTGTCATTTTCAATTCTCTCGTCTCTTCTTCTTTGATGCTTGTAACTCTTAAGGAATTGTCTCCTTTCATTAATTCGTCAATACTAATATTGAATAAATCACTTAATGCAATAAGCGTTTCAATATTGGGGTAACCTTTTTCAAGCTCCCATTTAGAAACGGATTGTCTGCTAATGTTTAATTTAATGGCTAATTCTTCTTGTGATAAATTATGCTTTAAGCGTTCTTCTTTTAGCTTTTTATAGAACTCCATGATTTCAACTCCTGTCATTTTATTTTTACAATAGCTTATAAAAATTTGTAAGAATCGCAAGGTAGAATGATGTAACCTAAGAGTAGCAAACAGTGAAACAGATGGTTGCTACTTCCGCAATCGGGCACTTTTGGTGAAAATAGATAGAAAATGATCAAGCTTTTCATTTACCATAAAATATGGGCGAGATGTAAGTTATCTCCCTCCAAACTTAAAAATTCGACTTCATTTTGGGTATCCCTTTTTTTACTACCTCGTTAGTTTAATGGATTTATTCGAGAGGCTTTTATTGGCGGCACTCTATGGGCATGAACTTATTTTATTAAATAGGAAGCTACTTTTATGTGTAAAAATTAAAAATAGCTCTTCATTTTTTTTAAGGTTCCTTCATATAATGCAAGGCATAAGATAAAGGGGGATCGAAATTGAACGGAAATGTGACCTACTATTATGGACACGCACTGACTGGGCAAGGAATTAAACATTTATATAAAGAAATGATGGATGAGGCTGAATTAGTTTATATTTTACAGGGTGCACCGACGTTTAAAGGATCAGAACTTCTTAAAGAGCTTGGGTATTTTTATGTAAAGCAAGGCTTTGCGGTGGAGTGGTATAAGCATGCTTTGCTGGAGGATATTGTTGAGGCAGTGTATGTTCAAGGATGTAATCGACTATTTGTATGGTCATCGGGTTGGGGGATTGAACCGGTTTTCCTTGGAACAAAGCATCGGGTGATGTCATTTTATGATTGCTTAGAAGAAATCCAGCTTGAAAGGGTTGGCGAACAGCTCGCTGATGCAATGACGGAACGAGAGTCATGGCGTGAGAAGTGTATTTCGAAGCTTAACAATGCAAAAAAGATCCATGATGATTGGGAAGGAGTCACTCAGAGTTGCATGAACTGGCAGGCATTGAATGATCAGGTTGAAAATTTAAAGACAGATGTTTTCCAATCAATCGTCTTAAATAAAACAGGAGTGCGCACCCATCGCTTACTCGGAACATTAACACCGAGGGGTTCCGAAAATACCGTAGATAGCATAACAAAAAATGTATCTAGAAGATTGATGATCAAAGGGAAGCCAGGTACAGGTAAATCTTCTTTAATGAAAGGTTTAGCAGACGAAGCAAATGCAAGAGGGCTCGATGCACAAATTATTTGGTGCGGCTTGGATTCAAACTCAGTTGACATGGTCATTATCCCGGAATTGAATTTCTGTATTTTTGATAGTACAGAGCCTCATATCTTTGACCCACAGGACGGAAGACTAGGGGATGAAATTTTCGATATAGGGAAACATTGCGCAATTTCACAGGAGGCAGAAGTTCAAATTGAAGATATTCGGGCAAAGTATAAAGAGGCGATGCAGGATGCAATGGGTTATTCGAAGCGTTACGCAGAAGCGGAGTATACTGTCCGTCGATTATTAGATAATTGTGTATCATCATCTCTTTGGCGAGAAAAAACTGCCCCACTATTCGAAAGATTAACAAAGTAATTTTTCTAATAGTATGCTTATGCTACACTAGGAACTAGAATAGTGTTCTTAGGAAAGGATGATACGCTTGTCAAAAGTATTGAATGCATTTTTAGATGAAAACCTAAAAGCCTTACACGATCAAGGCTTATACAATGAAATTGATCCAGTAGAGGGAGCAAACGGACCAATTATTCAGGTACGTGGCAAAAATTTAATTAATCTATCATCAAACAACTATCTTGGCTTAGCGACGAATGAAGATTTAAAGCGTATTGCCAAAGAAACAATTGAGACATACGGTGTAGGGGCTGGGGCAGTTCGTACGATTAACGGCACACTTGATTTACACGTAAAACTAGAGGAAAAACTTGCTGAATTTAAAGGTACCGAAGCAGCGATCTCTTACCAATCAGGTTTTAACTGTAATATGGCAGCTATTTCAGCTGTTATGGATAAAAATGATGCAATTCTTTCAGACCAATTAAACCATGCGTCGATTATTGATGGCTGTCGTTTATCACGTGCGAAAATCATTGCCTTTAATCACTCTGATATGGACGATTTACGTGCAAAGGCAAAAGAAGCAAAAGAATCAGGCTTATATAATAAAGTCATGGTCATTACTGATGGCGTATTCTCAATGGACGGTGATATTGCAAAACTACCAGAAATCGTTGAGATTGCGAAAGAGTTTGATTTAATAACATACGTCGATGATGCACACGGATCAGGTGTAACAGGTAAAGGAAAAGGTACTGTGAAGCATTTCGGTTTAGAAAAAGAAATTGACTTCCAAATTGGTACACTATCTAAAGCAATTGGTGTTGTTGGTGGATATGTAGCAGGTAAGAAAAATTTAATTGACTGGCTAAAAGTGCGTTCTCGTCCATTTTTATTCTCAACGGCATTACCACCAGGTGATGTAGCAGCGATTACAGCAGCAGTACAAATGTTGATTGACTCAACAGAGCTTCACGATAAGCTATGGGAAAATGGCGATTATCTAAAAGCGGGTCTTGCTAATCTTGGCTTTAATATCGGTGAATCTGAAACGCCAATCACACCATGTATTATTGGTGATGAAAAGCTTACGCAGGAATTTTCTCGCCGCCTATTTGAAGAGGGCGTCTACGCTAAATCAATCGTTTTCCCAACGGTTCCAAAAGGCACAGGACGTGTTCGTAACATGCCTACAGCGGCACATACAAAAGAAATGTTAGACGACGCTCTAGCAATCTATGAAAAAGTCGGCCGTGAACTAGGCGTTATTCAATAAAAAATGGGGCTTCCTCAAAAGTGAGGTAGCCCTTTTTATATTAATGTTCCGATAAATCGGTGAAACGTTCCGATAAAATCTGAAATTGTTCCGATAAATCTCAAAATTGTTCCGATAAAACACAAATTTATTCCGATAAGTCTCTTATCTGCACCTCAAACTGCCGGACGCTTTTTTTACGCTTCATCCTTTTTCACTAATGTAATATCACGTAGTCCTTTTATAGATATTGCTCCCGCTAATGCGATAGAAACTTTTAATTCATCATATAAATTCGTCATTACTTTTTCGACTCCTTGCTGTCCTTCTAATGCAAGTCCGTAGACGAAGGGACGGCCAATGGCAACAGCATCTGCTCCTAAAGCGAGTGCCTTAAGGGCATCCATTCCACGATACACACCGCTATCTAAAATAACAGGAATTTGTCCCTTTACAGCTTTCACAATGTCAGGAAGTGCATCAAGTGAAGCAATTACGCCATCCAATTGGCGGCCACCATGGTTGGATACGATAATGCCGTCAATGCCGTTTTCTATTGCTAGTTTTGCGTCTTCAGGATGTAAGATCCCCTTTAACAAAATAGGGAGATTTGAACGGCGCTTTAATTCACGTACATTGTCCCAATTTAATGTTGGATGGAATATATTTTGCAATACGCCTTGGATATATGACTCGAATGAATCATCTGGTAAGGAAGCAGTAAAAACAGGGTCATTCATATAGTTTCCTCGTGCATACCCAAGCTTTAATGGTGAAAATTGATTACGAACATCCTCTTCACGCCAGCCAAGCATGACTGTATCTACAGTTAAAACGATAGCCTCAAAACCAGCTGCTTCGGCTCGAGCGGCCATGCTATAGGCAATTTCCTCATTTGTTGACCAATATAATTGAAACCATTTAGTAGCAGTGGGAGCTGTTTGTGCCACATTCTCGAGTGCATAGCTTGAAACTGTGCTTTGAATATATGGAATTTTTAATTGATCAGCTGCACGTGCAACGGCCAGCTCTCCTTCGTCATGCGCCATTTTGTTCATGCCAACAGGGGCAAATAAGAACGGAGTTGGATATACTTTTCCGAACAGTTCAATCGATGTATCAATACTTGAAACATCTTGTAAAAAGCGAGGAATGATAGAGTATTTTTCAAAGGCTGTACGGTTATTCCTTAATGTTTGCTCGCCGCCAGCGCCTGAACGGATGTAACCAAACGGACCAGCTTCCAATTTTTCTGCAACTGCCTTTTCTAAATCTGTAAAGCAAATAGGGAAGGGGGCCTGTGCATTAATATTTTTTAACAGTAGGTCGCTATGTGTTGTCTTTGTCATCGTAAACCTCCTACTAATCTTTCTTTAACTTCGTAGCAAAGCGGTTACCTAGTGATTGAATACTCTGCACGAGGATGATTAAGATGAACACTGTCGCATACATCACGTCAACCTCATAGCGTAAATGGCCGTAACGGTATGCGAGATCACCTAGACCACCAGCACCAACCATTCCTGCCATTGCTGTTGCTCCTATAAGACCGATTGTGGCAATCGTTAAACCTAAAATAATGGATGGGCGTGCCTCGCGTAATAAGACGTTCCAAATAATATGACTACGTTTAATACCCATTGCTGTATAAGCTTCCACAACACCTGGATCAACTTCTAAAAGTGCTGTTTCCATAAGTCGCGCAATATAAGGCGCTGTATAAACAACAAGTGGCACGATAACACCTTTTACACCAATAGTTGTGCCAACGATTAGCTTCGTGAACGGTAAAATGAAAAATAGTAAAATAATGAACGGTACAGAGCGAATAATATTAATAAATAAATTGAAAAATTGGTAGAGAAATTTATTTTCAAACGATTGCCCCGGGCGAGTTAAAACGATTAAAAGCCCCAAAGGAATCCCAATTAAAATAGAAAAGAATAATGAAATCCCAACCATTTGGAAGGTTTCGAGAATGGATTTCCCAATAACATCTGACCAATCTGCAAAGAAGCTTTGAATGCTATTCATTTAATTCGCCTCCTAATTCTTCAACGCTTACCCCGTTTTCTGTAAAATACTTAAGTGCTTTTTCTACGATATGTGCTTCACCGTGTAGATGCACGACAATATTACCGACAATGCCGTTTTTTAATTCTATGATATTGGCTGATAAAATATTTGGTTGTACATCATAAACTTTACTCACTTCTGCTAGTAATGGTTTCCCTGTACTTTCACCAAGGAATGTTAAACGAATAACACTTCCCGAAACATTTAATTGCTTGATAAGAGAAGGGGATAAATTACGTTGAGAAATGGTATTTAAAAATTTTCGTGTTGTTGGATGCTGAGGCTTCGAAAATAGTTCTATAGCAGAGCCATATTCCACAACCGCCCCTGATTCAAGAACGGATACAGCATCGCAAATTTTTTGAATAACATTCATTTCATGTGTAATAAGTAAAATAGTGATGCCTAGCTCACGATTAATTTTCAAGAGAAGCTCAAGAATGGCGTCCGTTGTTTCGGGATCGAGTGCACTTGTCGCTTCATCACTAAGCAAAATCTCGGGCTCTTGGGCTAGGGCACGCGCAATAGCGACACGTTGCTTTTGACCACCTGAAAGCTGGCTAGGATAGCTATCCAATTTCTCCGTTAGGCCAACAATTTCTGCATATTTTGTAACGCGTTTTTTTACTTCAGAGTCGTTATAGCCAAGAAGCTTTAATGGTACCGAGATATTGTTGTAAACAGTCGCTGTTTTTAAAAGGTTAAAATGCTGGAAGATCATCCCGATTTTTTGCCGAGTTTTGCGAAGGTCGTTTAGAGAAAGGGAAGTAATATCTACATGATCGATTAATACCTTTCCTGTTGTCGGACGTTCTAATAAATTCACACAGCGAATAAGGGTACTCTTTCCTGCACCACTGTAGCCAATAACCCCATGAATTTCACCTTTTTTGACATGCAGGTTAATACCATCTACTGCTTTGACGATACCATTTTTAGTTTTAAATTCTTTTGTTATATTTTCTAGTTGAATCATACGGTGATATCTCCTTTCTAAGTCCTTCTATAAAGCAAGAATCTGCTAACTTTCCTGTAGGAGTCTCGCAGATTCTTGATATTCTTAATCGTCACTTACCAGCTTGGAATTACAGAGCCTTGGAATTTTTCTTCAATAAATTTGCGTACCTCATCAGATTGATAAGCT
This sequence comes from Lysinibacillus sp. NPDC086135, assembly GCF_044746345.1. Taxonomy (NCBI): domain Bacteria; kingdom Bacillati; phylum Bacillota; class Bacilli; order Caryophanales; family Bacillaceae; genus Lysinibacillus; species Lysinibacillus sp. NPDC086135. The sequence goes on along the minus strand of NZ_JBIVCA010000024.1, from coordinate 22,845 downwards.
TCAACAAATTTTTTGATCGTTGGGTCATCTTTGTTTTCAGCGCGCACCACAATGTAATTCACATATGGAGAGTCCGTAGATTCTAAAAGAATGGAGTCTTTTTTAGGATTAATGCCAGCATCAAGAGCGAAGTTTGTATTAATGGCAGCTACATCTACTTCACTAAGCTGTTTAGGAATTTGTGCAGCCTCTAATTCAATGAATTTCAAATTCTTTTTGTTTTCTTCCACATCGCGAATAGATGCTGTTAAGTCTGCACCGTCTTTTAATTTAATATAGCCTGCCTTTTGAAGTACAAATAGTGCACGAGCCCCGTTCGTTGGATCATTCGGTAATCCGAACGTTGCACCATCTGGAACGTCATCGAATGATTTATATTTCTCGGAGTATATGCCTAGAGGATTTAAAATTGTTTTTCCAACTGGCACTAAATCTGTATTGTGATCTTTGTTAAATGTATCGAGGAATGGCTTGTGTTGATAACTGTTTACATCAAGATCGCCCTCTACTAACGATGTATTTGGTAAAACATAATCAGAGAAAGATTTTAGTTCTACCTCTAAGCCATTTTCTTTGGCAACTTTCGCTACAACCTCAGCAATTTGTTCGTGCGGTCCAGAAGTTACACCTACTACAATCTTATTTTCATTAATAGTCTTACGTTGACTATCTTTACTATTTTCTTTAGTACCACAGCCCATTAATGCTGCTACTAATGTAAGACTTGCTAAACCTAATAAAATCTTGTTGTTCTTTTTCATGAAACATACCTCCAAAGTTGTTTTATCGGTAATAAAAATAAAAAAACTCTCTTAAAAAATTAAGAGAGGCTCATGAAAAATTGTCCTCTCTTATCTTTCAAACGATGCTCGTTTGCAGGAATTAGCACCTTCCTTAAAAAAGGAGGTTGCCGAGCTTCATAGGGCCAGTCCCTCAGCTACTCTTGATAAGAGATTTATAATATTTTTTTGTAAATCCGATAGAACTAATATAAATTATAGGATATAGTAAGTCAATTGAATTTTTAAAATTTTTTATTTTATTATAATATTTAGTTGTGAAAGAATCCGCTAGAAGAAGGGGTGGAGTAAGTAAGAGAGAGAAAAAACTGTCCCCATAGCAAGTTTGAGCTAATGGAACAGTTTTTGATTGAAATGTTCAGGAGCTAAATAAGTTTAATTTTTCAATTCTGCTGATCGCTTCACGTAAGCGGTCTTCACTAACAAGTAAACCAACCCGTACATAACCTTCACCATATTGACCGAAGCCACTGCCTGCAGCTACTGCGATATCAGCTTTGTCGAGCAATATATCGGCAAATTGTTCACTCGTAAAACCTAGTGGAACAGGGAGCCATGCAAAAAAAGAGCCTCTCGGTGCTGTTACTTGCCAACCAATTCGCTGGGCTTCTTCGATCAGGACGTTTCGTCGACGCTCATAAGTCGCTCTTAGCTTATCTGCGCAACTCTGGGAAGCAGTAAGTGCAACTGCCGCGGCTTGTTGTACGGCAGGAAATTGACTACAAAAAAGATGATCTTGAATAAGGTTAATGGCTGCGACAATGTCGGGGTTACCAACTGCAAAACCAATGCGCCAGCCTGCCATATTATACGTTTTGGATAATGTATACATTTCGATACCGACATCTTTAGCACCATCAGCTTGCAGGAAGCTGATAGGTTTATTGCCGTCAAATCCAATCGCTCCGTAGGCAAAATCATGTGCGACGATAATGTTGTGCTCTTTTGCAAAGCGTACTGTTTCTTCGAAAAATTCAAATGTTGCAGTACCGCCAGTTGGATTATTCGGGTAATTCAAGTACAGCAACTTCGCCTTTTCTTTTACTTCATTGGATAAAGCATTATAATCTGGCAGGAAATCATTTTCTGCGAAAAGAGGCATAACTTCAAAATTAACATCACCTAATACGACACCAGATAAGTAATCTGGATATCCAGGATCAGGTAATAGCATAGTGTCACCGGGGTTTAAAACAGCTAACGGTAGCTCAACAAGGCCAATTTTCGTACCACCGAGAATAGCAACTTCTGTTTCAGGGTCAATGTCCACATTGTATTCACGTTTGTAGCAGCTTGCTGCTGCTTGGCGTAATTCTGCTATGCCACGAAATGGAGAGTATTGATGAGTTTGAGGATTTTTTGCCGCCTCCTGTAATGCTTTAATAATGTGTGAAGGGGTGGGTTGATCTGGATTACCTTGACCAAGATTGATAACATCACGTCCTTCAGCAAGAGCAGCGTTTACTTTTTGCACAAGTTCTGCAAAAAATTGAGTTGGGAGTTGCTGTAGTTTTTTTGAGAATTCCATGCACGTCCACCTTTTTCAGAATATAATAATTATTGGAGATATGATGCACATAATATTACTTTTTTTAGTAATTGTCTAGAGTATTTTCAGTTAATTAAAAATCAAAAGTGACCAAAATGAGGTGGGAAAATTGAACAAAGTCTCGTATTTTATCGTCAATGCTTTTACTACAGAGCTTTACAAGGGAAATCCCGCAGCAGTATGTTTACTTGATTCAACGATACCTGAGTCGACCATGCAGAAAATTGCTCAAGAGATCCCAGTACCGACAACAGCTTTTGTTCAAAGGAAGGATAATAATTTTTTTCTTAGATGGTTTACGCCGGCAAAGGAAATACCGATTTGTGGACATGGAACAATCGCTAGCGCTTTTTTACTCTGGAAACAAGGGATTGTACCTATCAATTCTTCGATTATATTCCAGACTGTAAGTGGCCCTCTGCAAGCAAATTGGTTCAATGAATTAGTTGAAATAACAATTCAAAAGTATCAGTTAGAAGAGATTGAATGTCCTTTGGAGCTTGAAGAATGGCTAGGTGTGAAACCAACATATGTAGGGAAAACAGAATTGGATTATATAGTGGAGTTAAGTCACGAAGAGTATATTGCGGATTTCAAAGCTGATTTTCAAGCGATGAAACAGTTCCCGGTACGTGGTGTTTGTATTACAAGTCGTTCTAAAGATGAGGGGATTGATATTGTCTCAAGATTCTTTTCTCCAGCACAAGGCATTGATGAAGACCATGTAAATGGTTCCACTCATGGTGCGCTAGGACCTTACTGGTGTGCAAAATTATCAAAAGAAAGCATCGTGAGCAAACAACTTTCAAAACGCGGTGGCTTATTGTACGTTACACCAAAAATAAAAGATGTTGCTATTGCGGGTTCTGCAGTTCAAGTATTAAGTGGTGAAATAATAATCTAAATATTGAGCTTAAACCATGGAAGTCAGGTTGATTTATTGTAGTATAAATACAGAACAGTACTGTCTAGAGGAGGAATAGCAATGAAAATTGGTTGTATTCAATTAAACGTAGGCTTTGGCAAAGTAGAAGAAAATTTTGCTCGCGCTGAGGACAAAATTCGTGAAGCGGCAAAACAAGGTGCAGAAATTATTGTGCTGCCAGAAATGTGGAATTCAGGCTATGCTCTTGAAAAATTATCAGAGCTTGCAGATGTGGATGGAGAGCGTTCGAAAGCATTTTTATCAAACCTAGCGAAAGAGCTTGGCGTACATATTGTTGGTGGCTCGGTTTCAACGAAGAAGGGCGATAAATTTTACAACACGATGTATACGTTTGATAAAAATGGTGTGTTAGTAGGGGAATATAACAAGGCACATCTTTTCCGTTTGATGGACGAGCATTTATATTTAGAAGCTGGGGATGAAATGAATCGCTTTGTCCTTGGAGATATCGAGGCTGCAGGCGTGATTTGCTATGATATCCGCTTCCCGGAATGGCTACGTGCTCACGCCTTAGTAGGGGCAAAAGTATTGTTCGTGCCGGCACAATGGCCGACACCACGTATCGATCATTGGAAAACATTACTGCAAGCACGTGCCATTGAAAATCAATGCTTTGTGATCGCTGTTAATCGTCTTTCTAGAAAGGTAGAGAACTTTAATGGTCAATCAATGATAATTCAACCGTGGGGCGAGGTGCTGTGGGTTGGTGCAGAGGACGAAGAAGTAGCTGTCATCGACGTGGACTTTTCAATTGTCGATGAAGTAAGAGGCAGAATTCCTGTTTATGACGACCGCAGACCTGGATTATACAACGGAGTAGTTACCGAAAACTAAAATTTGATAGCACGCTCAAGGAGCAAAGCGACCTTGAGCGTGCTAATCGATGAACAGAAGAACAGCGCTGATAAGGAGGAGAAAATCGCTGATAAGCGGATGAACAGCGCTGATAAGGAGGAGAAAATCGCTGATAAGCGGATGAACAGCGCTGATAAGGAGGAGAAAATCGCTGATAAGCGGATGAACAGCGCTGAT
>NZ_JBIVCA010000024.1:0-18421 GCF_044746345.1 Lysinibacillus sp. NPDC086135 | reverse complement strand
TATAAGGAGGAGAAAATCGCTGATAAGCGGATGAACATCGCTGATAAGGAGGAGAAACTCGCTGATAAGCGGATGAACATCGCTGATAAGGAGGAGAAACTCGCTGATAAGCAGATGAACATTGGTGATAAGTCTGCGAGCAATGCCGCTAACCCAATGAACAACGCCGCTAACCCGATGAACATCGGCACTAACCATGCGAATAACGCTGGTACCCCTGCGATTTCGCCGCTAACCATGTGAACAACGCCGCTAAACGGATGAATATCGCCGCTAACCATGTGAACAACGCCGCTAAACGGATGAATATCGCCGCTACCCATGCGAACAACGCCGCTAAGCTGATGAATATCGCCGCTAACCCAATCAACAACTAAGAAATTAACTTTTCTCCTCAATTAAAGAATTGGCAAGCAACATAAATTCAAGTGTAATTCGATTATGGCTCTTCATGAAATTTTCCCCTAAGAGACTTTCAAGCTTTTTTAAACGATGGTAGAGTGTTTGGCGTACGATGAACAGTTGGTTGGCTGTTTGTTGTTTGGAGCCATTTGTTTGTAAGTATACTTGTAGAGTTTCTAGCAGCTTACTGTTATATTTTTTGTCGTATTCAATAACAGGCTGTAAATAATCTTGAATCACTTCCTGTAAATTGACTTGCATCTGTAATTTATAGATGAGGTGATACAGATGTAAATCATCGTAAAAATAAGAAGTTGTTTGTACTTTACTGCAAATATACAATGTTTCGAGTGCCGTTTGATAGCTCTTTGGTATCTCGTCTACGTCTGCAACGACCTTGCCAATGGCGATTTGATAATCTTGGGCCATTTGTTTTTTATAAAAATCGGTTTTCTGAACGGAAGAAACTAACTTATTTAATACTTCGCGACTCGATTTGCTATCCTTCTTATGGAGTAAAATAAAAATGACATAGCTTTTTCTTTCAAATAAAAATGGTATAAATCCATTTTGCTCAAAAAGGTTTCGATAGTAGAGCTTACTATAGACAATATCCTCCTGCACCTTAGAGACTGCATTAGGAGTCGCTAAAATAAAAACGGCTCCGCTAGTAAGTTTATAGTTAGAATGATGGGTTACGATAAATTTATAAATTTCCTCTTTCGATAGTTTTTGGTCGATCCAATCCGCTAAAATAGAGGCATCCTCAATGTCCCTTTTCTCTTCAATATAAAATTCTCTCATTAACAGCTGCGCTAACGCAGTAGCTGTACGATCTAAAATAAGTAATTCGAACTCCGAGAATAGACCATCCTCTCTATAGAGTGTTAACTCTGCATAATGCTGATCAAAAATAAAGATGGGTTCATTTTTAAATATTGCTGCTGATTTTTTTTTCGTTAAAAGTTGTTGGCGCTTATGATGCGGGGTGTTTGGAAAAAAGATAGGTTCTCGACCTTTAATAGAAAAGATAATTTGTGTCTTCAATTTATTATACATATTTTGTAAGACTTCTTCTGCGGTCTGCCCTAATAGAGCATTTTTATTTAATGTTTGAGAGTAGGATTCTAAAGTAGAGATCATTAAATACTGTTGATTCATAATTTGACTATGTAAATCCTGTGTAATACGGACAAAAGGAACAGTATCATGAAAAACGATAATAGGGAAGCTGTGACGGTTAGCAAGAGCTACAATCATTTCTGGAATGGTTTGTATGTAACGCCCATATTCAATGCACAATGCAGCGCAATTTTTTTGGATTAAGGACTCAACAAAAAAGATAAAATCCTCTATGCTATGCTGAAGGCTTATCCCAGTTGTTAAAATCAATTCATCACCAGCTAGAAAATTATCTACTTGTATAATTTCAATGACATGAGCCCACTTTACAATGCGTAATAATCCATCCTCTCCAGCTACGACCTCCGCACTTTGGAAGTGTGTATTTTCTAACACATCCTTCACTTGAAGCTTAAATTGACTCATTTTTATCCTCCTTCCTTTTAACTTATTTCAACTGATGTACAAATATCTGTACCTGTCGCTACGCTTTCGGTACAAAAAACTTCTCATCCTGTGAAAACGCCTGAGTGACCAACCTCGTGTTGGCCCAAAGCCTCCGGCGGATGTCACAGAATCGGAAAGGAGTTCTCAAGCACAAAGCCGGTTCCGGGCGCAATTATGTCGAGGTATAATTGATCATTTCCTTGTTTTCTTACTGATGTATTGTTTTCTCTAAAAAAGACTAAAATATCTTATTTTAAGAATGTTTAGTCTATTTTACATTATGTTTAAAACAATTGCATAGAATTTTACAGTTTGTCTATTACTTCGTTTCTATGTAACATGTAAAATTTTTGTAAGCGGTAATCCAAACTATAAAAGAGGTGAACAGATATGGAGCAACAGACGCATTTACAGAGAGGGTTAAAGAAAAGGCATATGACGATGATCGCTATTGCGGGGGTTATCGGAGCCGGCCTATTTATGGGAAGCGGCTCAGTGATCAACTTAGCCGGCCCTGGCGCAATTTTATCTTATATCTTTGCGGGTATTATCGTTATTCTTGTCATGCGAATGCTTGGGGAAATGGCAGCTGTCAATCCAACAAGTGGATCATTTGCGCATTATGCACATGAAGCAATTGGTCCTTGGGCTGGTTTTATGATTGGTTGGTTATATTGGTTTTTCTGGGTTGTTGCAATTGCTTTAGAGGCAACGGCAGCAGCTGCGATTATTCAATATTGGTATGATGGCATTCCTTTATGGCTACTAAGTCTTATATTAACTGTAGCACTTACTTTAACAAATGCCCTTTCCGTAAAGGCTTTTGGTGAATTTGAATATTGGTTCTCTCTTATTAAGGTTGTAAGTATAATAGCTTTCCTAGCACTTGGTGCATTTATTATCTTTGGGATCGCACCTAATTTTGATGCGGTAGGTACTGCTAATTTAATCGGTGAGGGTGGCTTTTTACCGAATGGTTTTGGTGCTGTCCTGATGGGTGTAGTCATTGTTATTTTCTCCTTTATGGGCACAGAGATTGTTGCGATTGCAGCAGGGGAATCTGACGAACCGTTAGCAGCGGTGACAAAAGCTACAAATTCAATTACTTGGCGTATTTTGATTTTCTACGTTGGGTCGATAACGGTAGTTGTCACATTATTACCTTGGCATTCCTCAAGTATTTTAACGAGTCCCTATGTAGCAGTATTGGATTACATCGGCATTCCCGCAGCTGCGCAAATCATGAATTTTGTTGTCTTAACAGCAGTTTTATCGTGCTTAAACTCCGCGCTTTATGCGACATCTCGAATGGTATTTTCTTTAGCGGAGAAGGGGGAAGCCCCGAAAGCATTTTTGAAATTAAATAAAAAGGGAGCACCTGTTAATGCCATATTAGCAGCGACATTCTTCTCTTATATTGCCGTTATTATGAATTATGTCTCACCAGATAAAGTATTTATGTTTTTACTTAGTTCATGTAGTGCAATTACGTTGATTCTTTACTTAATCATTGCTTTTTCACAATTAAAAATGCGACGGAAAATTGAGAAAGAAAATCCCGAACTATTAAAAGTGAAAATGTGGTTATTCCCCTATTTAACGTATTTCACTATATTAGCTACAACAGCATTACTGATCGCTATGTTCTTTATTGAATCGATGCGTTCGCAAATTTTATTTACATGTATTGTAGTAGTGGTCGTGATGGTTTTCTATTTAGTTACACAAAGGAAAAAATTGTTAAACCCAGTAAAGGAAGCAAGTTCTATTTTCCAAAAGGAAGAATTGGATCTTGAATAATGATAAATAAGGAGTGGGGAAATTATGACAGTTCAGCAAAAAGCGAAAACGCTTACGCATTTTATCAATGGTGTTGAAACAGCAGGTACTAGTGGTCGTTACTCGGAAGTTTATAATCCAACAACAGGAGAGGTCATTGCGCAAGTTCCGTTAGCGACTAGAGGTGAGGTAAAGCAAGCTATCCAGCTAGCGAAAGTAGCTTTCCCTGCATGGAAAAAGACATCGATTGGTAAACGGGTGGAGGTTTTGCATCGTTTCCGTCAGTTATTAGTTGAAAGACAAGATGAGCTCATCAAAATAATTTGTGAGGAAAGTGGGAAAACGAAGGAAGATGCTAAGGGTGAAATTGTTCGTGGCATTGAATCTGTAGATATGGCAATAAGTGCCCCGCAAATGCTGAAGGGGGAATACTCGGTTAATGTAGGCGGCGATATTAATGCCTTTTCTGCAAAGGCTCCACTTGGAGTTGTTGCAACAATTGCTCCATTTAATTTCCCTGTTATGGTCCCGCTGGCGATTACAAGTATGGCAGTTGCGGTAGGAAATGCAGTTATTTTAAAACCGTCTGAGCGTGTGCCAATCTCAGCCTTATATTTAAGTAACTTATGGAAAGAGGCAGGACTGCCAGATGGAATCTGGACAGTCGTGAATGGTGATAAAGAGGCGGTTAATGAACTGCTAGAAAATAAAGAGATACAAGCAATTTCATTTGTTGGATCAACACCTGTTGCGGAGTATATTTACCAAACAGGAACGAAGCACAATAAACGAGTTGCTGCATTTGGTGGCGGAAAGAACTTTATGATTGTCATGCCAGATGCAAACCTAGAGCAAACAGCTAATGCCTTTTTAGGTGCAGCATATGGAGCGGCGTCTCAACGTTGTATGGCTATTTCAGGAGCAATCGTCGTCGGGAAAGATACTGAACAACGCTTTACAGAGATAGTAAAAGAGAAAATCTTAAAATTAAAGGTTGGCCCATATACAGATGACGAGGTAGACTTTGGCCCAGTTATTACGCAGCAATCAAAAGATACCATTCTTCGATATATCAACGGTGCTATTACAGAAGGGGCTAATCTTGTAACGGATGGTCGAAATCCGAAAATATGTGAAACATCTAAAGGCTTTTATCTTGGTCCGACATTGATAAATGATGTAACGCCAGAAATGCCTATTTTTAAAGAGGAGGTTTTTGGCCCTGCACGTATTATTGTAGGCGTTGAAACCTTACAAGAAGCTATTGATTTGATTAATGATCACGAACTTGGGAATGGTGTCACGATGTTTACGGGTAGCGGTTCGGCAGCGCGCAAATTCCAAGAAGAAATTGAAGTAGGTATGGTAGGCGTTAATGTTCCGATTCCGATTCCAGTTGGCTATCACAACTTTGGAGGATGGAAGCGCTCTAAGTTCGGTGAAGGGCATATGTTTGGGCCAGACCAAGCACGATTCTTTACGAAAGCGAAAACAATTTCTGAACGCTGGCCAGATGCAACAGAGGATACAATAAGTTCATTTGCGTTCCCAAGCAATAACGATGTGAATAAGTGAAAAAACATGAAGGGGTGTATAGATATGGTTCAAGTAAATCTTAAAAGTGATATTTTAAAGAAAGATGAACAATATGTATGGCATTCAATGAAACCCTATAATCCACAAGCAACATATGTAGTAGAAAAATCAAATGGTGCAAGGATTGTTGATACAGATGGCGTTGAATACATCGATGCAATGGCAGGATTGTGGTGTGTAAATGTAGGTTACGGTCGCAAAGAATTAGCAGATGTAGCACATGAGCAAATGATGAAAAATGCATATGCTCCTTTATCGCAGGGGCATTTACCAGCAGTTGAACTGGCTGAAAAGATTAATGAAATGCTTGGTGGAGATTATGTTATATTCTTCTCTAATAGTGGGTCAGAGGCTAACGAAACTTCGTTTAAAATTGCGCGTCAGTATCATCAACAAAAAGGGGAAAGCTCTCGCTATAAAATAGTTTCTCGCTACCGTGCATATCACGGAAGTTCTTTTGGAGCATTGGCTGCGACAGGGCAAGCGGAACGAAAATATAAATATGAACCATTATCTCCAGGCTTTATCCATGTAGCCCCACCTGATCAATATCGGGAACATGAAAATGATACACTTGCCCCAACAGAATTAGCAAGCGTCAAGGCTGTAGATAAGACGATGACGTGGGAGCTAAGTGAAACAGTAGCCGCGATGATTTTAGAGCCAATTATTACAGGTGGGGGAGTCATCATGCCTCCAGAGAACTATTTAAAGGGCATTGAAGAAGTGTGTAAAAAACATGGAGCTTTAATGATTGTAGACGAAGTAATTTGTGGCTTTGGTCGAACAGGTAAGCCATTTGGATTTATGAACTACGGTGTTAAACCTGATATTATTACGATGGCAAAAGGAATTACAAGTGCCTATTTACCATTATCAGCTACAGCAGTAAAACGGGAAATTTATGAAGCATTTACCGAGTCAGATGCATACGGTTATTTCCGCCATGTCAATACATTTGGCGGATCACCAGTCGCATGTGCGGTCGCATTGAAAAATATTGAGATTCTTCAGCAAGAAGCATTATTTGAAAGATCTAGTGAGGTTGGAGCTGCTACTCTGCAAGCACTTCAGCAAGCATTGAGTAATCATCCGAATGTTGGGAATGTTCGCGGCAAAGGTTTATTAATTGGCATTGAGTTAGTTTCAGATAAAACGTCGAAGGAGCCTTTATCAATAGATAAAGTAAATGCTGTTATTGCTACCTGTAAGGCGCAGGGTGTTATTATCGGTAAAAATGGTGCCACTGTTGCAGGCTTTAATAACGTTTTAACATTATCTCCACCACTTAATATTGTACAAGAGGATCTTGATACAATTATAAAAGTTGTCATTGATAGCATTCATAAAATTTAAATGCAAAGCTGTCTCAAAAGTCGTAGTAAAACTTTTGAGACAGCTTTTTGATTAACTTACAGCATAAGAAAGGCAAGGCGCACTATGAGTATGAATAAAATAACTCCTGCCAGAAATAGTAATAATAAAATTCTCCTTTTTAAAGTATCATTCATACGAGCCTTCACCTACTCTTTTGTTGTTTTAAATATGTAGCCACTATAAGAATTATAGATAATCAGCACAATGCCCATTAACATGAAATTTGATATGAGGGAACTACCGCCATAACTTAAAAATGGCAAAGTCATACCTGTTACAGGTAAAAGTCCAATTGTCATACCGATATTTTGTGTAATTTGGAAGGCTAATAAACTAGCAATGCCTGCTCCCATTAGTGTCATAAATGGGTCCTTTGCTTCTACTGTAATGAGAACAATACGGTAAATAACAAAAAACAGAAGAGTAATGACAAATGCCCCTCCAATGAACCCGAACTCTTCAGCGATGTTGGCAAAAATGAAATCGGTATGCTTTTCCACGACATAGACATTATTTTTCATGTAACCTTTTCCAGTAAACTGCCCTGTACCAATTGCCGAAAATCCCTGCCTTGTTTGAAAAGATGAGTCCGGATATTCATTTGGTTGCAACCAGCCATAAATTCGAGAAATTTGATGCCCTGATAATTTATTTAAAATTTCATCTGTAAAAAAATCATTAAACTTTACATAAAGAATAACCACAACGCTGAGAATTGAAACCGGAATGGCTGTAAAGATTATAAGTAATTTTTTTTGTATACCTGAAAAGAAAATCATCGGTACAATCATCGACATATAGAGCATTACCATGCCCGTATCTGGTTGCTTGTAAACAGCAAGCATAGGTGGAAGAGTGATAACAGCAATGATTAAGAGTAGTCGCATATCCGTTAAAAAGGTTGGGCGCTCATATTTCTCACGATGTGCAACAATGACCTTACTGACCACGATTAAAAACGCGAACTTTAAAAACTCTGACGGCTGAATAGAACCTAAAACTGGGATTTGGTACCAGCGTTTTGCCTCATTTATAGTCCGAGCTATACTTTCTGGTGCAATAAATAAGCCAAATGTTAATAAGACCATCGCCCAATAAAATGGCCAGCCAATCTTTTTTAGTTGCTCAATATCAAGCATTGCTACTCCATACATAATTAAAAATCCGATTAGGTAATAAAAAAACTGCTTTGTAATAAACGAGCTTGTATACTGCTCAAACACCGTACTACTGGAATGAACAAAGAGACAACTAATGATACCGAGTAATGCCAAGCTAATAACCAAACTTTTATCTAATTTATTGAACTGTAACATTCATACACCTCCCTTTTGAGTAATTTTGCCTTGTCGTAATTGTCGCTGCCGCTTTGCTTTCGCGCAGAAAACAATTGCCGCTGCCGCTTCGCTATCGTATTAAAAACACTGAGCAGAAGAAGATAAACCATACTATTAATAGACAACGCTAGGGAATTCAGAAGGTTGCAAGTTAAATGATTATTATGATTATTAGAAGTTATAAACCAATTTTGCTACTTTGTTAATTTTACATTTGACGTTACCAAGATGTTTGATTGATTTATATTCGGAAGTAAAGCAGTGGGAAGTTACGGGGAAAGCGAGCTCTTCATCAGGTAATTTCCGTATCAAACTGGTATGTCCCTGAAGGCATTTAATGAGGACTAATATCATGTTAGCTCGAGGGGGATATGCGCCGATTATATTAGGAGTAATGGGATTATTTTCATAACTCTTCGTGCAATCTTTACAAAAACATAACACTGGCTTTAAATCTTCATACTATCATTATTGGTAAGAGTTGGAGAAGGAGCCGAAGATGATGCATTTTTTTCGATACATAATGGTGAAGGACAAGTTACTTATACTGATGATTGTTTGTGTACTATCAAATGTATTGCTAGGTATTTTTAGTGTTGATTATTTACGGAAAATGTCATGGCATGCAAGTGAAAGTTATACTGAAGGACTTGTACCGATCGGATGGTTAAATGAACTAGAGGAATCACAACGACAATTAGATTATTTAGTAGATTCAGTCGGAGCTTATCAAGAAATGACTGTCATTTTAAAAAACGCTGAGCAGTCTTTAAATCATTTAGAAAGTCTAGAAATCGATAAAAAGACGAACCATCAGATGAAGAAATTTAAAACTCTACTAGCACAGCAGGTAGAAATGATCAATAACTATAAACAATTGGGCCAAAAAGAACAGAAACAATTTTATGGTCAGTCTTATTTACCTGTAAGCCAGCAAAGTCATTCATTATTAGAAGAAACTCAAAGCTATTTGGTTCAGCGGGCTAAGGAACAGCAACAGGCATACCAGAACGATGTGCAATTTGGTTATTGGCTATTAGGGGGAGTATGTTTATTTGTTGTTTTGTTAGTAATCTGTATAGGATTTGTAGCAACAAAAGCTGTGAATATACCAACGCGTCAATTGAAGTCATTATTAAAGCGTGCAGAGCAGGGGGATTTCACAGCGAATGCCAGTTATGTGGCGCAGGATGAGCTTGGCGAGGTAGTATTGTCTTATAATCAGATGACAACAGAGGTGAAAAGACTACTTCATACAGTATCAAATAGTGCACATGAGGTTGAAGAAATGACTGGGAAACTTCAGGAATCCTCCGAAAAATCGTCTAACACGACGCACAAAATTGCAAAGGATGTACAGTCTATTTCAGATTCAACTGCTGCTTCTACTAAAAAATTAGCTTCGAATACTGCATCTCTAGAGGAAGTGTTAAATGGTGTGCAAGTAATTTTGGAAAAAGTGCAGGTTGTTGAAAATTTTGCTCATAAAACTGCGAGTGATGCAGAAAGTGGTACGGAAATTGTACAGGCGAATTTAACTCAAATACAGGCTATTAAACTTGCAGTTGAAAAATCGAATACAGCCATTTTTAATCTTGTAGAGAGAGCAGCTACAATCGATCAAATGGTTGAAGTAATTGAAAAAATTACCGCGCAAACAAACCTCCTAGCCTTAAATGCATCTATTGAGGCTGCTAGAGCAGGGGAGCATGGTAAAGGATTTGCGGTGGTGGCCAATGAAGTTCGCAAGCTTGCAGAGCAAACAGTTCATTCAACCCAAACGATTACGTCCATTGTACAAAATATTCATTTAGATTCCAGCTATGCTGTGCAAATGATGGAGGGTGTGTTAGTCGCAACTGAAAAGGGGGTGCAGGTTACAGGAGATACGGCAACAAGCTTCGATCATATTTTAGAAAAAGTACATACAATGAAGCCATATATAACGGAAGTATCTGCAACTATTCAAGAAATTGCCAACCATACGAAAAAGGTTAGTGAAGATGCGGTAGTGTTAACATCATTTTCTGATACGAATGCAGCATCCACTAAACATGTAGCTATATTAACAGCCGATCAATTAACCGCACAGCAGCAATTCCATGATTATATTAAAGAGCTACATAAGGTATCAAAAGTTTTACAAATAGCCGTAAAGCGTTTCCGTATTTAATAAGAACAAAAGGATCTTCTTTGTCAACAAAGAAGGTTCTTTTGTTGAGTAGTATTAAACAAAATTAAAACTGTTTGAACGTCCGTTTGAGACGCACATATGTATTTTATATGTTTTTCTAGCACAATATTTTATAGGTCTCATATACTGATGGTAAAGGATTTTTTGCTCTGTTTTTAAAAATTGAAAATATTATAGTTGTATTTTTAATATGAACACTTTATAATGAAATTCATCAGAAGTGTTATTAAATCAATGGTTAGTTATGTATTATTGTACTTTCTGAAAGTACAATTGTTCACAGGTGGAGGTTTGGAGAAATGGAAAAGATAATGGTTACAGGAGCACTAGGTCAAATAGGTTCTGAGCTTGTAGAAAAACTTCGTGGTATTTATGGAGAGGACAATGTGTTAGCGACAGATATCCGGAAGCTTGAGCATTCTAAAGGTCCATTTGAAGTGTTGGACGTGACGGATGGACAAAGAATGCATGATTTAGCGAAGGATTTTGGTGCAGATACAATGATGCATTTAGCGGCGTTATTATCGGCAACAGCAGAAAAAAATCCTTTGCTAGCGTGGAATTTAAATATGGGCGGTTTAATGAATGCGTTGGAGGTTTCGCGTGAGTTAAGCTTGCAATTTTTTACGCCGAGCTCAATAGGCGCATTTGGTCCATCGACACCAAAGGATAATACGCCACAGGACACATTACAGCGTCCAACAACAATGTATGGGGTAAATAAAGTTGCTGGTGAGCTGTTATGTGATTATTATTTCAATCGTTTTGGTGTAGATACCCGCGGTGTACGCTTCCCTGGGTTAATTTCATACGTAACTCCTCCTGGAGGCGGTACAACAGACTATGCGGTAGAGATCTTCTATGAGGCGATCGAGCAAGGGAAGTATACATCTTATATTCAAGAAGGTACGTACATGGACATGATGTACATGCCAGATGCATTGCAAGCTATTGTAGATTTAATGGAAGCTGATAGTAGCAAACTAATACATCGCAATGCCTTTAATATTACTGCAATGAGCTTCGAGCCATCTGAAATTGCGGCGGAAATTAAAAAGCACTTGCCACATTTTCGTATGAATTATAATGTAGATCCGGTTCGTCAAGCGATAGCAGATAGCTGGCCAAATTCTTTAAATATAGAAGCCGCACAAAATGAATGGGGCTTTAAAGCACAGTATGATCTAGCAAGAATGACAGTTGATATGCTAGATAAATTAAAAATTAAACTACAGACAAAAGCCTGTTCATAAATAAAAATTCCTAAAAGTGGGGCGAAGAATTTAGTTTTCTTCGTCCTTTAGTGTGAATGCTGGCCGATTCCGGATGCAATTATGCAGAGGCATAATTGATATGGAATAATTTCTGTTTCAAGTGAACACTGTGCGAAAGCGCAGCAACAGCAACAACAAAGCGCACAGCAGGAACGGAAATCACCCCCTCGTTTTGCGTAGTTTTTCAACAACATGGGATGAAGAAAACGATTTAGTTTTCTTCATCTCTTTTTAATTATTATTATTTTAGAAAAAGTTAACAACAAAAAGAAAATTATTGGAGGGGTACCGTCAGGAAAATGCGGAGTTACAACGCTAAGCCCATTTTCAAGACAATTCCCCCATTTTTAACAACGTTAAGAAAGTTTTAGTGGTCTTAAAGAATCTAATGAGATCACTTTCTCCGATTTAAAATGGTATTCTCCTAGTAAATTAATATGTTCCCAGCCTAAAGGTGTACCTGTCTGTTTTTGATATTCAACTGCTTTTGTTAGATGTAGAGTATTCCAGATACTAATGGCAATGGCATTGATAATTATGTTTAAAGCACTGGCCCTTTGAAGCTGATGTTGCATGGTTCGTTCCCTAAGCTCTCCTTGTTTTCCGAAGAAAATAGCTCTTGCCGCCCATTCATGATAAAGATTGTTCTATTCGTCCCATTTCGCGTAAGGCTGTAGCTAAGCTGTTTTGTCTTGAATAGACCTAATTTCCCCATAATAAGCAGCCATTGCCCTTGCCTCCCACACCATTCTTTCAAGCGTAGTGAAAGCAGGTAATATGATTTTGTTTTTCTTAGAAAATCTATGCATTCATGTAGTAGATGAATAGCATCACCATTTTCCAAAGCCAATTGATGAAGGTGCTTAAATGTCATTCGATATTCTTTTAGAGTAAAAGTTAAAAAGTCGTATTCACTACGAATTTCTTTCAAATGATCCCAAAGTGTATTTTCTCTTTGAGGATAAAGACTAAGCGAAGATGGAGTGGCGCCGATTTGTTTCGATATATAATGTATGACTGAATCCGGGATGTTTTTGATATGAGTGTATGGCCAACCGGGATACCGAAGAACGGCTAATTGAACAGCGAACCCTAAACGGTTTTCTTCTCTCCCAATAGAGTGTACTCTATTGATACAAGTGTAGGAGACTGATAATAGCCAGAATCCTTCAAGGCAATTTCAGCAACTGAACGAAATCGGAATGGATATTATTTTTGAAGAAAAAGTTTCTGGAGCAACAAAAGATCGTGAGCAACTTCAAAAAATGTTAGAGGATATACAAGAAGGTGACATCATTTATGTTACGGACTTAACTCGGATTACTCGTAGTACACAAGATTTATTTGAATTAATCGATAACATACGGAGTAAAAAGGCAAATTTAAAATCCTTAAAAGATACATGGCTAGATTTATCAGAAGCTAATCCCTACAGCCAATTCTTAATTACGGTTATGGCGGGTGTAAACCAATTAGAACGAGATCTTATCCGTATGCGGCAGCGTGAAGGGATAGAACTGGCTAAGAAAGAAGGAAAGTTTAAAGGTCGGTTAAAGAAGTACCATAAAAATCATGCAGGAATGAATTATGCAGTAAAGCTTTATAAAGAGGGAGATATGACTGTAAATCAAATTTGTGAAATTACAAATGTGTCTAGGGCCTCATTATATAGAAAGCTATCGGAAAGGAACAGTTGATGAGTTATACCAAAAATCGGAAATATATAATAGAAAATAAATTCCTTATAGAGGTGGAATTATATGCCTAAAATTGACAATATGTTAGCAATTCTATGGATGCTTCGTTCAGGTGAAAAAATTACTGCAAAATAAATTTCAGAAAAGTTAGAGATGAATATAAGGACTGTGTATCGTTATATTGATACAATTTCAACAAGTGGCGTACCTATAATTTCAGAACCAGGACATAACGGTGGATACACTTTATTGAACAATTTTATTGAGGCTCCTCTTTTTTTTGATTTTGAGGAGCAAACTTCACTATTTCACGCTGCTGTTTTTGCAGAAGAAGCCGGATATTATGGGGGTGAAGCACTGAATAGGGCCATTTCAAAACTAAGTAAATACTCAAATCAAGAGCAGGAGACAAAGATAAACCAACATTTAACTAGTCTTGAAGTAATAAGTCGATTAAGCTCACTCTCTATGGAACCTTTTTTGAAGGAGTTGGAGCAGGCCGTAGCTGACGGGTACTCAGTAAAAATTCTTTACCATAAAAGTGGCGAAACGCAATTAAATTATAGATTGGTCGATCCGTACAGAATTATCTATTGGAATAATAAGTGGTATGTGATTGGATTTTGTCATCTTAGGAATGATATCCGTAGTTTTAGAGTAGATCGAATTGAAAGTCTAATGCTAACTGAAAATAAGTTTAACCGGCTAGAAAATTTTTCAGCACGTGACTTTTTTATGAAAAACCTCCTTCCAACTATAGAAGATATGGAAGGGATTACCTCTTTAGTTATTAATGGAAATGAAAGTACGCTGAATGATGTTTGCCAACATTGGTTTTTAGGACATTATTTACATGAACGAAATTCAAATCAAGCAGTTTTCCTTCTTGAAAAAGATATAGTACATACATATATACCTTATTTACTTTTACCGTACGGTAAATCTATTCAAATTATCGAGCCAATGAGTCTTAAGAAAAGACTTGTTGAAGTTCTGTCGGAATTAATACAATTTCATCAAGTATGATAACTTCCCTGACGTTAGCTGTCAGGGAAGTTATATTATAATTGCTATATAAATTGTGATTGGGAGTGTTATTGGATGCAAACAAAAAAAGTTTATCTATATGTATTTAACACAATGTCAGACTGGGAATATGGATATTTAATTGCCGAACTAAACACAGGAAGATTTTTTAAAAAAGATATAGCACCTTTAAAAGTAGTTACAGTAGGAGCTAATAAAGAAATTATTACTACGATGGGGGGACTGAGCATAAAACCAGATATTCCCTTTGATGAGTGTACTCTTGAGAGTAAAGATCTTTTAGTTTTGCCTGGAGGGAATACTTGGGGAGAAGTTATTCATCAACCAATCATGAAAAAAATTGGCGAAGCTTTAAAGCTTGGCACTATTGTTGCTGCAATTTGTGGTGCAACTGAGGCCCTTGCGAATATGGGATACCTAGATTCTAGAAAGCATACAAGCAATAACTTAGAGTATATTAAAATGGTTTGTCCTAATTATAAAGGAGAAAAATTTTATGAGATGGGACCTGCGGTATCTGGTGAGAATTTGGTTACTGCATCAGGAGTAGCTCCTCTGGAATTTGCGATGGAAGTACTGAAAAAATTAGATGTATTTGCACCAGATACATTACATTCATGGTATAACCTAAATAAGACTCACAAACCTGAATACTTCTTCCAGTTAATGAATTCAATAAATAGATGAGCTGAAAAAATCAACTTAGCAGATTTATATTATTTAAATTACCATGTTCTAGCCAATGTCAAAGCATGGTTTTTGAATATAACTTAAAAATGCTTATGGAGTAATGAAAATTCCTTAACGTTGTAAATCCGCATTTTCCTGACGATACCCCTTGGAATACATAGCGTATTTTGTGATTTTACAATATAATAATATTCAGAATATTAATAGTATTCAATCAAAATATCTCTATTAATATTTCACAAAGGTAATGTAAAGGGAGTTCACAAGACGAAGGGATGGATGGTTTATATGATGCAGACGCCGTTAGTATTAACAAATTTTTTAAAACGAGCAGAAAGCTATTTTGCTAGAAAGACTATTATTTCACGGACGAGCCCACAGAAGATTCACCGTCTAACATATGGACAATGGGCGAAGAGGACACGTCGTTTAGCGGATGCGCTTTCAAAGCTAGGGATGACAAGAGGAAAGAAAATTGGCTCCTTTGCCTGGAATCAGCATCGCCACTTAGAGGCTTATTTTGCGGTACCGTGTTCTGGCGCTATTTTGCACATGGTGAATATTCGTTTATCAGAAGAACATTTAATTTATATTATTAATCATGCAGAAGATGAAATTTTAATGATTGATGTGGATTTGCTACCAATTATTGAAAACATTGCACCCGAGCTCAAGACAGTGAAACATTATATTATTATGACGGATGAGGATACTTTGCCAGAAACGACATTACCGAATGCATTATCATATGAGGATTTATTAGCAGCAGCAGATGAAAACTATGAGTTCCCAGAGGATATAGAAGAAGATGAGCCTGCTGGTATGTGCTATACAAGTGCTACAACAGGAAATCCAAAAGGGGTTGTGTATTCACATCGGGGTATAGTGCTACATAGTATGATGCTAAGTATGTCTGATTCAATGGGCATTTCTGAACGTGATGTCGTGATGCCGATTGTACCAATGTTTCATGCAAATGCATGGGGTTTACCGTTTGCAAGTGTCAATGTGGGTGCTACACAGGTATTGCCTGGCCCACAATTCACATCGGCAATGCAGGAACAGGAGAAACGTGAGCGAGATATTAGTTCGCTACGAGCTATTTGTTGTGGTGGCTCTGCTTCACCTACTCGACTTATTCGTACATTTGAAGAGCAGTATGGCATTCCATATATCGTCGTGTATGGAATGACTGAAACAACACCGATTGTTGCGTTATCAAATTATATGTCTTGGATGGATGAATGGCCAATTGAAAAGCGTATTGAATCGCGGGCAATGCAAGGAATGACAATGGCCGGTATTGAATCGAGCATTATTAATGACAGTGGCGAAGTGCCATGGGATGGAGAAACAATGGGTGAGTTACGCTTGCGAGGTCCATGGATTTCACACGAGTATTATCGTGATGAACGTACAAATGATGCTTATCGTGACGGCTGGTTATATACAGGGGACATTGCGGTACGAACAGAGGATGGCTTTATCAAAATAACAGATCGTACAAAGGATTTAATTAAATCGGGTGGGGAGTGGATATCCTCAGTTGATTTAGAAAATGCGTTAATGACCCATGATGCTGTTTTGGAAGCGGCAGTTATTGCAATTCCGCATATCAAATGGCAAGAACGCCCGCTAGCTTGTGTAGTATTGAAGGAAGGAATGGCGGCAAGTGAAGAGGAGCTTTTGGCATTTTTAGAAAGTCAATTTGCAAAATGGTGGGTACCGGATGATGTAGTATTTTTAGATGAAATTCCAAAAACATCAGTTGGAAAGTTTCTGAAAGCAAAGCTTCGAGATAATGTGACAGAAATTTATCCGAAATTAGCTTCATTCGTATAGTTAAAAGAGCGATTTCCACAAAGGGAAGTCGCTCTTTCATTTTTTATCTACTTAACATTTGAAATACTTGTTCTACGTCTTTGTCTCCACGGCCAGAGATATTGATAATAATGCTCTCTTCCGGTGATAATGTTGGCGCAAGTTTTAGTGCATGAGCAACTGCGTGGGAGCTTTCAAGTGCCGGAATAATTCCTTCAACCTTTGACAGCACTTGGAATGCTTCAAGCACTTCCTCATTCGTCACCGTTACATATTCTCCACGACCAATTGTTTTTAAATAGCTATGCTCTGGACCAGCACCAGGATAATCTAGTCCAGCGGCAATCGAATACGTTGGTAGTGGATTGCCTTCTGTATCTTGCAGTACTAAACATTTGAAGCCGTGTAATTCACCGGGTGTTCCTTTATTTAATGTAGCTGCCTTATCGGGTTCAATGCCGATGAGGCGAACATTTTCATCTGCAATATATTCCGCAAACGCACCGATCGCATTACTGCCGCCACCGACACAAGCAAGTACTGCTGCTGGTAGCTTGCCTTCTTTTTCTATAATTTGTTCACGACTTTCACGGCTAATGACGGATTGGAAATGCTTGACCATTGAAGGGAATGGGTGAGGTCCTACAGCAGAACCTAGTAAATAAAAAGTCGTCTCATAGTTTTCCACTAAGTCAGCAAATGCTTCATCCACAGCATCCTTTAGTCGCCCTTGACCTTTATCAACAGCTACTACCTTTGCACCAAGAAGCTCCATTCGGAAGACGTTTAATGCTTGACGCTTTGTATCCTCTAAACCCATATAAATTGTGCAATCCATTCCGAACATTGCACAAGCCGTTGCTGTTGCCACACCATGCTGACCCGCACCTGTTTCGGCGATCACACGATTAGCACCCATGCGCTTTGCTAATAAAATCTGTCCAAGGACGTTATTAATTTTATGTGAACCTGTATGGTTAAGATCTTCACGCTTTAAATAAATTTTTGCGCCGCCTAATTGTTTTGTTAAATTTTCACCAAAATAAAGTGGAGATTTGCGCCCAATATATTCATGGAAATAATAATCTAGCTCTTTATTAAAGTCTTCATCGTCTTTATATTTTTGGAAGTTTTCATCTAAAATATTTAATACATTTTGAAGTTCATCAGGAACAAAGCTACCACCAAATTCACCGAAATATCCTTTTTTCTCTACTACTATACTCATCTTCTCTCGACTCCTCTTTTCTAATTTTTCCATAAAAAAAAGTCACTACAATCCTTCTGTAAAAAGGACGAGTAACCGTGGTGCCACCTTCATTCGCATAAATTGCGCGCTTTGAGTACTCCGGTAACGGGGAGTAAATTCGTCCTCACATTTGATGAGGCTGCTCCAAAGCCCATTCGCAAGTATGTACTACTGATTTGCACCACCATCAGCTCTCTTTAAGTACGCCCGCTTGTTACTATTCTTTTTCTTAGCATTTATTGAAAAGAATTGTAAATTATTTTCAGAATATTGTCAAGAATAGCAAGGAAATAAAAAAGAGGCTGGGACATAACTAGCTTCAATTCATGAGAAATCCGACTTTGAATTCATTCAAAGTCGGATTTCTCTATCTTTTATGTTGTCTCCAG
>NZ_JBIVCA010000023.1:0-84695 GCF_044746345.1 Lysinibacillus sp. NPDC086135 | reverse complement strand
GATAGAATAGTTACCTTCTTCAAACAATTGAAGGATATGTAGTTTTAACTCGAGTGGATGTTTGCTTCGCCCCATAAAAAATACTCCCCTTAGATCAACAGATTTTATTTTTTAATCTGTCTACCTAATAGGGAGCATATCAAATTGAGTACCTGGACATTAAACTATTCAGCTACTATATTTGTTACTTGAGCCAACTTAGCTGCTTTAATTTTACTAGCTCCACCTTGTGCTGCAGCCATTCCAGTAAACGTTCCTGTTTTAACACGCCAATTAGCATTGTTCGATGTACGCTACCCAACCGAAACGATGCTTTAATACATCTAAGACATTTTCAGCTGCTTGTTTTGTAGCGTATGTGCCTGTTAAGATGCGATATTTACTAGTAACTGCGGAAGGCTTTTGTTGCTGTACATCACTTAAATTAATTAATTCAACGTGATTGCAAATTCCGAGTTCGGCGCGCCAGCAAATACAACCGTTCCGTTTTTCGGCAGTTTTACTTTGTTATTGTCGCTCACAACGGTAAAATTAATACATACTCCCTTTTCATCATACACCGCGAACGAACTCTGCGATGGCAATGCCACAGTCATCGTTTTCCCTGCTACCGTTTGTGGGATCGTAAACCATCTTGCATGCCCACTTTCTTGTAGTGTAACTTTGGATGATTGGCTTGCATCAAGCGGTTTCACGCTGGTTCCACTTACGTATAACAATCCGGACATCTCCATGTATTCATTACCGCCTTCAGTATAAAAACGAGATTCCGTCGTATCACGGCCTGTCATCACGGGGATCTGAAGCTGATGCGCAGCCGTGTTTGGGCCAGTAATTTTTCTGCCGTCCCAATAACCCTCTAGACCTTTATTACGATTAATTTGTGTTGTAAGCATCATTGGTAAGAGATATTGAGCAGAACTATATTTCTCGTTTATAAGATAGTACTTGACGCCTTCCCGATTTGCCCATGCGGCAGTGGTTTCCTTCGATAACACGTTGTCTTCTAGTTTCTCGGCTAAATAGTAAGTAACCACCTCTTGCCCTAAACCTGGCATCGATATAAATGTGCTTTCCTTCAAATATGTTCGTCTATTCTTCTCAGTGACGAAGTTGAGCTTGGAGGTACCTGACTCATTAATAAAGCTTCCATCCGCAGTAAATACATATTTTTCTTCTGGATTAGATGGTAAGATCAGTTCTCCATTCTTCGCTATTTCTATTTTGAAATGACTGAAACTATTGCCGTAAAAACCCGCTTTCTTTGCTACGTCTTGAGGCATCTTAGCCTTGTCCGGCTTGCCAAAAGATTTGTTCGGCTTGATTTCTTTAATTGTGCCCTTCTCTTTAAGCGCTGTGAGCAGTAATTCAGTCGCCATCAATTGATTTGTAGTGCTGCTACCGCCGGATGACAATACAGCTACTGCCATCTTCTGTTCGGGAAGTACGACCAGTGAAGCATGTTGCAGTCCCGTGTCGCCGCCTTTAGCCAAGCCCTTTATCCCATATTCATTGAATGGATATAGTTTCACACTATCCCAGCCAAGACCATAATTGACAATATTATCTCCATCCCCTGGCCACATTCCTTTTTTATATTCCTCTTGCTCCATCGCTTTGACAGCCTTATCAGAGAGGATTCCTTTTCCCTGTCCCATAAATATTTGTGAGAATCGCACCATATCTTCTGCTGTGGAAGAGATCCCTCCTGTACCAATCACATTCACCGATTCAGTAGGAAGCTGCCCTTGGTACGTTGGAAAATAAAGTCCAGCCCGCTTATCGTTTTCCCATTTGTCCTGCGGCGTTTTCGTATGATTTAGCTTTAAGGGTTTTGTAAATCGATGATGTATAAATTCGGTAAAGCTCATACCGCTGACTCTTTCCACCATAATCTCGGCAAGCGTAAAGCCGTCGTTGCAGTATACAGAGAACGCGCCAGGGTCCGCCTTCAATTGCTGGTTTGACAATTGCCGCAACAAGTTATCATGGGCATAGGTATCATTATCTTTAAATAAAAATGTATTACTAAACGTACTACCTTGCAAGCCGGAGGAATGGTTCAACAGCATACGCGGCGTAATGCTTTTGTAACGCTCGTCTTTCATCTTGAAATCAGGAACATAGTGGACGACAGGAGCATCCAAATTGACTTTTCCTTCGTCGACCAATTTCATTACAGCCGCCGCTGCATACATTTTACTGACTGAACCAATCCCGTATAGGGTATCTTTGGTCAGCGGCTGTTTCCCTTTCATATCATTCTTTCCTGTCTGACCCGACAAAATAAGTTTGCCATTATCAATTAGCGCATACTGTACGCTAGTCGTCTCATAGGACTTCGTGAGTAGGGTAGCCTTCTCTGCCGCAATCTTTTTCAGCTCTTGACTAGCTAATTCTTGGCTAGCGACAACCATAGTCTGACTACTAGAAAACGCCATCGTCCCTGTTGGTAGGCTCATCGTTAACGCTAACGTAGCAGCTAACACCGCAGATAGTTTATTTTTCATAAATGAATTGCCTCCTTGATTTCTAGATATACACTTCCTAAAACAATAATTAATGCCCTCACAAATATAATTTTTTTGTTCACTTCAACACCTTGATTCCCCCTTTAACAAGAAATATTTCCCATAAATAGAATATCAAAGTTTTATTTACTCGTAAATACAGTGATAGACTGATACCATATCAGGCTTAAGGCTTATGGTTGATTATGACTAAGAAAATTAAAAAGACCAGCTCGGCTGAATGATATGCTACCTTTTATGGACAGATTAAAAAATAAAATCTATTTATCTAAGGACTCGAATTGAAACTACATATTACTTGAAGAAGGTTACTATTCTATCAATGAATTGTGTGAAAGGTTTTCATTAGATCATCAAACTTTATATATATGGAAAATAAATTATGTGGCAGGTGGACGTGAAGGATTACAAGAAGCTACTTCATGTAGATTATATCCAAAAGAGTTAAAATTAGTAGCTGTGCACAGATGGAGGTGTTGGCGAAATATGAGATTAGCAGTACCTCTGTTTTAAAAAGGTGGGTAAAAAAATATACAGGTCATAATAAATTAAAAGATTCAAGTAAAGGAATGAGTTAAGCTATGACAGAAGGAAGAAAGACAACTTTTGCCGATAACCTGCTATTGTTATGATGTTAAGAAAAAGCAGACTTAGACAATGAAATAGAGCCAAGTCTTCTATGTTCTCCATTAAAATCATCTACTTATGAGCAAAGTTTTCTATACATAATTGGGATTTATACTGCTATAAGACTTTCAATAACATAAATCACCATCCGTTAAATACAAGTAAAACAAAAACAATGGCATCGATTTGTAAAAATCATCCATGCTTTCATCAGGGTAACTAAACAGCCTTTGCTATTTCTGTAAATATAAAATCCTACGATATTCATTGTTAATAAATAATTACACTTATCATTAATTTTATATTCAATTTCTATCTTCTTTTAATTAGCACCAAGATGTACCCTGTTTTCTATATACAAGACTTGCAAAATTATAATAATCCATCTTCTTATACTTCTCGTAATATTACCATCCTGTAGTAACACCAGTAGGCAAATATTGCACTGTGAGTAACGGCGCTTAATGGCAAAAGAGTCTTAATTCCAAACTTTAAAGCAGTTTTCCTTATTTGTTTTTTTAATATCCTTTAAATACGTTGGATTTCGAACGGCAATTTTCATTGCTTCACTCAATTTCTGGACAGGAATATTTAATAGTAGGAGCGTAAGCAAATAAATCAAATTATATTATATAATGATAATATGTAAAAAAGCCACGTTATTGCGGCTTTTTCAAAACTCTTTTCTAAATTTGTTTCCCCAAAAGGTTTCAGTTAGTAATATTTTCATTAAGGGGAATGATATCGAATAGTTGCTGATACACCGTTTGCAAAAGATCCACCAGAAGTTGTTATTTCTACAGACAGAAGAGTACAACTATTTACTGAGAAATTTGACGTTGTAGTTGTACAACAATTTGGCGAAGCAGATGTACTAGGTCCTGTAATGGTTGCTATGATACCAGTAGGTACCGGGGCAGTAAAACCACAATTTGTACTTAAATATATTTGTGCAGATGCAGTATCACCAGCAGTTAAATTATGATCTCGTATATTAAGAGTTAAACTTGTTATAACTGCATTTTGAGGAACAACAAATGTATTTTTAATGAAAGTAGCTGATGCACTTCCAATCCCAAGAAAATCATTGTTTGCAACGGATTGATCTGTACTTAAGTAAACTTCCATTAGGCCCGGACCATTCAAACCTGTTGGACCAGTAGTGCCAGTTACTCCTGTTATTCCTTGAAGCCCATTTGGACCTGTTGCTCCTGGTGCCCCTGTTATTCCTTGAAGCCCAGTCGGACCTGTTGCTCCTGTTGCTCCTGTCGTTCCTGTCGTGCCCGTTGTTCCTTGAAGCCCAGTTGGACCTGTTGCTCCTGTTATTCCTTGAAGCCCAGTCGGACCTGTTGCTCCTGTTATTCCTTGAAGCCCAGTCGGACCTGTTGCTCCTGTTGCTCCTGTCGTGCCCGTTGTTCCTTGAAGCCCAGTTGGACCTGTTACTCCTGTTGCTCCTGTCTTTCCTGTTATTCCTTGAAGCCCAGTTGGACCTGTTGCTCCTATTCTCCCCTCTATTATTTGCAGTCCAGTTTCTCCCGTTTCTCCGTTCAACCCACTTTGAAAGTTATTAATTTTCATAGGATCACCTCCTCCCCTAATTCATAATATTTTTATTAGAAATATTGAATTAGACATATCACTAGGTTATATGACCTAAAAAATAGATAAATGTAATCCAATAATATAATTAAATTTATTTTACGTTTACTATCGTAGCGGAAATGGTAATAGTTCATCATTTGCCTTAAATGTTGTTCTATTTATACTTCTAATTACTATCGTCTCTACTTTCATGAATAGAGAGTATTAATATTTTCGATTTAAGGGTCGCCTCCAGCCTGATGACCCTTTTGTAGTTTCTTTCCTCAAAGCATTCAGTATTGGAAAGTATCCTTTAATGCACTTAAAGCCTTTAGAATGTCTTCTTCAAAAGGTGTACCCTTAGCCAAATCGAGATAAAATTCTTCCGTCTCTTTCACATAACGTTTTCGGAACTTTTCATTAGCAACCAAAGCACTTAACAAGTTGTGAAGTCGATCTGCTAATTTCACCATTTTGGCAATGGGATTATTTCTAATATCTTGGATATATACTTCCATTTTGTAGCCCTTACTTTTAGTTAAGATTTTCACAGCAGTTAGAACATCTTTTCCTCCATAAAAGAAAATCTCTTGTTCGCTTGCGTCTGTATCTTCTAATAAATCATGAAAAAGGGCTGTTATAATATATTTAGTATCTAAAAAGCCCTTTTTCTCTAAAATACTTGCAACTTCAATGGGGTGACTGATATAAGGTTTTCCACCAATTCTTGTTTACTCTTCGTGCTTTTCTTTCGCAAATAATAAACTACTAATTATCATTTCACTTCTCCTTTCAACAACTCTTTGCTGAACAATAGTAAAATGCGATGCTTTTATTCAAGCACCGCACTCATAAATTGATTAAAAAATTATTTTGCTGCCATTACTGCATAGTAATTGTTTTCATTATCTGCAAAATTAAATATCCTACCTGAAGGCATATTTACAATTTCTCCGACAATAACGTTTTTATTTAAAAGGTCATTATATAATTTATCGAAATCTTCAGAGAAGAACATCAGAGAAGGTGTACCAAGATTCATTTCAGGTTGCATTTTAGCAATTAATTCCTTATTGTGGAGAATAATTGTTGTCTCTGCTTCTTTGGTTGGAGCAATTTCAATCCATTTCATTCCTTGGCCGTTATCTTCCTCTGAAATGACACTAAACCCTACTTTTTCTGTCCAAAACTCTTTTGCTTCATCCTGGTTATTAACATACAACATGAGTTGACCGACTTTATTAATCATTGATTTTTATACTCCCTTAAAATGTCTTACTTTGCTTACTATGGATTATCACCAAAACGTGTGGTTGATTTCCGTTCCGACTGGGCGCTTTGGTGCTGCCGCTTCGCTTTCGCGCAGAGCAGAGCTTCCTGGGGGCGTCCGATGAGCCGCTTTTGGTGTTGCTGTCGCTACGCTTTCGCACAGAAAACATCCGCTGCGCTGCAGGGTCTCGGGCCAACACGATGTTGGTCACGAAGGCGTTATCACAGGATGTGATGCTTTTAGCCTTCGTTCCTCTATTGCTGATCCCCGAGGAGTCGCCCAGTCTCCACTCCAATCATCTATTTTACATAGTAGACGTTTTAACAAAAGTCATCCACAACTTTTGGTGATGAACCCTTACTATAGCGACTGCACATGCTCATTCAAACGGTCCCAAGTTTCTGCGATGCCTTGAAGCATACCCATATCCATAACGGTCTTAAGGGCCTCTGCAGACACATATTCTGCACGATTTATTAGCTTAGTCTTTCCTCCCAAATCGACGAATTCCAATGTAATCTCGGTCGACGGCATGGAGTCATTCGAATTACCTTCAGCATCCGAAAAGTAATCGGTATAGCTGATCTTCTCAGGCTCAATAATCTCCTTATAAACCCCTTTTCCCCATGCTTCCATACCAAAAAAGTCACCTAGGTTTTCATCGACGCACTTCATACAGTAGTGCCAAACGCCTCCCGGACGGAAATCAACTATGCAGACTGGGATTTCCCATCCTCTCGGACCCCACCAATGTTTCAGATGTTCTGGCTCTTTAAACATATTGAATAGTAAGTCTCGTGGTGCATCGAAAACGCGCTCTAATATAAGTACGCGATCGTTCTCTACTCTTGATATCATTGAATTGTTAGACATGGTAGTTCCTCCTTGATGATGAAATGGTTTTATGATTTTTCTTTTTTCTGCAATTTTTTCAAATATTCATCTAAATTATCGAATCTTTCTTGCATTACACCCTGGAAGGACTGTATCCAAGAATCCAGCGCTTGGAATGGCTCGGGCCGGAGCTTATAGATTCGACGGTTAGCTTCAGCATGTACTTCCACAATCCCGTTGTCGCTAAGTACTTTTAGATGCTTTGAAGTTTGAGGTTGCCTCAATCCCAGTTGGTTGGCAATCTCACCCACGGTTAGAGGACCCTGGCGCAGGAGTTCAACGATATTCATGCGATTTGGTTCAGACAAAGCACTCAACGTCATTAAGTTTACTCCTAGAACTTTCCCTGACATGTCGCTCACCTCGTAAAATGATGGTCGCCGGTAAATTATCATCTACATCAGCACAGGTTTTATGATCCTGTTAATCGCAATATAACTCAATTAGAATATTCCTGTCAAGGAATATTGAAGAAAGTAGCCCACTTCAACCTTTAAGCCAAAATATTGTCTCTCACTTTAATATAGTAATACTAATAGCAAAACACTTAATTATAGAAACACCCCCTCTTCAATCCTTGCTATTACTTAAGTATAAACGTTGAAATAAATATGTACGAAAATGCCTGTTTAACCAAGTACATTTTTGATTCCCTTTGTATATTACAACTTTACAGGGAGACTTGGCGATCCATTCCGCATCTTTAACATCAGTCTTACGAACGGGAACCGCTTTGATATGTTGGGCATTTACAACTAAAAATTTGATACTCTCAGCCTCGAGTATGTTTACAATACGCTTCCAAAATACACCTGTACTTTCCATAGCTACGTGCGTACAACCATGTTCTTTAATCCAATCAATTAACTGCAATAGAAAAAACGTTTTGGTTTGAATCACTTTGTCTTCTGGTGTCATAATACATGCGGTAATCGAATCCTTATGAATATCCATACCACATACACGTTCAATGATGACTTCCATTAGAAACATCCTTTCTACGGCCAATCAAATTAGGGGCTGGTGCGGCAACCTGAGTAGGATGAATCTCCTATGAGTGCTTCCCGTGAGGGAGCGACAGTCAGTGATACACCGAGGTCGTTGGAGTCAGACTAACGGAAGGGCTTAAGGCACCATAGTTTATCGACCTTCCTCTCCCAGCCGTAGTATTCAATACCCGTTCTGAGTACATTTTCATCTTCTGTGGTGTAACGCTAGTTTTTACGCTACATGGATGGCTAATGGGGCAGTTAAATTTAATAAAAATTTTCGAAAATTGGAACTTATAGGAACAATAATCGTATTAACTTTAAAAGAATAAATAAAAATTAATGATTTAAGGGGGAAATAATGAACTACATACAAACAATTCGTAAGTTAATTGGAAATGAAGTGCTAATGACTGTTGGTTGTGGAATTATTATTGAACAAGAGAATCAAATTTTACTACAACATCGAAAAGATCGGGATGTTTGGGGTATCCCAGGCGGTGTTATGGAGCCTGGAGAAACCTTTCTTGAAACTGCTGTCCGCGAAACATTTGAAGAGACAGGATTGATAGTTGAACAATTAGAGTTGTTTGGTCTTTATTCAGGAGGAGAAGGATTTGCAGAATATCCGAATGGAGATAAGGTCTTCAGCATCCAGATTATTTTCCATTCAAGTAGTTTTTTAGGAGAATTAATTCATGAAACAGAAGAAAGCCACGAACATAGATTCTTTACTCGCAATGACCTACCACTTTTGAACGCACATCAAGAGCGATTCATTCAGGATTGGGTAAACCAAGTGACTTTGCCCATAATAAAATAATCTGACGGAGTTCGACCATCAAAAAGGGTAGAGATAACAACCTTTTTCTTAATCAACTCCCATGAAAATAAAATCTCTGGCACTAAAAAAGTCCATGCTAAAAAGGTAAACGATTCAATCATAAATTTTTTACATAAAGATCTTTCCATGTGAACTGGGCTATTTAGTAACAGGTGCTAATGTTCAAGAAGTATAAGCTATTTAGTCATTTTGGATTTATTAAATTCATGGAACAAAAAAGCCCGATTTTTCAATTTGAATACTGAGAAATCGGCTTTTTGATATTGATGAAGCAGTCACAATTTTTGTACTAGCTTAGCTGTTTTATTTTTGTTATAACATTAAATTGTTCTCGCAATTATTTGGATTGTATGAGTAATTATAATTAAAAATCCTAAAACAATACAACATGTCGCTAGCGTAC
This sequence comes from Lysinibacillus sp. NPDC086135, assembly GCF_044746345.1. Classification (NCBI taxonomy): domain Bacteria; kingdom Bacillati; phylum Bacillota; class Bacilli; order Caryophanales; family Bacillaceae; genus Lysinibacillus; species Lysinibacillus sp. NPDC086135. Next base: position 75,556 of record NZ_JBIVCA010000023.1, on the reverse strand, counting down.
TTTATGATTTTTTTGCTTCACAAGACCCCAAAAAATCAGGCATAGTCCAATCACAATAGATACTATTGATAAAGTTATAAAAAATGGTGTACCTAATGATATTATAGGAAAAACATCTGTTAATTGCATGTAAAATTCTCCCTGTTCCAGATTCTAAGTTTACATATAGCTCTTCACCCAAATATGTACTTTCCTGCACATCTCATTTCGAGAGAAAGCTTTGCGCAGGCGTTGTTTGAGCCATCTCATTCCTCATACCTAAATCAGGCATTTCTGCGGAGTCACCTCTCTCCGCTTCATATGCTTTTTATACCACCAATAACAGATAATTGTCACTATGAGTCATTTAATTTTCCCAGTTACTACTTTAAATTGTACAAATCGATTTTCTCTTTTTTCTTACCCATTCCTTACAAATTTATTAACTTCTAACTACCAATTAAATTGTAGGTTAAAAATTGCAGTCAGTGAAAAGTTTGAAGGGACTGTCAATATTTTAGTGTAACTGACAAGCCATCTTTTCGACGGGAATGATTTTGATTTTGGAAGGCCAAACTCTTCCCAAAAAACAAAATTTCGCTGCGTGTTCCTTCTCCTTCTTTTTGTCACTCAAACAACGCTTCAAGTTCTGCACTCGGGCGTAAAGTGATTAGATTTTATTATTAATCACATCATTATTAAAATGATGGACCAAAAAGTACACAGTAATCTCGTTTACAAAAAATGCAGTGCGAATTTGTATATAAATCGCACTGCGTATATAGAAGTAATTGGAAAGCGGAAAAAATTATCACTATTTTTATATGAGTATCATTTTATTGAAAAAAGTTACGATCAATATGTATAGAAATGTTATCCCTTAGTTTCCCCTAACTATGTGTTAAAATGACAATCCTCATTATCAGCCATGCTTTTCAACTACTTCTCATAATTTTATTCAAATAAAGAGATGATTGCTATAATCCACACGCCTACTACTAGTATTAAAAACCACCAGCCCGTAAACTTTACGAATTTTTTTAAAAATGGTTTCTTAGTAAATTTATCTGAAAAGGAACTCATTTTTAAAAAATCCTCTAGAAACTTTAATAACATGTAAGAAAAACTACCGAAAATTAAAGTGACCAATATTGCCATAATAAACATTGTACCTACTCCTAAACTTTAAGTTTTTACATCACTCAATAATTATATTATTTAGCAATTAGATTGCACATCAAAAATTTAAGAGCTAGTACATGTTTTAGAAACGAATATACAGATGTTGGTTTAATAAAGGTAAAATCCTCCTTGCAGTATTTTTTCACGTTTTTGGCATCTTCGTGAAAAGCGTATACATTGCCGCGATTTACACAAAACAATTCTGTTAATTCTTATCTAAGAATCAACAGAAGAAACTCCAATAAAATTCGTATGAATCTGTCATTAGGAGCAAATGCTGTAGGTATGTTCTAAAGTCTAAAACAGTAACCTCTCCTACTTCAACAAAGGCGTACTCAATAGCAACATTAGCGCAGAACATCACAAAGTAAATAAAACTCCATCACTTTCTAAAGGAGGAAAAAATGAATATAACATTGCGTCTTAAAATAATGATTTTTCTACAGTTTTTTATTTGGGGATCTTGGCTTGTTACATTTGGTTCTTATATGATCAATACGTTGCATTTTACTGGTGCACAAGTTGGAGTCGTGTATAGTTCTAACGGTCTTGCAGCCATTATTATGCCAAGCCTTATAGGTATTATTGCAGATCGGTGGGTAAAAGCAAATGTGTTATACGGAATATTGCATTTCCTCGGTGCGATTACCTTATTTTTTGCTGCTCAAATTTCAGATCCTTCAATGATGTTCTGGGTAATGTTCTTTAACTCAATCGTTTATATGCCAACACTTGCTTTATCGAATACAATTTCTTATTTTTACCTAGAAGACAAAGGACTTGATGTTGTAAAGGATTTCCCACCTATTCGTGTCTATGGGACAATTGGTTTTATTCTTGCGATGTGGATTATTAGTCTTGCCAAAATTGAATTAAGTAATATTCAGCTTTTTATTGCTAGCGGCTCTTCGTTGCTACTTGCACTATATACAATTTCACTTCCTGCCTGCCCAACTTCTAATGCAGTTAAGGGCAAGTCGTTGGTAAGCCTTTTGGGACTAGACGCTTTTGTTCTTTTTAAAGATAAAAAAATGGCGTTGTTTTTAATTTTTGCAATGCTATTAGGTGTTGCGCTTCAAATTACTAATACATTTGGTGATCCATTTTTACACGACTTCGCCTTAAACCCTGATTATAAAAATAGCTTTGCGGTAAAATACCCAGCTATTTTATTATCAGTGTCACAAATTTCAGAGGTATTCTTTATTCTGACCATTCCATTTTTCTTACGTAAGTATGGCATTAAAAATGTAATACTGATCAGTATGGTGGGATGGACATTACGTTTTGTTTTCTTTGGGTATGGAAACCCAATTGGCGGAGGATTTTTCTTATTGTTATTATCAATGATTGTTTACGGCTGCGCCTTTGATTTCTTTAATATTTCGGGAGCCATTTTTATGGAAAAAGAAGTCGACCACCGCATTCGTGGTAGTGCTCAAGGATTATTTAGTACAATGGTCAATGGCATAGGTGCCTATTTCGGAGCTGTTATTAGTGGAAAAGTAGTTGATTATTTTACAGTTGACGGAGTAAGGAATTGGCAATATATTTGGTTGTTCTTTGGAGCGTATACACTCATTTTGGCCATCATTTTTGCCATCGTTTTTAAATATAACCATGCCAGTAATGAAATGAAAAATGTAACAATGAAATAGTGAATTATTCTTTCAAGGAAAAGAAAGAGCCTTACCGTCCGTGGTGTAAGGCTCTTTACTGTAATAGAATTACTTAAAGAATTACGCAAATTCTGCTACAAGGAATAATTTTTTCTCCACTCTTCAAGAGACATTTCATCAAAGCTCTCAACATCATCTAGTTTCAAGGGTGTAATTAATTCTAATGAATTACCATCTGGGTCTGAAAAGTAAATTACTGCATTAGCATGTGGAATATTTGATAGAACTAGAGGTTGCTGTTTAGTTGACATCAACAATACGGGGCCGACCCGGTTTTTTTTATAATCGAATATTTTCAAATTTTAGTCTCCTTCAAGTTCCTTTTTTCATTAAATGATGGTAAAAATAGTATTGTTGTAATGATACCTACGAGAGTACCTAAGCTATTTTCATCCCGTCAATCAAAACCTCAAAAAGCGCGAGAAATCAATTTAAGAACGTTGATTTCTTGCGCTATTCTAATGTGAAATTTTATTTTCTTCTTGGAAATATAATTATGTCACAGTCTCTTTTAGTCAACTAATTGGCTATCTACCATATAACCTTTATAGGCTTCTCGTTTTTTAAAAAGATTCCCTTTCCTTTTTCATAACAAGCGACTTTAATGTACCACTTAATTCCTGAATACGACTAGTTGTGTTCGTCATCATCTCTAGCATATTATGTTCGTCCTCCACCGAGTGTACAATCTCTCCTGTGGAAGTTGCATTTTGTTCGGTCATATCATTTAGCTTTTCAATCTGTAATTGGATTGTTTCAAACTGCGAAATAGCGCTGCTTAGTTCATTCATTCCTCTTGTTAAATCGAAGTTAGACTTTGAAAATGAATCTTTTAAAATAGTAAAGAAGTTGCTTACATCTTGTAACAGCATTTCCCCTTGTTGTAACGCTTTTTCACCGTCATTGGAGCGTTGATGAGCTTCTGTTGATTTTGCGAACAAAGTTCTCGTTACATTCGTAATACTTACCGTAATAGCAGCACTTTCTTCCGCTAATTTCCGTACTTCATCAGCAACGATGGCGAATCCTTTACCATGCTCCCCCGCTCTTGCCGCTTCAATTGCAGCATTAAGAGCAAGTAGATTCGTCTGCTCTGCAATATGCTGTATACCATTTAGTAAGCTATCTACCGTTTTCAAGTTTGTCTGTAACTCATTCACAGTTTCAGCTGTAGAACTCATCGCTTGATTCATAACGCCCATTTGCACCATCGCATCTTGCATTTTCTTCCATCCTACTAATATCTCTTGCTGCAAATCAGTAGATTTAGAAATAGTATCCTTTGAAATTGAGAATGTTTCGTTGACAAAATGCACAGATTCCTTCATCGTGCCATGAATCATTTGCAAGCTAGATGACTCCTGCTGAATACTTGCGGAAATATCCTCTGTAGCTATAAGAATTTGTTTACTTGATCCAGATATTCGCTGCATTGTTTGTTGGAATTGTGTAACGTGTTCATCCAACGCTTGACTACTTTTTTCAATTTCCTGAAACGTATTTTCAAGGTCATTTAATGACGTCTTCACTTCATTTTGTTGAATTGCAGCATGTTCAATTAGTTCATTGCCCCATTTAGCGATTAAATATAATGCAATTATGACGCCATTCATTATCGCAAATAGCGTTATAAATACAGTCATATCATCAAATGGCCCTAATAATGATTTCGAATTAGCCATATAAAGAATCAGAAAGCTGATATTTGTCAGCACACCAAAAAATACAAGTAATTCTTTTTTAAAATAAAGGGCGATAATGGCCACCGAACAAAGTAAAATATAATGTTTATTTAATGAAAAACTATCAACTAAAAATAAAGCAAAAACAGTACTTGAAGGAATCATTCCAAAAATAAAGCCTTTAACATACGTGTTAATTGGTAAAAAGTAATTACAAACTGCTAATGCCATAACGGCTAGTCCAACAAATAAGAACATAATGCCCTTTGAGAGTATCAACGGTCCACAAATTAAAACAGCCAAAATTGAAATAATGGCTAAATTAACACGATGGACTTTTCTAGTATCGTAGCGAATTTTTTTCTCCATAAATAGTTCCCCCCTAAAAAATGAATGGACATTCATTGTATTTTTCTATTATTATAAAGTATAACAACTACTTTTTGTAGATAAAAAATGTGTTTTAGAGAATTTTTAATACACTTCGAAAATAAAGGGGGAGCATTTAATGGGGAGCGGCCAAAAACTTGCACCAAATTTTTATTGTATTGATACACACGATTTAAATCGAGAACAGCGTACAAGCTCTTATTTGCTTATCGATGAAAAAATTGCATTAATCGAGACTTCCGCCAGTCCGTCTATGCCATTTATAGTAGAAGGTTTAGATGAATTACATATTTCTCTAGAGGATATTCAATATGTAATTGTTACGCATATTCATTTAGATCACGCCGGAGGTGCAGGCTTGTTTTTACAAAGCTGTCCAAATGCAACATTTGTTGTACATCCACGAGGTGTATCTCATATGGTTGATCCTAGTCGTCTAATTGCAAGTGCGCAGAGTGTTTATGGAGCAGAATTCGATCGTCTATTTGATCCAATTGTTCCTATCGATGCTGAACGCATTATAGAAATTGGACATGAGGAAGTACTATCTTTAGGTCAACATCAGTTAACGTTTTATCATACAGAAGGTCATGCAAGGCATCATGTATCCATGCATTATTCTGCTACGAATGGCTTGTTTGTAGGAGATACTACTGGTGTACGTTATCCGGAAATGGAGAACGAATCCATTGATTTAATTATTCCCTCCACTTCACCGAATCAGTATGATCCAGATACAATGGAGCAGTCTATCCAGCTTTATGAAAAATTAAATGCTTCAGAATTGTATTTCGGTCATTTCGGTGCTTATAAAAATCCAGCTGAAGCTTATAGACAAGTGCGCTACTGGACACCGCTATTTTTAGCTGAGGGGAAAAAGGCGTTAACGGTATCTAGCGAATTTAAAGAACAAGTACAATTTTTAGATATTCGCTTGAAGGAACTTTTGTATAACTACTTACAGGAAAATGGCATCACAGAAAATCATCCGGTTTATCAAACAATCCCATTCGATACCATTGTTTCGTCTATGGGGATTCTGGATTACTTAGAGAAAAAGAATTCCCAAAATTAAAGCAGACTTGACTGGAGAGGAGTAATCCTCTCTGTTTTCTTTTATGTTCTTTTTTCTTCAACAGTTATCGACTAAGGGAATTGTCAATTCAATAAAACCAACCTCCCCTTCAAACCTGCATTAATTAAAAAAACTAATAAAAAAATTACAAGGGAACCTAAATAAATATAGTTCCTCATTCTTATTCTTTAGTACAAATCTCCATAGTCTTTATAAAAGTAAGTGTTTTTTTAAATAACCTGGGCTGAATCTCAGGATATGTTAGAAATTTTGGTAGACTACTAAAAAGTTTTACTTCATCAATTTCAGAAACAGGTAATTGACCAATTTCCTTAATCCTTGCAAAGTATAATCTTCCATAAACTTTTTTTAAGGAATCATCCATTGAATAATCGCAGATTGGTGATAGGTTAATTTCTTTACATCCAGTCTCTTCAAACAACTCTCTTTTTGCCGTTTCATCAATCATCTCACCTGGTTCTCTGTGACCACCAGGTATCTCCCAAGATTGCCGATTAAAATGTCTAACATAAACCCATTGTCCCTGATAATAAGCACTTATCACAGAAAATCCTAACTCTTCTTCATTTACTGAACCAATATCATAAAATTCGATTTTCATTTTTCACCTCATACCTTTTTCATTTGCATAGGTTTTAATTACTCGAATTGTTGATTCTGCGGAATTTGTGCATTAGGACATCGTTTTTTCAACTCTAAAATAAACTTCATTTTATCTTCTGGTAAAATTTTTATACGACCATTGGCTGCCGTTTTATAAAATATTTCCAGCCCCTTATCAGATGATGAAATTAGATAACCAGTATACTTATCTGTCGTAGGAGAAACTCTTGTTATACTTTGATACGGAATCTTACTTTTGAATGGCCCACCTTTGACTAAAAGATAATTTTCATAGAAAACAAACTTAATCGAACTTGCGTACCAAAAAATAAAAACTATTGAAACAATAAAGGCCGTTGACATAATAAAAACAGTTGATAAAGATGTGATGAACGGAAGAAGTGATATAGCGCCAAATATCCAAACCAATAAAAACATAATGATTGTGAAAAAAATATTTGTTTTTGCTTGATAAACCATAATAGTTATCCCACCTTTCTTATTTATCTTTGCTAAATTTAACGAACAGAAATAATAAGTAGATCAAGTCAACCTTATAAGTAATTTAACATTAATTTTTGATGTATCAAACATGAGAGAAATAGATTACAAATAAGTTAGTTAAAAAGCACCGACAATAATGCCGACGCTTGTTCCTTTTATCGAAGTTTTGCTCTTATCAGCCTGGTTATACATAGTAAGCACATCATTGCTCTTTTAAACGCTCTAAAGCTAATTTAAAATCCTGACTTTCCCCTACTTGACGGAAATTTTTAAATGGGTTGCTCACATTTTTCATTCGCTCCAGTACAGCGGGAATAGTAAAGAGGTCTGGTGTTAAATGCTCATTGACTTCTTCCCAGTGTAATGGCGTTGCCACTAACCCCTTTTCGTTGCCACGAGTTGAGTATGGGGCAATAATCGTTTTGCCCTCTGCATGCTGCACATAATCTAAATATAATTTTTGATGTCTATTCTTTTTTAATCGTTCGATTGTATACAATTCCGGCTTTTGCTCACATAAAAAACGACAGACAAATTCAGTAAATACTCGCACCTCTTCATAAGTAAAGGCATTTTCGGGTAACGGTATATATAACTGTATGCCTTTGCCTCCTGATGTTTTAACAAAAGATTGTAGCTTAAAATATTCGATAATTTCCTTTAAATCCAGTGCCCCGGTAACAGCAAGTGAAAATTGCTCAACAGAAGGAGGATCTAAATCAAAAACAATCTCAGTCGGATGCTCAGTTTGCAATGTTTGGAATGGTATGTGCAGCTCTAGTGCAAGCTGATTGCCTATCCACAATAATGCTTCAAGATTGTTGCATACAAGATAATGAATATCGTCCATCCATCCTGTTGCAACAAACTCAGGTTTTTTCTCAGGACTACTTTTTTGATAAAAGCTTTCACCGGGCACTCCATGAGGAAATCGTATTAACGTAAGTGGTCGGTCTCGTAAAAAAGGTAGCAAATACGGAGAAATCATTTGCAAATAATGCAAATAATCATCCTTCGTAATACCGATTTCTGGCCAAACAGGCTTTTCAGGATGCGTAATCTGCACCGAATCAGGAATAGGATAAAGTTGACGTTGCATATGCTGCCAATGACAGTCCTCTGGCAACATCTCCAGCCGGAATGCATGGAAACGCGGTTCTCGACATTTGCTTCCATCGAAATCAATACAGGCAATATCAAGACAAATGGATGGCTCCAGCTTCCATGTTTCATTATTCCTCTGTCCATTTGCTTGAAAAAAAGCAATGAGTGTTTTCCGCTCTTCCTCTGACATTCCATGTTTAAAAATAACTACTTCAACTAGCACTCCCTGTAGATAAATACTGCCATGAAAATAACCATTTCCATGATCATATTTCGTCACTATGACGGTTACATATCTCCAATTCTTTATTTTTAACCAATGGGTCGAGCGTGTATCTTCTATCCATTTACTCGTTTTCTTCTTTGCAACCATTCCCTCTCCATTGTAAATCTTAATAGCCTGCCAAAGGGGCTCACTATGTTCCACACAGTTAATCACTTGCAAAGGACATGAATCCTCATAATTGACAGTCGCCGGGAGCTTTAAAGTTGTAAAAAGCTTAGAAAGTTGCTGTTTGCGTGTTTTTAAATATTTATTGGTCAGCGACTCCCCTTTATAGCTCAGTAAATCAAACGCAATATAATGACAAGGAAAGTCTTTTGCATGCGTAGTAATAACCTCTTTGTTTTGCATCCGCCCTCTTTTTTGGACAAGTGAAAAATCACTTTTAAAGTTATTCGTTAAACAAACTAATTCACCATCCAATGTTAATGGTAAAAACTTTTTAATGTGATTAAATATGCTTTTACAAAAATCAAGTATCTCTGGAAACAGGTGAGTTAAGTTATTGCCATTTCTGCTTATTAGCATCGGCTGTTCGTCCCATACTAACATACATCTAAATCCATCATATTTTGTTTCGTACATCCATTCCTCACCGATAGGCGTTTCGAGCACTTCTGTTAATAGCATTGGTTTCATTTGAATACCTACTTTGCTTTTTACCTTCAGTTTTTGACGATTTCACTTTAAGATACATAAAAATAAGCAAAATATATCATAGTAAGAAAAAACGAGGTGATACAAATGCATACAGTTTGGAAAGGCAGCATCTCATTTGGTCTTGTCAATATACCAGTAAAACTTCATGCTGCAACTGAAAATAAAGACATTAAATTACGACAACTCCATAAAGAATGCCATACCCCTATTAGCTATAAAAAGGTTTGTGAAGGCTGTAACCAAGAAGTAAAAGATGAGGATATTGTTAAAGCATATGAATATGCCAAAAATAAGTTTGTCGTATTAGATCCAGAAGAAATAGAGAACTTGCGGAAGGAAAATGAAGATAAGGCAGTTGAAATCATTGATTTTGTAAAATTAACTGAAATCGATCCTATTTATTTTGAACGTACTTATTTTTTATCCCCTGATTCGACTGGCGGAAAGGCTTATGCCCTATTACGTCAAACATTAGAACAATCTGGAAAAATAGGTGTGGCCAAAATTATTATCCGTTCAAAAGAGCAATTAGCAATTGTCCGTGTTTATCAAAACGCTTTAGTGATGGAAACGATTCATTACCCTGATGAAGTAAGGAGTGTTGGTGATGTTCCAAGTATTCCAAGTGAACAAAACATTGTTCCAAAAGAGCTAGAAACCGCACTCATGTTAGTCGATCAATTAACAACAGAATTTAATCCTGAAAAATATACAGATGACTATCGCAATGCTTTAATGGAGCTTATAGAGGAGAAAAAAGCTACAAATACAATCTCGACAAGCGATAAACGTCCAGTACCTGATAACGTTACGGACTTAATGACAGCTCTTCAAGCCTCATTAGAAAAAACAAAAAAGCCAGCAACAAGAAAACGAGCACCGAGAACGAAAAAAAATGCTTAAAATGTACACGGAAGAAGCGTATCCATTATTTTTGGATATGCTTTTTTTAAAAAATCTGCCTCTTATTTGATACGACCAAAAGCTTGTCATAATATACTCCATATTTGTGATAAAAATTAGGTTTGCCAATCTCCTCAAAATAACGATTCCACTTAAACATTTTAATGAAAATCGTAAAAGTTGGTTTGTAATTGGACTTTTCCAAACCGAGTTTTTGTAGCGTAAATCTTTTTATTATTCGATAGATTCTGATGAAATAACTTGTATCTAAAAAAATAATTAAGTCGGCATTCAAAAAGCTTTGTGCTACCCAGTCCTCATTATGAACGCCCTCAATAATCCACGCATTTGTAAGAATAATATTATTTAAATAATCCACTTTTTGTTGATCGGTCCTTCTAATATCACCGGAATTTTGCCTTATCCAAACAACATTATCTAATTCATAATATGGTATGTTTAATTTCGTGGATAATTCTTTCGCAAAAGTTGTTTTCCCACTAGCAACAGAGCCTATGATATGTATTTTGCGTGGAAATTTCTTGTTCAAAAGAATCCCCCTATCCTTTATAATTTGTTTATTTATTGGTTCATCACTAAAACTTAGGGATGGAAATTTATTAAAAAGAGACATTTTTAAGTAGATTGGAGTGGAGGCTGGGCGACTCCTTGGGGATTAGCGATATAGAGGAACGAAGGCTAAAAGCATCACGTCCTGTGATAACGCCTTCGTGACCAACATCCTGTTGGCCCGAGACCCTGGAGCGAGCCTCGCGAGTGAAGCGGCTCATCGGACGCCCCCAGGAAAGCGCCCAGCCGGAACGGAAATCAACCCACATTTATGCTATTAGTCCATTTTGTAAGAATATTATATTTATTGTACAATATTCTTACAAATAAAGATAAATTTGAAGGAGCTAAATTGTATGTATCAAAATGAGTTTAGTGGAAATTTAGAGAAATATAATAACCCTATTGAATATGATGCACTTCATGAAAATTATAACGTGGATTTATATTTTATTGAAAATCTTCTTAACAAAAATAATGATACGATAATTGAATTAGCCTGTGGCACTGGCCGATTAGCTATTCCGCTTGCCAAGCAGGGATTCAATGTTTATGCAGTAGATATCCATGAAGGGATGCTGCAATTGGCAATTGAAAAAGCGAAAAAGGAGAATGTTAATGTACATTTTACTGTGCAAGACTGTACACAGCTTCAATTACCAATCACATCAAATTTTGTCTTTATGACAGGAAATGCATTTCAACATTTTTTAAGTAATGAAAGTCAAAATGCTTTATTCCATTCCGTTAAAAAGCACTTACATCCAGGAGGAGAATTTGTATTCGATACGAGAAATGCTATTCTAAGTGAACTGTCTATTGTGGATGAATACGAAGAAAGTTCAGTCAATAGCGAAGGTGGAAAACTAACTATTCAGCAAGCATCGTGAAGAATATGACCCTACCACACAAATCTTAACTTGCCGTTCTATAAATAAGCTAGAACACGCTACTTTCGAAGATTCAATTCGACTTCGCTATACATATCCATTGGAAATGAAGAGGCTATTAGAACAACATGGGTTCGAAGTGTTACACATATATGGATCATGGAACAAAAATGACTTTACAAAAGATAGTCCATCAATGATTGTACACGCACGTTTACTAAAATAAAACAAAAACGAACACCAGTTCCGACATTCTGTTATAATTAAGAAAAAATTAGGAGCTAAGTAGATGATAAACATTCGTGAACGCATGGAGCATTACCGTATAGCTGGCCTAAGTCTAGTAGCTATCGATAAGGGAAAAATCAGTAACACAGGTCATTTCGGTGTTCTGGAGGCAGGTACCGATAAAAAAGTTAATGAACATACCGTTTTTAATGCTTGCTCGATCAGTAAGTTTCTAACAAGTATTTTAGTGATGAAATTAGTGGAACAAGGGATGGTAGATTTAGATGAAGATGTTAATAAAAAATTAGTTTCATGGAAGATTCCTGACAATCCATTGACAAAGCACAAAAAAGTTACATTACGCAACTTACTATGTCATCAATCTGGTATTGTGGACCCTGAGGGCAGTTTTATGGAACTAGAATCTTTTCACGAAATACCGTCCATGGTGGAAATATTGAATGGTACAACTCCTTATTGCGCAACTTCAATCGAAGTGACTTCTGAGCCTGAAAGTAAATTTCACTATTCTGATGCAGGCTTTTGTCTTATTCAATTATTAATTGAAGATATAACGCAAAAACCTTTTTCTCATCTCATGGACAATATTATTTTTAAACCACTGTGCATGACGAACAGTACATTCTCTACTTCTCTTTCAACATCAAATTTAGATAATTTCGCATGTGGTCACGATCGAAGTGGGGCATTAATTCCAGGGAACTATTCTATTTACCCTTATATTGCGGCTTGTGGTATATGGACTACCCCAAGCGATTTAACAAAATTATTACTGGATGTAATGACAGTTGTTAAAGGACAAAGTAAAATTGGCATTACGACAAAACAACTAAATGAACTGTGCCGTCCACAGGGATGTAAAGAATGGGCGGGCCTTGGGGTATTTCTAGATGGCACGGGCGAAAAGCTCGAATTTTCTTCTCTTGGCTGGGGTACTGGGTTTCAATGTATGCTAGTAGCCTATCCACACCTCGAACAAGGAATTGTTATGATGACCAATACTGATACAGGTACGCATCAAATGAAGGGTATCATGGGTGAAATCTACCATTCGCATGACTAAAAACAGAAAAAGAGGCTATCATTCAGCCTCTTTCTTCACCTCATAATGCATTTGCACCATTTGCCCACAGCGTTGTGTATTGACTAACTTCAAATCTTGATGTGGGTTATGATCCTTAAACAGTGGAATTCCAGAGCCTAAAAGATGCGGTGTAACTGTAATAATTATTTCATCTATTAACGCTTCCTTCATGAAGGCATCTAGAATTTCTGCCCCACCAACCATCCAAATTTTCGAGCCATCCTGTTCCCTTAATTTTTTTGTAAACGCTACAACATCTTCATTCACAAACTCAACATGTTCGTTTTTACCAGATCGTGATGTTGTGAATACATAACATTTCTTATCGGGATATGGAAAAGACTCAATATGGTCTACAACGTAATCATACGTTCTCTTGCCCATAATAATAGTATCGATGGATTGATACATGTCTGAATAGCCAGCATCTCCTTCCCCCTCTGTTTCTTCTAGCCATTGTAAATCATCATTCTCTTTCGCAATAAATCCATCCATACTAGTCGCAATAAATAAAATGATTTCTCGTGACATACTGTCATCTCCTTTTCTTTTTTGTAAAAATCATGAACAATATTTATACTATACACAATACATGACAACTACTGGCATGATTAAAAGAAAAGGTGAGAAAATGTCAAAAGCACAACGTTTATTAGATATCCTGCTGTTTGTTAGTGCAAAAAAGAAATTTACCGCTCAGGAAATTGCTGATGAATTCAATATATCGATTCGTACGGTTCATCGCTATATTTTAGATTTAAGTGATATGGGCTTGTCTATTTACGCTGAACAAGGGCGAAACGGTGGCTATACTGTTCTATCGAGCAGACTTCTTCCCCCTATTTTATTTACAGAAGATGAAGCAGTTTCAATTTTCTTTGCGTTTCAATCACTGCACTATTATCGTGATTTACCTTTTAATACGGAAAGTAAGTCCGCTTCTCATAAGCTTTATAACTCGCTTCAGAAGGAGGCGAAGCGGAAAGTGGATAAACTTCAATCCTATATCGCGTTTTGGAATCCTAAACGAGCGATTGAAACACCTTTATTGAAAGCTGTTTTAGAGCTAGCTATTGAAAACAAAAATCTACATATTCAATATGAATCTAAATCGGGTACAACAACGAAACATATTCATCCTATTGGTGTTTACGCACATGATGGATTATGGTATATGCCCGCCTTTGATTTCACTAAACAAAAAATATTATTGTTTCGTGTAGATCGTATTCTTTCTATCGTAAAAAGCGAAGAAAACAAAGAGGAAATTTTTAATCTAGAGGAGTGGTTTGGCAACACCTATGAGATTAAACAACCCATTCGTTTACATGTACTATTATCAAGGGAAGGTGTACGACAATGCAAAAGCGAACCAAACCTTGAAGACTTAGTCGTCATCAATGAAGATGGCACAGGCTATATCGATTCCATGATAGACAAAGGTGAACTAAATTTTATAAGTCCCCTCTTTTATCGACTTTGTATGCATGCTCAAATTATAGAACCAAAAGAATTAATCAATATTTTACGACAGCAGGCAAAGGACATCCTATCTATATATCCAGAAAATGATTAATGTTAAATGACGATTTTGTAAGATTGGCGTAACATTCATCGTTACTACTTTATGGACAATTTTCTTATACTTAGTAAGTAAGGAGGAGAAAAAATGCAACCAATTGAATTAAACAAACGAATTGATACATTAGATTATTTAAGAGGATTTGCTTTATTAGGAATTATTTTAGTAAATATTCCGGCATTATTATGGATTAAAACACCGGACACATCTATAGATATTGCATATAATAGATTTTTAATATTATTTGTGGAAGGTAAGTTTTTCTCGATTTTTTCATTTTTATTTGGTGTAGGATTTTATATTTTTATTTCCCGAGCAATGGCTAAAAATAATAACGCCTATCTTTTATTTATTAGAAGAATTATTATTTTATTGTTAATCGGGCTTGTACATTTTTATTTCCAACCTGGAGAAGCATTAACCGTCTATGCAATTTTCGGGCTAATTGCATTACCATTTTACAAAGTTCGTAAAGAAATAAACGTCACTTTAGGGCTTATCCTATTAGCCGTAACAGCGTATTATGGCATCAAAATCGCTATGCCGTTTCCACTAATTTTACTAGGATTAGCTGCTGGGCAATATCGAATTTTTGAAAAGATCCATGACAATCGTAAAAGCATATTAACCTTTACAGTTATTATGTTCATGATTAGCATAGGTGGCTTGCTGTATCAATGGAATTATGTCCCCGAGGCAATGGTGAACATTGACAATATGACAACGGATGAAATTACAGAACATATGACAAACATTGAAAAATTTTCATTAATCGGTCTTCAATTTAGCCCTTTTGTATCGGCATTTTATGTAGGTTTATTAATGTTATTACTTAAACTTCCTTTATGCCAGACCTTACTTTCACCATTAAAAGACTATGGCCGAATGGCATTATCAAATTATTTAGGGCAAACAGCGCTCATCTTACTAATTGGCAATGCTTTTGACCTTATTGGCAATATTCGTTTTATCCAATCTCTTTGGATTTGCATAAGCATTTACATTTTCCAATTACTGTTTAGCAAAATTTGGCTTAAATACTTTAAATTTGGACCATTAGAATGGTTGTGGCGAATGGGTACTTATTGGACAGTACCTTCATTGCTAAAAACTTCTAATTTTAAGGCACGCTCCTAACCAAAAAACTTAAAATGACAAATACCTAACAATTAGTTTTAATTCTTCATAAAATAGTAATGTACCTAATTCGCTTCCAACTTGCTCAGACAATGGGCAAGACACACACCCCCATCATTAATTCTTTACTTTTTGGTCACTTTTCTTAGGAAAAGTGACCTTTTTTCTATTTTACTTTAAATAAAAAGCCGACAAAATCATAAAGATTTTGTCGGTAGTCTGCTTATTTAGCAGCCCAAATATCTATTTCTAATTTAATATCAGGGAGTCCTAAAGCAGTAATATAGGCTATCGTCATAGAAGGATAGGGATTTCCAAACATCGATTCCCATTGTTGATCGAAGTCATCCCAATCAATTTCTTCTGTTGCCCAAATATTGGCCTTCACGACATTGTCTGCATTAAGTCCCTCTGCCTCTAATATAAGTTGAATATTTTTCAACGTATTTTTAACCTGCTCAGATAGTGATGATGGCAACTCACCGCTAACCCCTACTCCAATCTGTCCAGATAATGCATACATTGTTGCATTCTTAGGGATTATTGTAAGATGACTGTAATTGCCAACTGGGCTAGGTACTTGGATAGGATTTTTGCGTGTTATTTTATGATTCATAGTTATTCTCCTTTAGGTTTGTATTTTCTAAAAAAGGGCAGACTCGTCCCTTAAAACTCAATTTTAGAAAAAAACAGCTGTTGAGAATCCAATACCCATACTTAAAAAACGCATTGATCTTTTTTTCATTTGGATTCTCCCCCTTACCTAAAGTATTCTCAATTTACCATGTTTTTCATAAACAATCAAATCTCTACATTTTTAATTCATTTTGCTTTTTGGTGAAAATCTTAACTATCCCCAATAATAAATAAATCACGCTTGCCACTATAACACTATAAAATAACACAGTGATTGAGGTTGGACCCCATACTTTAATAAACGCCCAATTTGATCCCTCTAATAAAATTTTTGGGGACATACTAATAAGTGCAAAGATTATTGCCACACTTACAGAATGCAAGATTAATAATAAGGTCCTTTTCATATTTAAAGCTACTTTAATTCGTTGTTTTTTAATAATTTCTCTCAAGGTTGTTAACAATAGAATGCTTAAAAACATCCCAAAGCCTACAATAATCACGCATAAAAGTGAAACAGTTTTATCCAGTTTCTGAAGGCTATCTGAATGAACAGTATCAACCGTTTTCCCTTCCCATAAATCCATCACACCTTGACCTATCGCCGTTGTATAGCTCGAGTTCATATTAGATAATATGGCAACTCCCAATTGTTCATCAGGCTGCATCATAAAATAAGATGTAAATGTTGGATTTTCGCCGGCATGAAATAAATATTGTTTTTTGTCTCTTTCTATAACTCCCCACCCACTAGCGTAGTATGTATCCTTATCGAAAGGTTCTACAGATTGATCTGGGGTATGTGATTCTTGAATAATTTTTTTATCAATCGAATAAATTTGGCTATTGCCTAACTGTAGCTTTAACCATTTTGCTATATCATTTATGTTACTTATTATATACCCAGCAGGCACATTTCCACGGTAGATAGGTGGTGTATAATCCTGCTCTTTCATAAGCCCTATCTTATATCCTGACGCCATCTCATTAGATTTAACTTGATGAAGTCCAACAAATGAATCCTTCATATTAATCGGCTCTAATAGATGCTGTTTGATATACATATCAAAGGGTTGTTTTGAAACTTTTTCAATAACTAGGCCCAAAACATCATAATTGAGTGTTGCATATTCGTATGAACTACCCGGTTGTCTATTTAAAAGTTGATCAAGCAATTTTTTGACGGTCAACTCAAGAGCATTCGGTTCATTACTTTTTGGAATATTATATATAGTGTTAGTAGCTATGCCACTTGTATGATATAGAAACTGATTAATAGTAATTGACTGTGGCTTGCCATTATATTTTAACTTTAACCATGGGATATACTTTTGGACATCATCAGAACGTTTTAGTAAGCCTTCCCTTTCCAATTGGAGAATGGCTAGTCCTGTGAATGCTTTCGATGTAGATCCTAGTTCAAATAATGTATTAGAGGTAACTGGTGTTTTTGACTGAACATCGGCATATCCAAAGCCTTTTTCATAAACCGTTTTCCCCTTCTCAACAATTACTACCGATATTCCAGGAATTTTACTAATCGCCTTTTGTTCTTTAACAAATTGATCAATCTTCTGAATTTTTTCAGTTGAATCTGCATTTGCTATTTTAGGCGTTATACTATATAAGAAGACAATCATAGCTAATATAAACGGATAGATTTTTAATGATGGTTTCATTTTCATTTCTCCTTTAAGCTGGGTACAAGGTTCTAAACTTCCTTAACGACTTTGTTAACTATAACAAGGAATTAATACGATATCCATTGTTTTACATGACAAATAACATCACAACATGACAGTTTTGTAACGTACCGTGCTTATAGAAAATCTTGAATAAAAGCAAAAAGATCAACTACCCATAAAAAATGAGAGCCGACCTTTTTTGCTGACCGTTAAAATTTAAATTTCTGCCCTAAAAGCTTTCCCTAGCTGGTGCCCAAGTCCAAAATAATGGCGGAAATTATAAATGAGTGGACTCCATTTATTTGGATCAATATAATTTTCTTTAACGATAATTTCCTTATGAGCATGTACATGTATTACTTGTGTCTCAACAATGGCAAAAAAGGAAGCATAATCAGGGATTCGAATATGTTTTACTCTTGCCTCAAGTTGAATTGGACACTCCGCAATTCTTGTAGGCTTTACTGATTTAGACTCGTTAGGTGTTAAATTACTAATTTCATATTTATCTTTTTCAAATGTGAATCCATTTGCTCTCTTATACTCAGGAACGGGTTTTTTTCCTGTAAATGGCGCTAAATTTTCTACATTCCCCCATAATGAAGGACCTGGAACATTAATGACACATTCAGGATGTCGTTCTAAATTTTCAATAGCCTTTCCCCCAAGCCCAATTCCTAAAATAATACAATCTCCTAAAGCCCATGATGACGAAAGAGGGCTAATATTTACTGAGTCATCTTCATTTAGCGTAGTTAATAAAATTACAGGTGTCCCGTAGTAAAGAATTTTTGGATTAATCATTTCTGTGTTAGCAATTTGAGTCATTTTATCTCCTCCTATCCGTACTTTCAATTTCTATAGTACAAGATAGATATTTCGATTTTCATCGAAATATGGATTACATTTCTTTCTTCTAGATGCACTTTGGCATGGAGAAAAAGATGATATATGGGCAAAATACTAAAATTACAAGAGTAAAATTTTTGATGAAAAAATAAATGACCAGGCTCAAAATGAATTGAGTATCTGGTCATTGCCTTTTACGCACTTACGGTATTTTTTTTATGTAAAAGCTATACTTTTTTCTAATTAGTAGGAACATTTTTTATAAATGGTGAAAACTTCTCATCAAATTTAGTCGGTGAAAACTTAATTAATTCGTATTCAGCAATTTTATTTTTATAAAAAGGATCTTCTTCTATCATTTCTTTTACAGCGTCCTCTGCGTGGCAATTTACTAAAATAACACCACCAACTCTAGGTCCACGACGTCCAGAAAAGATAAAATGACCTTCTTTATAATGTCTATCTAAAAAGTCAATGTGCTGTTGCAGAAAAGCGTCTACAACACTTAATGGTTGTACATATTTTACAAGAACAATGAACATTATCATAACTTCCTTTGTTAATGATTATCGTCTATTTTTAATAACAACTTCAGTTACAGCTAACGCTTTTCTTGGTTTAATATTTTCCATAATAATATCCGCGATGTCATTAGGATCCATTAATGTCTTAGTTTTTTCCTCGGTAAACACACCGTCCCAAAATTCTGTTCTCATGCCTCCCATGTACACAGCACATACATTAATAGCGGTATCGCTTAATTCAAGTGCAAGACTCTCTGTAAATCCACGTACACCAAATTTACTAGCACAATAAACAGATTCTGTTACTTTTCCTTCTAAACCAGCTGTAGAAACGATATTGACGATTGTTCCTTCATTGCGTTCTTTCATACCTTTTAGTACTTCTTGTGTGCAAAAAATTGTTCCTTTTAAGTTAATATCAATCATTTGATGAACTGAATCCTCATTCAAGTTTTCAGCTTTATCAAAATAGCCAACACCAGCATTATTAATTAGTAATGGAATTGATCCAAAATCATCTTGTATAGAACGCATTATTTGAGTAACCATTTGTTTCGAAGTAACATCAACCTCATAAATAGAATAGCCATTGGTTAAAGTTTTAGCCGTATTCTCAAGCTTTGATTTCGTACGGCCGAGTAAACAAATGTGATTGCCTAAAGACGAGTATTTTTTAGCAAGTGCTGCACCTAAACCACTGCCAGCCCCTGTTATAACAACGATATTTTTGCTCATATTGATCATCCTCTCTCGCAGTTAATTATACCAGAAGCAGAACGCTAAATTGTATCAATACTCCCGCCCTATTCAATTTTTAAAAAAATCTATGAGAGCACTAAAGAAACTAACGCAAAATGAATTGAATATGATACCTAAAAGCTAACTACTCTCTAATCAATAGTAGTTATTTCTTTTAAAAACCTCAAACAGCAAAAAAGACTAAAGAACTATAACGATATTTATTCATTTCGATGCATATAAGTTCCAATTCATTTAAACCCCCATGTCAATCAACACTTTTATGTCATTTTTTGGTTATTCAATACATATAATATTATATTTATTAATAAAACGACATAATTTCATCGAACACAGAATATAATTCTGGAGGGTGTTAAATGAATACAATTAAATCGTTAATTTTCCCCCAAGACTTGCATAGATTAAGCAAAACTCAACTCAAAGAAATTTGTAATAAATTGACTTTAGAAACAACTGGCAATGTAAATGAATTAGCAAGTAGAGTGTGGAACTCTTTTGATCATATTGAAGGCGATGTTCTTAAAATGATAAGCAATAATATTTTCTCCGGAGCAGTTTCTTTAGCTTGGTATCAGGCGACAAATAATACTGGTTTAATCGGATTTAAACAAAGTATTATTGATAAAATGCCATTTAACCCTTTCGAAAAAGTAGTTACACCAAACAGCGAAAATGTTCCTATTGATCCTGCGATTATTGCCGCTGCTGAAATCGAAGGTTCTCAAGCATATTATTTAAGATTTATTCATAGAACTGGTGTTAATGTTGATTACTTTTTAGCTAACCGAAGAGAATACATTAAACACGAAATAACAACAGTTTATATTGATGAAGACAAGGGAATAATTGAAGTACGAGCAAGTTCAGCTGTTGCCAAAAAAATCATTGCTTGGTTAACTAAAATAGTCGATGATAAATATGAATTCAAACAACATGATTTGTTAGAGAAGTATGGGGGTACTCTTGAGTCTTTAGCTGATACACTTCAAGGAAGGCTTATTGATGCTACAGGAAGACCAGCAGGATCCGTAAATACATTTGAAGAAACACAGGGCCAATCAATTGTGAGTATACTTTCTGCAATTGACGAATACTATACTAATGGTGAATTATCCATTCTAGAGCAAAATTTAAATAGCGAAGATATTACTGGCATTTTAGAAACAACACCTTTTACGCTGCTCCTTTTAAGTGGTCTTGAAACAATAGGATTAGGTAGTATTAGAGAACTAAGAGGTTTACCTTTATACAATTATTTAGAACCTTATCTATCCAAACAAAAAGGATCCATATTATTTGAACATAGTGTTGATGGCGTGGAACAAGAATATTCTATACGAATCGGTGTCAATACAAAGACATTTAAGTTCAATGCATTTGCGTCTGAACCTGTATTGGATTATATTAGAGAAAAATTGATTTACCAAATTTATTCTGCGAGGTAAAAGTATTGAGCAATTTAAAGCCATGGGAAATTTCTCAAAAAATAGATAATGCACTTGAGGCAATTGCTATCAGTAAGGTTGGAAAATTTTACCATAGTTATATTGCAAAAATAACTAACTTACCTCTTGGAGTAGTTATTGATACATTATCTGAATTAGAAAAAAAAGAAGCGCTCGTTATAAAATTAGAATTTCACTGCGAGGAATGTAGTAGAAGTATATTAACTGCTAATAAATCTGAACTTGACAATATTGATTCCATTCCTTGCAAGTATTGTGGTACAGAAAACTGTTTTGATCCTTTAAACGCCATTCCAATAATCGAATTAAGTGATGATTTCAGACAAAGTTTTTCAAAAAAAAAATTAATAACAAAACGGAAAATGTCGGGTTAAGTAAGCAAAATAAACCTGAGAGTTTAAGAGAAATTATCGGTATTTTAGCCGAAGAAAATTCTGATCAATTATTAGAGAAAGTATCAAAGCTCGGGAAAGTTACTATTATCTTAGGAGATGGTTATATGGGTGATTCTAGTAAATATGGTGGTTTAACTTTTGGAGAAAACAAAGGTAATATAACTATTGAAAACAATGGTACACTCAATCAAGGGATAGCTAGCCTGCCTAATGACATTATCAATGCTTTACAACAGCTTCATGAAGAAATTCAACACCTAGCTGAGGAACAACGAGAGATTGCGGAAGCTAATTTTGAACTCCTTCAAACTCATATAGAAAATGGAGATAAAGAGAAAGCTAAAAAACCATTAGAGAAATTAACTAGTATACTAGGTGTTATTAGCTCTATTGTATCGATCGCTTCTGCCATAGGACTTGGTATTCCTTTAAAATAATTAAATAGAGAACAAAAAGAAAAACCAGAAAGGAAAAATCCATTCCGGTTAAAATCTAACTTTTGGGGTTCACTACATTTTTTTTTTAGTGACTTTTTTTATTAAGCTGTTTTTGAAAAGATTGTTGCTGTTAAAATTAAAAGGCAGATTTAATCTACAAAATGTGTAGGATAAATTCTGCCTTTTTGTTTGGATATATAGTTAAATGAAATCTATTCTTCATAAATTTGCGGATTATCGTATAAATAGTGGAATACCTTATTTTTTTCATCAAATCGACCAAGGTATGCCAAAGGGATTTAGTGAAGAAGTATGGTCAGATACTAAAGAAAAAGCAATACAAGTTACAGTTGAGCATTTTAAAAACGAAAACAATATTGAAGTTAAAATAAATGAAGTTAGTTCTTCAGGTGAACTTACATTGTAATAAAAAATGGATGATTATCTTTATATACACATTTTAAAAATTCCTCTTTAAAGTCATCATTTCTTATCAGTTTTAATGCATCTTCAATTCCTAAAAAAAAACGACCTCTAAACTTTCTTTACTTGTTTTTAAACTTCCATTTATAGGTGTTCCTAACCACCGTATATTACATATATTTCCCTTCAACTCTTGTGAAACTCCACAAAATTCAATAATATCAATGATTATTCCTGATTCTTCTTTAACCTCTCTAACTACTGCATTCTTTATATTTTCATTTTCTTCTACAATCCCACCTGGTAACTCCCAATTCTTTTTTTAATAAAATCCTCTTATGTTCATCCAGAACTACTGCACCTGATGTAATAATAAATTTATTCATAGAAACACCACCTACAATATCATTGTTATCTTGAACTAAATTGCTCCGATAGTTCAATAAGAAAAAAGAGCTGCTTACGCAACCCAATTTTCTTCAAGTAAAGCACCCCATTCGTACTACAAATTACTCCCTACTATCAGCTTGTTACCTTCTTATAATTTCCCCATTAGTTCATGTCTTTGGCGGGAATTGTAGTAAAGTGAGAATCAATCGTATATTACATTTTGTCCTTGTTCACTTAACTTTTTTAAAGATGTAAGCATATGATTTATTTCTTCATCGGAATGTCTTTCCCATGAACTTAATTCAGCTATTATTTTCAAAGGAGATTTGGACCTATAAGAACGTGTTGGGTTTCCAGGAAATCGTTTGTCAGTTAAGTTCGGATCATTTTCAAAATCACCTAATGGCTCTACAATATAAATTCTCTCTTTTGATTTAGATCTTGCTAACTCAGCACCCCATTTAGCCGCGTCTAATGTTGCAGTAAAATATATATGGTTAGATTTCTTATCCTGATAATTGGATAAGTGCAAAGGTTCAAGTAGGTCTCCGATTTTCAGTTCTGATTTAGTACCATGAAAGAATGGACCGGGATCTAAGATATTTTTTTTGTCATTCATATAAAAGCACCCCTTATACTTTTTTTGACTTGCGTATAACAGTATAAGGTAAGGAATGGTGAAAAAGTAGTCTATAAATAATTATCAGATGGGGTTATAATATAAGTAGAGAGTAAGACGTAAACGGTATTCAAACGTTCTTTGAAAGCCGTAAACTGAGATGAAATTGTCCGAACATTTTTCCAGCTTCATAGATATCTTTTTCTTTGCCTGAGTATTTCTTGCCTTCTATAAGTGGAACAAGCTAACTCTTCCACTAATCTGCCCAGCCAGTTCAATAAGAAAAAAGAGCTGCATATGCAATTCAATGATCTTCAAGTAAAGCACCCCATTAAATAATGGTAACGAAAAAGTTATGAAGTGCGTGCAATATTATAACCGACCATAATGAACCAGTCTTTTTGTACACAAATCCAAAGAGTAAGCCTAAAATAAAAACATATGCATGCGTCCCAAAATGAAAGAATATATCATTGTAAATCCAAACTGGAAAGTGTATTACTAAAAATAATAAAGCGGTAATAACATTTGCTTTCCAAAAGGCCATTTTTTTATTTATCTCTTGTAAAATAAACCCCCTAAAAACAATTTCTTCAGCAATCCCAGCCATTAGAAAGACATTTAAGTAATCATCAATAGATAATGAAAATTGAAATGATTGCTGCTTAATGATATAAGTTTCAATAGCAAAATATAAGCCAACTAACAGTGAAAGAAATATTCCCCAAAAGAAACCTTTCTTAACATTAATGTTCATTTTTAAGTAGTCAAATGGATTAGTAATTAAATAATATTTTATGTATAACCAAGTTGGAACAATCCAAACAAGACCTTTAACCAGTGCCTCTATTAATGGTGAGATTATTTCACCGAACGAATAAATGTATTCGATTAACCATAATTCTTTAATTGACCACGCAAGATAAAATATGAGTAGAAACCCTGTCATTGTTTTTACATCATTATTTTTCACGTTGTTTTCAACACTTAATTTCAATTCCATTTATACCTCCTAAAATCCAAGGCTTTTTCATTTTTCAATATTTACCAAATTAAGTATACCATGTCCTTAACGTTCAGTCTTTGAAATATACTGCTAAATCCGCCGTTTGTATCTCATAAATTCAACTAAATCAATATAAAAACATGTCAATTGCATCGTACATATTTGTTATACGTTGTTCCCCCTTAATTAACCTTTTCAAGGTATATGCCAGAATACCCAATAATAATTATAAAACAGAAAGGTGGGTGGATATGGAGTCAGAATATATAAGGGACTATGTGACGTACGCAGCGTTTTTAGGTATGTTTAGTTTTGCATGGTTTGGGTGGGCTCAGGAGAATCCCAGAGAAAATTGGCGCAAGTATATCGGGGTTGCTTCCGGAATTACGTTGTTAGTATGCCTGATTGGCGTATACTTAAGCGTGACGCACTGGGATGCGGCTCTACTTTGTCAGAAAAGGACACGTTTAATAACTACCTAATTGTTTTCTACACTGAATTTTTTATCGCGGGTCTCGGTGCTTTCTTGTTAATCCGAAGTAAAAAAAAGGATTATGTTGCTCCGTGGGTTGCTTTTGTCGTAGGTGTTCACTTTTTCTGGTTAGTAAAAATCTTTAAAGACCCCAGTTTGTATATATTAGCGGTACTCATTATAGCAATTGTGATCATATCACCATGGGGATCAAAAAAATTGGGCGTTGCCAGCAGTGCAATCACCGGAATAGGAGCTGGCATAGCTTTATTTTGTTTTGCCATATTGGGATTAATTCGCTACCTTTTGGTATAAACATTATTTGCTAAAAATCACTCGGAAAACATTTGTCGTTTTCATGTTTTATTGACTGCTTTAATGGAACAATGCAAAGATCAATTTTTTTTATAAAAACCAACTTTTCAACTACAGGAAAAGCATCCATAACTTTATTCGAAAGCTACACAATAAAGAAAAAAAGAGATGACTATGCAACTCAATTTAATTAACGCACCCATTAGCCATCCATGTAGCGCAAAACCAGCGCTACACCACAGAAAATGAAAGATGATTAAGTTCTTTCATGGGAGTTGAAGAAGAAAAATTACTACAAAGTCTGGGGAAACAATTGAAAATGGAAACGTCCAACTGGCAAAACGACCATAAAGAAGGTTACTTAATCAATTTTAGAAATTGATGAAAAGTATTCTAAAACAAATAAGCGAAACTGCTTAGCAATTGGCGTAAAGCAGCGCTTTTCGGACCATGCTAATCCAATAGTGCGTTGACAAGCTGGTTCAACTATTCGAAGTTTATGCGGAAACTCCCCCGATTTTGGTACCCATGATAATTCAGAAACGAAAGCAACACCTAATCCTTGCCTAACTAAGTCTGAAATAACAGTGGGTTCGTCACCTTCAAAAGCGATATTTTGGACAAACCCCGCTTCGACAATACTGGTCTGTTAGGTTTCGGAAGCCATATCCTGTATTCATGCTAATAAACGCTTCATCCTTCACCTCTTCAAGCCTCACACTTTCCTTCCCTGCTAACTTATGATTAGGTGGCACGATTAAAAAATATTTCTTCCGTAATGAGTGGCTCCCATCTTATGCCTTCTCCTTCAATCGGAACTGAAGAAATACAATAATCCAGTTCCCCTTCCAATAGCATTTTTTTCATAGAAGAAATAGACTTTAGAAACTGTTGAAAACGGACATCAGGATATTCCGATAAAAATGAACCTAATAATGCAGGTAACACTTTTGGAATCGTAACGGCTAATATAATACTTTTTTGATCTTGGTTAATAAAATGATTAAGTTCTCTTTGACCCTCATTTAATTCTGCAAAAGCCCGGTCTACACGATTTAAAAAAACCTTCCCAGCTGCATTTAGACTAATTTTCCGATGTTCCCGATCAAACAATTCCACTCCTAAATCTTCCTCTAAACGGGAAATCGTTTTACTAAGAGATGGCTGGGCAATTTGAAGTTGTTCTGCTGCCTTCGTCATATGTTCCAGCCGAGCAACTGTTTGAAAGTACTTTAATTGCAAAAGTCCCAAGTAGATTCCCCTTTTAACATAGATTCAAATCTATAATACATAACTTTTAATGTATTATACAACATCAACATATTAGATTATTATGAAATAATTCTTTAAGGAAAGAAAGGTAGGATATTTGATGAAAGGATTACAATTAGTATTACAAGACTTAGTCGCCATTTGGAAACATAAGCACGGAAGAATTGCTTTAATCTTCCTTACTCTTGTTCCTTTAATTTACGCAGGATTTTTTTTAGCAGGCTATTGGGATCCATATGGACATTTAAATAAGCTTCCCGTAGCAGTCGTTAATCTCGATGAAGGTGCTAATATCGATAATGAATCCATTCACATCGGTGATGATTTTGTTGCTCAATTGAAGAAAGGTAAAGAATTAAATTTTCAATTTGTCTCTGCCAAGACGGCCAAAAAAGGGCTTGAAGCAGGCGACTATTATATGATCATCAAGATTCCAAAGGATTTTTCTAAAAACATAACAACGGTAATGGATAAAACACCAAAACCAGCTCAGCTTTTATATGAAGTCAATCCAGGGATAAACTATGTAGCATCACAAATTACTACAACGGCCATTGAAAAAATGAAAACAAAAATCAATGCTAACGTTACAAAGTTCTACTCGGAAACAATTCTAACAAAATTCCAGGATGTTTCAACTGGCTTCACGGAGGCAGGAACTGGGGCACAAAAACTTTATAATGGATTAGTTGACGCACAAAATGGAAGCAGCAAATTAACAGATGGTATTCAAAGTTTAAATGAAGGTGCACAAAAGCTTAAGACAGGTAGCACGGAACTTTCAGCCGGACAAAAAATCTTATCTAATAGTGTAACTGCACTCACAACTGGTTCTAATTCCTTGCACAATGGATTACAACAACTTACGGAAGGCGAACGCTCCCTACAATCGGGAATGGGTCAAGTAAGCCAAGGTATTACAAACTGGTCCATTGGAAATACAAAGTTAGTTCAAGGACAAGAAAAAGCAGCTAGTACAGCTAGGAATTTGGAGGAACAATTAACCCAATATGTAAAAGACCATCCCGAAGCGAAACAGGACCAAAAATTCCAACAAATTATGGCTTTATCAAAGGCATTATCCGAGGCAGAAACTACTTTAAAAGCTGGCCAAGAACAGGTTGACGTAGCTGCCAAAAAAATCGCTACTGGACAAGCCTCACTTCAAACTGGCATGGAAACGTTTGGGAATAAAATAACTCAGGCTACCGAAGGAGCAAAACGATTACAAGAGGGTACGACTGAAATCGCAAGCGGATTTACAAAATGGGTGACAGGCTATACTACACTTAACACTGGAATCACAACTCTCGCTAATGGAATCAGTCATGAATCAAGCGGATTAGCGGATCTACATGACGGGCTTTCTTCTCTAGTAACTGGCTCAAATGAGTTAGCGACAAAACTAAATGATGCAGCGGAAAAAACATCTAATCTTCAAAACAACGATTCTACCTCAACGATGTTTGCGCAACCAATTGAATTAGTAGAATCCGAATTATCTAATGTTCCGAACTATGGAGCTGGCATCGCTCCTTACTTCTTATCTCTTGCTTTATTTGTAGGAGGTATTATGGCAGCCAATATCCTGCCGCTAGGACGTAGAGAACTTCTAAAAGTAACTGGTACTGTTCACTTTATCAATAAACTTGGATTAGTTTATGTAGTGGGATTAATTCAGACACTTATTGTGGACCTCGTAGTACTTTTAGGATTTAAATTAACAGTGGCAAGTGTACCGTTATTCATCCTATCAAGTATTATCGTATCTTTAACTTTCATGACCTTCATCCTGATGCTTATAATACTCTTTGGGAATCTCGGTAAATTACTAGCCGTCACACTCTTAGTATTTCAATTAGCAACCTGTGGTGGAACTTTCCCAGGTGAACTTGAAAATCCAATGTTAGCTAGGATTGGAGGGTTTTTACCGATGGCGCATTCATTAAAAAGCTTCCAGGAAGTTGTTTCACTCGGTGGATGGTCAAACTTAATCACCCAAGGATGTATATTACTCATTTATCTTTTACTCGCGTTCATCATCGGCTGGATTTCAAGTCATATCCAGCATAGAGAACCATCCAATGTAGAAATTGTAAAGTAACAATTTGAGATTTTTTTACACAAAAAAGGGGTACAAGTTATTCTTGTACCCCATAAACCTTAATATATAGGCATTTGTAAGACTATCTAAATATATTGTGTTCATAAATGTGCAATAAATTATTAAGCCTTAATAATTTTCTAGAACGTTGATATATGCCTTTTTAAAAAATAACAGCATATTTGAACGACATTCATTAATGGTATTAAAGGTAAATTAATTGGGGTACATCTTGGGTACAGTAAAATTTATTGTTTTGTACCCCACTAAAACGGAACTTTTTTAGTAAATTAAGTCGGGCAGGTGTGAATTTTTTCCTTAAGGAATCTTTTTTAATACCTTAAATTATAAATAAAATTTAGGAAAAGTCACTCATTATGTGTAGTGAACCCCAAAAATTAGATTTTTGGTCTAACTTTTAGGGTGCAGTACAAAATGAGTGGCTTTTTTCATTGCATAAAAAATAGGCACTCTTTTAATCAGTGCCCGTCATTTGGTGACATATTAATAACTTTTCTACCTGTGTTTTCAGTGCTTGATTTGCATACGTCAACACTAGGTCTTCGCCAGCTGTGGCAACGGTCAAATCACTAAAGTATTCAACATTCTTTTCCCACTTTACGACTCTAATTTTATCTTTTGCCAACAAGCGCTTTAAGTTATAGTAATCATTAGTGATTGCCTTAAGTAAATTATCAAGTATAGGCAAATAGACTTTGCTCATTTTAAGGTTTTCAATTACCTCGTAGTCACGCTGTAATGATTGAACAGCCATATCATAAACCACAAATTTATGAAGAAGTTGTCTTTGCTCGCCATTTATCATACTACTTCACGCTCTCTTTGAATGATTGGAACAACTGCCAACACGCTAACAATCATAAATGTACGTTTTGCCTGTTTCTGGAAACAGTAAGCTTGAAACGAATCACCAACAATTTTAATGATTTTAATACGTCTTTTTGACACATTCCCGTCTTTAGCCATGTACATCATATTTAAAAATTGGTTACGTTGCAACTACACCAGAACAAACGTTCGTGCTTTAGCAAGTGGAAATTAATGAAAATAGAAAAAGCCCATTACCAATTAAGGTAACAGACGAAAATTTTGACTTATCAACAATGAAGTTTCTACTCTATTAAATTAAATAATTTACACTTAAACCATCAGTTATTTTACATTAATATTATAGATTACATAGTTCCCTTTTATATCATAAGCGTATACAACAGCATTTCCACTGTTAATTGCTTGTACCCTTTTCTCGCCAACCATTTTAACTACATTGTTTCCTGATCTGATTTCTACTGTTGTAAAGCCGTATAAGTCAAGAAACTTGTTCTTAATCAAACCGAAATTTACAGTATTTATCAATTCACCAGCAGTAGATACTGTACTATTAACTTCTGCTGCGGAAGATGGCTCTGTTAAAGTTACAGGAGCTGCAACTACTGTTAATGCTAAGCCAGAAATTAAAACCATTTTTTTGAATTTTTTCATGTTGTTTTTCACCCTTCTTTATGTAATGTAAAAAATAAATTTAAATTACTATAGCAAATAAATACCCTTGAGTAACTATTATCCTAACATTCCTCAAAATAGAAATTCAATTGAATCTTCACGCCAATATCTGGCGTTATGACCGCCGTTTTCTGGCGACATTCAGTTACCTATTTAATAAATCACGCCAAATCACGCCATTTATACCGTCATATTTTGGCGTGATATTATTCTTTTATATAACTTAAGTAACATTTTTAGTGAAACTCACACTAAAACACTTGATATTCTTCTAAGTTCAGTTCATATACTAAGATAATAATTTTCACAAAATTGTCACTTTAGTATTATGTAATAAGTAATAAGACCAGCCCGGCTAAATTAGCTTTACTGGTCCTCATTGCTTATTTACTACGTCTTTGTTGAATTGTAATATACAACCCAATCAAACGATCTGTCGTCATTGCTCCGCTTTGTAAATCCTTTAAATGTGAGGCTTGGATAATACCATCCTTTACAGCCTGTGCGATATAGTTTTCTGCTTCTGTTTGCATAGTTGGTGAACCTGGATTCCAATTTGTATTTGTCACTTTAATTTTCTCCTTTTTGTCTTCCACAATTAATTGAACTTTTCCTTTGCTGTTACTTGGTACGATTACTCGTCCTTCTAATTTATCCGCCATTACTGTACCTCCTCGCAACGATTAGATGGTTCGTATCTCTTGTCCAAGTTAAGTAATCAGCATAACGAAAATGTCCGGCTGTTGTTTTACCTGAACGTGGTGTTCCCTCAAGAACGTCGAATGTGTAATTATAGTCACGATAAATAGCCTCAAGCTGTTTAGGAGAGAATTTAATATCAATCTTCGCAATGTTGCTCACGCTCTTTCATCATCTGCTCAAACTGCTTACGACCTTCCACCAATGCATCCAACATTGAAGTATCTTTCTTGTCACCACGTAATTTAGCAGCACGCATTTGTGCAAAGTCTGTTTCAGCTTTAAGTTTCTCAGCTTGGTATTGTTTTAATTCGCGCTCATTTAACAGGTCCATATGCTTAGACAGAAACTCAAGTGCTTTCATCTTGTCGGCCAGTTTAAAACTAACACCATCTTTCCCCTGCTTTACCTCAGTAATAAGTGTTCCATCGATCTCAACAGATTCATTTAAGTGAACATAGTTGAATGCGTATGTCTTAACATTACCGTTTTTAGTATCACGACTCTTTTGGCTCTTTACAGTACCTAAAGGAACATCATGTTTTTCAGCTAGTTTAGCTAATGTTATGTTAGTTATTTCGTATTCACGTTTAATTTCATCCCAATTAGCCATATCTGACAAACACCACCTCCAACATCTTTTAATTAAAATAAAAAACACCCACATTAAGTGGATGCTTCAAAACATTTAATTATATGGAACACGGAATTTCCTTACTTGCGCCATGTTTAAGCACCAATTCTGTCCTTCATTCTGACAAAAAACCTCTCCATTTTTAATCATACTTCCTATTTTATCAATTACATCATTTTCATTAGCACCAGAAACATTTATATCTTCTGGATGAGCATGTGCATCATTAAATAATAGCCTTACTTTAAACTCCATAATTCTCACCTCCCAACCAATCATAAACCAGGGGATGAAATATATGTAATAACTTTTTGCTCTCAAAACCACCTCAAAGTCTGCCCTCTCATCGCTAAGCGTTTTGGTTGTTTGATGCAGTTTACAAAAAAAGATGTCACTCGGGCGCCTTTAATGTTTTATCAATATCCTCAATCAGTCTGTCCACACATTCTTTAGTGATTTTTTTACTACTCATGGCTTTGTTGTTAAGTCTATCATGCTCATTATGCGTTGTTCTGTTCACGTGATTTTTAAAATTTGTTGTAATATCTTCCGCCATAAAGTCACCTCATTAACAAAATAGCACAAAAATAGCCGTTTATCACTATTATTTTTAGGTATTATTTCACTCTCAAAAGTAAGTACCGTTGCCCTAGCGCTGAAGGGGAGTAACTGCCCGATACCCACTTTTCAAAGCAAAATAAAAACCACTCGCGAGAGTGGTTTAAATAATTTTTATATCCAGTTGTCAATCACGTCTTTTTCTGCAGCTGTTAAGTTTATAATATTGATTTTGCTGATTTTGCTAGAAGGGAAGAATATTGTTTCTGCATTCTTCTCTATAATTACCATTCTAGTCTCACTATCGACGTTGAAATATTTTTCATACACCTCTTGGTATGAATCGGCTTTAATTTCTGGTGTAGAGACTTCATCACCATTATCTAAATGGAACTCCATAATATAGTTATCCATAATCTCACCTCCCACCCAATGATAACCCAAAAGATGGAAAATATGTAATAACTTTTTGCTCTCAAAACCACACCAAACTTTGCCCTATCGGTTACTAGTGCATGCCAGTCCTATTCAATAAATTCCTATACTAGTAACATCTTATTTATTGAGGTGAATACTATTGAGGAGAAATGGGTATGCAATTCATGCTTTAAAGAGGCTAACCTCAAAAAAATAAGAGCAAATGATAAGGCCATCACTAGTATTCATCACGTGTTTTAGTTATAGAAATGGTTTGCTTTTCAAAATAGTATTCGGACTATTATTATAAGTGCAGAGCTTGATGAGCAATTATAAAGTTTTAAGTCTTGGTGTGTGGAATAAAAGGAAATATAAGGTTCCGAATTAGTAGATGATGATTATGTATTTATTACCTCAAACTTAGAACCTATAAGTAGTAGCTATATCGTGAAAATGTTCAATGCTCTAAAAACCAAGCATCAAATTGAAAGATTTTCTGCTCATATATTAAGACACACTTTTATGAGTATTTTAATTACAGAAGGTGTTGCTCTGACAACGGTGGCTAAAATAATAGGAGATACATCTGAAATGGTGATGAAAGCATATGCACACTCACTTGAAGATGAAGAATTAAAAGCTACAAAAATTCTTTCATCATTAATAAAACTCAAGTGATTCTCTTCTTTTACACAAATTTGGGGTACAAAGTGGGGTACAAGTTATTCTTGTACCCCAGAAACCTTGATGTATAGGCATTCATAGAACTATCTAAATATATTATGTTCATATAGGTAATCATACGAAAGATCGACGAACAAATACTCATGCTCATTAATAGCAATAGAAAATGTTCTTGTAATTTCCCCTGTCTCGATATCTCGATAAAGCTCTGAGATTTCTCCACTTTGATCGTTGCGCATTTTAATGATTGTTTGTAGGAAGTACGGGCGCCAACTCCAGTTTTTATTGATGGCTCTAGGCTGCAATTCCCACTGTCCATCTATACGCATTACGTTTGGAGAAAGTTGGAAGCCATCTTCATTACAAATGTATACTCGGAACGAATAACTATCCAATAGCTGCGCTAAATGCTCTAAAAGTGTGATGTTGTCACTAGAAGGTTTGACACGATGGACAATCGCTTCTAGCTCCTCTCTCAGCTTTTTCAACTCGAAATATTGTGCCTCTAGAATTTTCTTTTCAGAGGTAATAAACTGCTGGCACTCTTCCTTAAAACGTTCCTTTAAAATATCCTTCTCTACGAATGTTATGGCAGGGTTTGCCAAGTATCGCCCCTGATAAAATCGGCCCCCGTTCTTCCAAGCAAACTGCAATTGATACACAGTTTCGATTCCTTCAAATAAAAGATTTGCGCCAATTTTATAAGCGAGACTACCTATTGCTGATATCATATCAGACTGTGCAGACCAAGAATCATAATTTAAGTCTTGAATATCGACCTTTAAAATTTGTGGTGATAATAGAGCAATGTGCTCTAAATGACTCTCCGCTCCCACTTCCTGAACGGCAATTTTGACACCAAAAGTCGTAAAGTAACGTACTGCATGGTGCAGCTTATGAATATCACCTAAAAAACGATGCTCAGAAACAACTAATACAATACGATGTAAATCGTCTTCACTTATATATTGTTGAATAATATTAAAATGACTTTCACCAAAATCCTGCATCAGTAAGTTCGGGTTACTAGGAATATAAATATCAATATCCTGTCCTATTTCTTCTACTTTGGCTAATGCAGCATGTAGAATTTTATGTTCCATGTCAATACGATACTCTTCTGGAATATCTTCATTATTCACAAAATCTTTTAAATTAATTTGTTGACCCTCGATTTGTAACTGTCCGGAAATTTCGTAGGCAATCACCGTATGCGCATCCGCGCTAAAAATAGGTTGAAAATACCCATGTATTTGATCTAAATTTGTTAAAACCTCAATTGCATCCATTGTCGAAACCTCCATACATGATGTTATCCAAGAATAACATTGCATTCACAGCTTATTACATGAAAAAAGCTCTCTGACTGTATAATAATTTGTTTAAAGTAAATTGGCAACTTCACATAGCGTTATTTTATGGAAAAAATCTGTCCGGAAATTTAACAAACTTCCACCTAACTGATTTATTTTTTTCTGACAATTCATCACTAATAACGACTTTCTCGCATAATAGGTTGCTGAAGTACGTTTATTGTTATTTAGCGTCATTCTATATGCATCCACAAAGTTTTTCCTGTATCGCTGTGTAAAAAAAACTCCCTCAGAATGCCTTTATCATTATAACTTATGCAACAATTCAATATGAAAGCTATGATAATTAAAGGTTTTCATCCTATATCCTAAAATTATTCAGCCGTTCACCCACACCAGTAAAAAAGCAGTATTCCAAAGTATGGATTATATCCTACAGGAATACTGCTCATGACTATTCTGACATAAAAAAATACCAAATAATAGCAATTGCAATTAAAGATAAGATAACAGCAATTGTTACACGAAGTGGTGAAATTGGGGCATCCCCACCTACTCGACCTGTTTGTCCATTTACCATAAATCGATAAATTTTCTCTTTGTAACGGAATGAAGAAAGCCAAATCGGCAACATTAGATATTTGTATGTAATATCATCATGAGTCGTTGAGAAATGTAAATTGGATACTACATCCGCATTATGTTCCCAACGTATTTTTGACGTAATTTGTGCATTTAGATGATCAGAAATTTCCCTCTTCGCCTGACTCCATCCATCCTGTAAACCAATACTGTAGCGTTCTGATAAAAATCCTGATACATATTCTGGTTTATAGGCTTTATTATTGAGTAAATTAAAGGGTTCTATTTTTCTCATCATATTACGATCATAACGTGTTGTCGCACTGATTAAATGATCATCTATAAATTCCTGATAAAAACCACTTGTAGAATACCAATCTGTTTCAGTTCGAGTATTTCCATCTTTATCTGTAACTGTGCGATGTCTACCGTACCTTGCAGAATACCTTGAGCTTGTTTTCGTATCAAAAGTCCAATAAGGAAGATATACCCCTTTAAATGAATCAGGCTTTGCACTCTCTTTTGCTGCTCTCGGTGTAAACCATTTTCCCTTAATCCAACGTTGGAAGTTCTCTCCCGCTTGCTTATCTGTTATTTCAAATGCGCATACCCCGTTCGGGGCTAGTGTATTTTCAGCACTAGCCTCCATAACCTGATTAGAGCCACAGTATGGGCAACTATCAGCTACCTGTAATGCATCATAAATCGTTTCTGCCGCACAAGATTTGCAAATGACTGTTTTTTTCTCAACACCCCAGTTAAAATTCCCACGTTCTTCAGCCATTGCAAAATCCATTTCCTGGGCAACTTTTTCCTCTTGCTTCTCTGGGGCTGCAATTTCAGTCTCATAGCCACAATAAGGACATGTTAGCTTTCCAGTTGCTGGGTTGAATTCAATGGATGCACTACATGATGGACACTCAGCGTCAAAATCAAGCTTTACTTGTTTAGAATTTTCAGCATCTTGCGTTGGCATCATTAGTCATCTCCTTACTTAACATCATTCTCATCAAACACATCGCCACACTCTGGACAGAATTTTGGTGGGTTTGCAGGATCCTCTGGTTGCCAACCACATTTATCGCAAACGTATTGTAATGCTCCTGAAGGTTTTTTAGCACCACATTCGCTACAGAATTTGCCTTTGTTGACAGCACCACATGTACAAGTCCATCCTTCTTCTGCTGGTTTTGGTGATCCACAATTTGAACAGAATTTACCCGTGTTTTCACTACCACATGCACATTTCCACGTAGCTGAGTTCGTCGCTGTTTGTCCTTGTTGAGCTGCCTGTTTATTTTGTTCATTCATTTGGTAAAGCTGTCCTGCATTAACACCGCCCGCTTGTGTCGCCATGTTCATGCCCATAAATCCTGCCATTGCTCCGCCATCATTATTAGCTGCTGCAATCATTGCTTCCGCCTGTGCACCTGTTAAATGAGCTGCAGCCATACCTGGATCACGCATTACTGCATTTCGTTGTAGTTGTTTAATCATCGCTTCATCTTCTTCAGATGCTTTTAATGAACTAACGCCAAATGATACAACTGCTAAACCACGTGTTGCTAGCCACTTCTCTGATAACACTTTATTTAGGGCATCTGCTAGAGCAACCGTATGTGCAGGAATTTCACTATAGCGTACCCCGCTTGCTGAAATATGTGCGAAGGCCGGCTGTAACGCAGTCATCAATTCCGTTTTTAATTGGCTATCGATTGCATCTCTTGTAAATTCTCGTTCAACGTTTCCACATACATTTGTATAGAATAATAATGGATCGACAATTTTATATGAATATTCGCCATGGCAACGAATAGCAATATCAATATCTAGGCCGATATTACGGTCGATCACACGGAAAGGAATCGGTGCAGGTGTCCCATATTTATTACCTACGATTTCTTTTTTATTAAAATAATACACACGCTGATCCTTTGCAGGTTCCCCGCCAAATGTGAAGCGTTTACCAATCTGCTTGAATGTTTCCTTTATACCTTCGGACAAATCATTGCCATACATTATCGACGGCTCTGTGGATGTATCATAAACATACTCACCAGACTCCGCAGAAAACTCTACTACTTTCCCTTGCTCGACAATCATCATACATTGCCCTTCATTGATAGCAATAATAGAGCCATTACTAATAATGTTGTCATTGCCTTTATTTGATCCTCTTTTAGAAGTACGTTTATGCCCCTTTTCCACAAGCACATCCGCTGACAGTGACTCACAATAGAAATATTCACGCCATTGATCTTCTAAAACACCTGCTAATGCGCCAATTCCTGCTTTTAATAAACCCATATTTATTCCCACCTTCAACTTATATACTTAAAACTTATTTTATCATATCAATTATGCCTCGGCTTAATTGCGTCCGGATTCTGCTTTGTGCTTAGACCTGCATGGGGACCGACACGATGCCAGTCATTTCGATATTGCCACAGGTATGTGGCGTTTTTTCCGGTGCAGCTCAGTTAGCCATTATCTCATGAACGCGATGATTTTAGGCTAACACCTAAAATGAACTCCTTGCCAAATCAGTGACATTCGCCGATAGATAAATAATCTAATCATTATGTAGTACGCATAAAAAGGATAATTTGTTTCATTTTTTTTAAACTTCTCTATAAAAAGAGATAGCTCCAAAGGAACTACCTCTATCGTATTGTAAATACTATATCGTTTTTTTAGTGAATCTTAGCGTTTCTTAAGATAATGCGGAAATAGCCACAAGCACCCAGGCAACGATAAATAACAAACCACCGATTGGGGTAATCGCACCAAGCTTTTTCACACCTGTAACAGCTAATACATACAAACTGCCTGAGAAAAACACAATACCTGCCAACATTAAATAGCCTGCCCAAGAAAGCATACTTGAAACGCCTAAAAGGGCTTCACTCGATAAAATCCCAAGCCCTAGTAAGCCTAATGCATGATACATATGGTATTGCACCGCAGTCTCCCAAATGGCTGCATAGTGTGGTGACGCAAATTTATCTTTTAGTGCATGCGCTCCAAAAGCGCCTAACACGACACCAAGACAAGCCATAATTGCACCGATTGCCAATAAAAGTTCCATATATGATTCTCCTATTTCGTCTCGCATGCGATTTCTTTGTATTTCGCATCCCATGCCGGATCAATTTTACTTAAGGATACCGGACGTAACGTATCTTTTTGAGCTAGAATATGTACGGACTGAGCAGTAGCTGCAATCGTGCCATCTTCATGTAAAATTTCATAGCCATATGTTGTACGTAAACGATCGTGTTTTTCCACCCATGTACGGACCGTTGCCACTTGGCCATAATGCATAGCAGCCTTATAAGAAATGGATAAATCCATCACTGGCGATACATAACCGTCTTTTTCTAACTTAGCATACTCAAAGCCTGCATCATTTACTAACTGAGAACGGCCTATCTCCATCCAAATGATGTAGTTTGCATGATACACTACGCCCATTTGGTCGGTCTCAGCATATCGAATTTCAACTTGTTTTTCACTAACAAACATTTTCTTCACCTCGTCCTACATTATAACGTAAAAGTATTGATTTAGTGGGGTTTTTGTTTTATTGATTAAGAAAAAAACAAAATTTTAATTTCAAAAAATCTTGAAGTTTAATTTATAAATTAATTTGGTATTAAATGGTGGTTTCCGTTCTTACCCGTTGTACCCCACTTAATTGGGGTACAAATTGGGGTACACTGGGGTACAAAAAATAAAAAATTATATAACACCGGGCAGGTGCAAGAAATTAATTTAAAGAGAAAAGTCACTCATTAATTTTCAAATGAGTGACTTCTTATTTATATAAAACTGCTCATAGCCTCTTTTATTTCAATGGTATATGTTTCATCTTCGTGCAATACTGGTTCATTTTTATCTATTCTTATTTCACTCTCTGAACCACGTTTCATATCCTCTTCGATTAACTTTTTCACATACTTGCTAAAATTGCGTGGTTTGTTATTCAATGGGTTAATCTGCTCTGCGTGTTCTAATAGTGCAAGGTCGTGTTCATCGTTGGTATTAAAGCTGACCTGTTCATTCAACAACATGAACACTTGTTGGAATATTTAGGCTACATTGAAGTTTTAATAAATGACAAAATTCCATTGTAGATTATTTTGTTTTGAATTTTCTAGACTCAATTGAATCGTTTTAAACTTTTTACCTGTTACTTTGGCAGTCTTTTCTTCCGATTCACTAAGTTTTCCGTAAACAAATGCTTCAAAATATGCCTCAGGATTTGAATTATTTGATTCAAAAATGTCAGCCTTATTGTTAAGCATTTTCTTAAATCTATTTGACACATTTTTAGTATTAATCCCAATTGATATTTTGCTAGACAATCCTGAAGTTAATTTATGTTCTCCTGTAAAAGACAAATAATAGATGCCCTTATTTGCTTTAAAACGTTTTACGTAAGCATTACCAAAATAAATAAGAGATTGATTAACACTTAAATCTTTATTATCTCCTAAATCAATAAATACATCGTAGAATGAAATTCGATTGTTGTTTTTATCAATTAATTTCAATGATTTATCACCAGCTCTCCAATCTTGAAAATAACTAACCAACCTTTCGATAGATTTAATTTGTACAGGACGATTGTAATTTGGTTTAGCAGCAGTGTTACCATTGCTGTTAGATTTGCGATTTTTCAGTACTAATGGTTCTGGTAAAGTTGGTATTGAGTTAACTGAAATTTGAGTTGGTTGTAATCCGGAGGTTAAATCAAAACCAAGTTTGACCGTATTTTGTTTACGTCCATACGTTGAACTGGTTTCTCCATTATCATATTGTCTTTTTGCGATTTGTCCAACTATGCGATCACAGTTAGGATCATGCTGTTGATCCTTATTTGCCGACTTAAAATAAGGACTAACTTTTTGATCTTTCAACTTGGTAAATGCATTTGCTGCAATAATTTTAAAATCACAATTTTCAGAACATTTTAACTTCTAGGAATCTACCAACTGTGGATTAATGCCTTTATCCCAGTGATTCCAAGCCTTTAATGCTGAAATATCATCTTTTATAGTTGGTGACCAAACTTTTTCAAACGCAACCATTGTCTTTCTCCCCCAATTAAGACTAGTTTATCAATATACTATTTAATGTAGAAGGATTAACTAGTCGAAATTTCTTTCTCAAATATAGTTACTTGGACATGACCACTGAGTACTGTGATACTCGACTGATCTTGTATATTCATATTCAATTATACAATGCAAATCGAGTAGGAGGAGGTGATTAACCTCCGACCTCTCACACCAACGTACATACGGGTCCGTATACGGCGGTTCAAAAGTTTTATGGTTTTAAAATGATTTGGGAAAGACTTTTTAAATTTTGTTTCTCCCAGTATTTATTATTTAGGGCTCTATTTATGATTGGATTATTAGATGAACGCCAATATCCCTTTCGGGTATTTGCCATTCTGTAAGCGTCGTTCGGGAACTAAAAGGAAAGTGGACGAAGTTCACATGTAAACCACTCCTTCAGCAATTTTTAGCCTTTTATATTAATTAAGATACCTAATCTCTTAAAAATATGGGCCGGCCGTATTTGTCTTGCCTCGAACAAGTTTATGAGGCGCAGGTCGGTCGTCGGTCTGTCTTTCCCTAATATTTAGGATTTTAAAAATAACAGGGGAGGAAACCCTTACCTGTCCGACCTCCCCTTAAGTTTACAAGATAATTTTTTAAATACCTAATGTGTAACGAATGTAACGTTTGTAACATCTATCACATTTGTAACATGGCCTAAATTATAGTGTAGTCATTAATGCTATAATGTTTGTGCATCAGCAAACTGATGTTAAAAATACTGAATGAATTTTCAAAAACCTCCATTTATTAACTATAAAGGTTATAATAAAGTATAAAAAATACTAAATTAAACCTATTTCAAATTTAACTAAAGTGTTTGATTTAAAATATTTTGTAATTAAGGAGAATTATTAATGAAAATTCAAACCAGTAATACATTAAATTATTTGAAAACAGAGGTAAATAAAAATATAAAAAATGAAAGTCTCTTAGATTTATTTGGAATTAAAAATATAAATAAAGACAAAGACGAAGACGAAAACGAAAAAAATATCAAACCTAAATTCGAAACCAGATATGAAGATGGTTATATACGTACATATCTTGTGAAATCGAATGGACAAAAATTAGTTAGATTACTTGTTAGGGAGGTTAAACAAACCCAAGAAAACATGAAAGAGTCCATAGATTTAGAGGATATGTTGATACAAGAGCTTGAAAAGTTATCTAATCCCAAAAAATATGAACAGAATACTTCTATTTTTGAAAAAGAAAAAAATATTTCTAAATATAAAACAGGTATTTGAGGACGAACAATATAAACCATGATTAGTATTGATTATTAATTTGCGTGAAGGTTTAACAGATACCTAAATAGAAAGCTTATTTATTGCCACAATCCAAAGATTGTGGCAATAAATTCGTAGGAGCCAAGGCCCCACATCACGCTATCATCTGTTTTACAATGTTATCCTTAATTCGTTTAATGCTTGTTGCTGATAAAGCCATGTGTTGACCTATCCAACGTTGAGATTTGCCGTCTAGCATCCTGTTCAGCCCTGCACCTCTCTATCACCAGTAACATTATCTATAAGCTTCTGAACCTCTAAAAGCTTCTTCTCGTACTCTGCAACACGTTTAATATTTTTCGAACGTCAAATAGCCTCCTGCATAATTGGATCACCTACGCCTCCTGCTGCCTTTGGGAGTGTAGCCTCAATTCCATACTGTGCCGTTTTTGCCCCAATAACCATTTCTGCTCGCATTTCTTTGATAGCGTTAACCATCCAGTGGTAGTCTGTAATCATTGCGTCTAGCTTGTCTTGCGTTAGTAATTTCATAGGTTTGCCCTCCTACGGTGTGGTATAATAATTTTGTTAAGCACCGTCAAAGGGCATAAACCAATTCTGAGTTGTAGCGTCTGCAAACGCTGCGGCTTTTTTATGTTAATTTTGAACGGATTTCTTAGACATCATAGGTTCTCCACCAGTAACTGAGAGTGTTTTAAGATGTTGGTGTTTTTGCTCATATTGTTCATTAGTTTACTGTAGCGTGTTAGATACTACGGCTTTTTTATTTTTAAATTTATTTCACAGGCAATTCACTATACAAATATAGCTATCACGACATATTAATAGTAATGTAAAGCTAATTTAGCCTTACTCCTCCGAATCTTGTTACTAAGGGTCACTTCTATCCCAAGTGACCCTTTTATAGTTACTTTACTCAAAAGTACCCTATAGGATTGATTTCGGTCTAGAAACAACATAGCTAATTATAAGTTTTAAAAAAATAATATTTACTATATCTTCACTCCACCTTCCTAATTGTCCAAACAACTGTATTCGATATGAATAAAATATTGTTAGAAGAGGAGGTGAATATAAAAATGGCATCATTTGAAATTGGAGCGAGAAGTCTTTTCAATTTTCGAAACGAACGCTTTTTCCTATTAGTTGAAGATGAAATTACAATTCCAGCTCAAGGTGTGGAGATTGATCCAGTTAATATCTATGAGATTGACCAACAAACTTTCAATTTTATTAGAGATGAAGGAGATACACCTGTGATTCGACCAGTTATTACTCTTCCACCTGTACCACCTGGATTTAAATTAGAACGAAAATGTATTTTTTCAGTTGATAATGCATACTACGTAATTTATGATTTAGAAAATGGAACAGATAACAATGTTTTATTAAGAATCGGTGCAGCTTTATTTAACTCTTTGAGA
The DNA here is from genome assembly GCF_044746345.1 of Lysinibacillus sp. NPDC086135. Lineage (NCBI taxonomy): Bacteria > Bacillati > Bacillota > Bacilli > Caryophanales > Bacillaceae > Lysinibacillus > Lysinibacillus sp. NPDC086135. The sequence goes on along the minus strand of NZ_JBIVCA010000023.1, from coordinate 32,407 downwards.
AATTCTGGTGTTCGTGAATGTGTTCCTCAAAATTTCATTTAAATAAATAGGTATTGTTATATATCCCCTCAATGTGGGTTATATTTAACAAACTGCTGTACAACAACAAGCGATCAATTTTATTGGTTGCTTGTTTTTTTATGTTTCCAACTTAAATGACATATCTTAATTTGGGATAGCAACCTGTTACATTGCATCGTCCCAGTTTGTTTTTGCACTATGCTATCCCGCCAATACGTAATTTAACCTTCCTACACGCTTTATTCGATGTAACTTGTGACCACGCTGCGGCTTTTTTAATGTATAGGTAACTTTAATTTGCACACTCTGATGTAGAGTGTAACGCACACACTTATTAGGCTGTGGTGTTGGTTGACCATCGCGGCCTCCCTCTCATTTAGGGTCACTCCAACTCAGTGACCCTTTGTATAGTTTCTTTCCTCATATTGTGCAGTAATTGAATCAATCCATATTTTCAAATATTACCTAATTATGTTATCCTTATATAGGTTAATAACCTATATATATCAGGGAGTTGTTATGCAATGAAAACAATGTCTACAATGGGATGGATTATATTTTTCTTAGGCACCTTTTTATTTTCACGCGGATGGAGCAGAGTATCAGGTACCTTCGAATACAATTCATCTATTCCAAATAAATCTGTTGCACTAATATACATTTCTATGGGCGTTTTTGTTATTTTCATTTCATTCTTTGTAAAACCTCAAAAAGATAAATAACTTTACTGAACAATTTCTTTCAAATATCCTTAAATTTTGATTCCAGTTCGGATTTCCACATGTACGAACGCTCTTTTGTTTCTACGTTATCTAACCAATACACAAGTTCTGTCATAGTAAGACCATCTGCGTTATCAGCAATTATTTCAGAAGTAGCTGTAATAACTTTGTAGTCAATTCCGTCAACCTCGTAAATTTCTCCAGGTTGAATTATTGGTCTACCGTTATAGAATTTCGGTTTTTTCATTTTTCACCCTCCTGTACAATATCTTTCATATTGTTTAGTACGATTTAAGAAACTTAATAAAGGTATTTGGAGAGTTACCTCCATTTTCAATACAGTCAATATATAGGTCTTCCACTGTATCATTTTCGTAGTACCCTTTGCTATCCAGCAAATCTCTAACAATCTTTTCATTTTCTCTCGCTATTTGAAATGACTCTCCTGCTACTTTAATCGCTTCTTGAATTTCTTTTGGCACTCTCATAAGTAATTCTCCTTCCCTGCATAATATCTTTCAACTAACCACTTTCTGTTTGCCTAATAATCCACCAACCCTAGGTCCAATCCGTCCGGCCATTTCAAGGTCCATAACAATTAAAGCTACATTTGCATGACTGATTAAAAACCTTTTTGCGATTCTATCTATTGGCACACCAGCATTCCACAGGCTTATAAATATCTCAATCTGCTTATGAGTAAAATCGAATTTCATATTTTCGTGAGCATCACCAGTAAATAAAATGTACTTCTCAGCTACTTTTCTGCCCATTCAATCGTCACCTCTGCTCTTGGATTATCTGAGTACCACTTACGAGCAACCAACTCAGTCACTTGGCTATCGTCATGCCATATAACCTTACTCAGACCGTCTTTAATGCCCTTCGCTAGATTATCGATGTCTGGTTTAGTTGTTGGTCGTAATGTTCCATCTAGTGCTTGCTGAAGCTTTTTCTTACTGTTACTGATAGCTTTTGGCATCTTTCGATACACATCAATGTTCAACTTAATTTCCTCGGTAATAAGCGTCTCTGGTGCTACTTGTGAAGCTACCAATCTCACGAATGATTTATAGTCTTTGGATTCCTTTGGATCGAATGCGCCATTTCGTGTCGCTCGTGGTCTTTGTTGTGCCTGTACATCACCTGGTATTTCAAATGTTAAAGTGTTCATATTTCCACATCCATAATCCTCAAGCTTAACGAGCTGTAATCTGTTATTTTCTTTGCTTTTTGAACGTCTTTGATAAGCTCTAGTTTGATAAAACCTAATTGTAGATGGTTCTACACCACGATCTGCAGCTATCTCTTTCACTGTTCCTATAGCCACCATCTGAACACCCTTATAAAGCGCGTATTCTTTCATGCTGTTACCTCCAGCAATTCAGGGTTTTCGTAAATGTTGCCTAATACAGTAATTTCATTTATCTCTGACCACAAAGAAATTGCGTCACTTCCGTTATCAACCCACCAACAACCTTCGGACATTTTTACTTGACCAATGAAATTCTCGTTTACTGAAACCACAGGTATTTCAACTTTTACAATATCCCCCTAAAATCTCCATACCGTTCTTGTCCTTTAAGCCTGTGTATTGCATAAGAATTACTTCCGAATGTTCATCAAAATTCATCCAACCTGGTTTTCGGTCATAATCCACATTTTCTGGCTCTACCCACATACAATGATCTGTGTAATTTTCATCTTTCGAATCCGTATTACCTACTAGCACTTTGTAAGACATAAAGTTGTATGTTTTATCCCAAGCCCGAAACTTAATCTCTCTACTCATGCAGCCATAGCCCCTTTCATTTTTGAAATAAGATAATCCGTAGCCTCTTCAGTATCTCTTAGCCCGACTAAAGCTCTCAGTTGATCCAAACGCTTATAAGCCATGATTTCGTTATGCTTACCGCCAAAGCGCTGGTGTTGACCTAAATACAAAATGAGTTGATCGATTAGAAACTGTTCATTCATGTGTTTCACCACCTAGTGCTTTACGTGCTACTTTACCTGCATCTTGCATAACAATTGATTCTGCATACATATCAACTCTGAAATGATTATTTTCACATGCATAAAACTCAAGAGCTTTTTTAAAATGAGTCATTTTATCAGTTGCTTTAAACGTTGCTTTTTCCATAATTTCATAACATTTTTCTGTTTGTATTAGTATAAAAACAAATTTATTTTATATTTATTTTTATTCCATATAAACTCGTATAAAATCTTTTAATTGGGGTACTTTCTGGGGTACCGTTATTTTAATCAAAAAATACAAAAGCATTGAGCAGGTGCAATTTTATTAATATCAAATTATAAAAAAATCACTCATTTTCTATTTCTTAAATGAGTGATTTAAAGTCACAATTAGTTTTAACTTTTATCCGAAGTAATTAGTAACTTTAATGTGTATAGTCTCGATGTCCATGCTTTAGTATTTGTAAATTCTAATCTTTATGTACCAAAATCAATACTGACAACACATTCCAATATTGATATAATTTAATAGAACTAACAACATATACAAAGGAGACTACTTTACAAATGAAGAAAAAACTAATTTTTAGCGCAGCGTTAGTATTAAGTCTAGGTTTAGCTGGATGCGGCACAGATTCGTCAAATGATGCCTCTAATAAAGATGAGCAAAAACCTGTATCTGCTGAGGCTGAAAAAACTAATGCTGATGAAAAAACTAAAGTTAAAGACGAAGCTAAGGCTAAAGAGGAAAGTGTTCCTAGAGAATATAAATCGGCTTTAAAGAAAGCCGAGCAATATGCAAAAACTATGCAAATGTCAAAAGCAGGGATTTATGACCAGTTGACTTCTGAACATGGAGAGAATTTCCCTGTAGAAGCAGCTAAATATGCTATAGATAACCTTGTATTTGATTGGAAAGAAAACGCATTGAAAAAAGCAAAATCATACGCAGAAATGATGAGTATGTCAGATTCTGCTATTTATGATCAATTAATTTCAGAACACGGAGAAAAATTTACTCCAGAAGAAGCTAAATACGCGGTTGATAATTTAAAATAAGTAATACTATCCACACTAAATATCGTGGAGGCACATAAAGGTCACTCAAATGAGTGGCTTTTTTTATTGGTGACTAATCAATAACTTTTCTACCTGTGTTTTCAGTGCTCGATTTGCATACGTCAACACTAGGTCTTCGCCAGCTGTGGCAACGGTCAAATCACTAAGTATTCACTATTCTTTTCCCACTTTACTACTTTAATTTTGTCTTTTGCCAACAAGCGCTTTAAGTTGTAATAATCGTTAGTGACTGCTTTTAATAAATTATCAAGGATTGGCAAATTTATTTTGCTCATTTTTAATGTTTCAATCGCTTTATAATCACGCTGTAATGATTGTACAGCCATATCATAAACGACAAATTTATGAAGAAGTTTTCTTTGCTCCGCATTTATCATACGACCTCGCGCTCCTTGTGGAAGACTGGAACAACTGCCAACACACTTTCAATCATAAATGTACGTTTTACCTGTTTACTGAAACAGTAAGCTTGAAATGAATCACCAACAATCTTAATGATTTTTATACGTCTTTTTGACACATTACCGTCTTTAGCAATGTACATCATATTTAAAAATTGGTTACGTTGCATTGTTTAATTAGTTGTTCTTTCATCATCCCACACTCCTCTAAACAAACCAATTCTTAGCTACAGCGCCTGCAAACGCTGCTGCTTTTTTTATGTTACAATTTACATAAATAACATAACGAGGTGATTTAACGGATATGTTTTTGGACATATTTCCAGGTATATACTTTATCGGAAGACTGCTTTGTTTTATTCCGCCTATATTATTACTACCTGTTATAATGGTGGTTTGTGTAGCGATTTATAAAACCTTACTCGGAAAAATATTACCTATTAAGATTTATAATTTATTACTTGTTCCTATTGCCCTACTTGGATTCTTTATTTGGGCTATTCCGATGGACATGGGATTTTTTGAATTTTTTAGAGCGATATTATAATCGCTCTATTTTCGTTTAATTCTCATATTTCATTAAGGTTCTTTGTTTTTGCGACACTCTCCAATAAAAAAATAGAATAGGTTAACTAAAAACTTAATCTATGTTAACCTATAACCATAAACTATAAATCATACCATTATTTGGAGGTGTTTTTTTGTCTGTAAAGAATAAAACATTACTTAGCTCGGTTTTTGATTTGGCATTATTTACTTTAGGAGGATATAGAATTTTTACTAACAACTTAGAAGCTATGTCAATTCTAGTAGCATATATTTTCTTTATTTGCGGATTAATAGGTTTTGTTTTTAATGTAGTAAAGTTGTCAAGAATTCCTCGAACTTAGCATTGCTTTGTTGCAATGCTTTTTTATATGATTGCACAATATCTTTCTAATTTACGTTGCTGGCTCACACTCTCTCTTGGCTATACATTTATTGTATTCCCCTGTCATTTACTGTCCAGATTCCTTCTGAACGATCGTTGTGAATTTCTATTACTTGAATTTCTACTCCTATTTGGTCTGTATACCAATAGCTTTGCTCAGTCGCTTTTCGGATTCTTACCCACATGCAGTTAGCCACTTTTTATTTTTACTGAACATTTTCTTTCAAATTTCCACATTGCCCCCTATGCAAACGACTAATCTGCTCAAGCTCCTCCTCACTGTTCCGTAGTTGCCTATAAGTCTTGTATTTCCTGCATTTCTTGGTTGGATCATTAACTTTCCATTTCGGACATCCACGACATTCGAGAAAAGCTATGTGGTCCTGTTGATTGATTAGCCTTGCTCTTCGCTGCACCTTTCCAACCTCTCTCCGTATCATCAGCACCAATCGTTCTAATTCTCATGATGACCCAGCCTTGGTGAATTTCTTTATATTTAGATCATCACCTAATACCTTTGCAACAGTTACTCTCCGCGCGAAAGTAAAATAGACGTTATTAATTTGGCGGTATTTTTGATTTAATGATTTTAGTGAAGTAAAAAAATGACTTGATTAATAGAGGTGATTCATAAAAAAGAATTTATATTATTTTTAACTATATGCCATATAAACTCATATAAAATCTTTTAATTGGGGTACCATTATTAAACATAAAAATATAAAAGCATCGAGCAGGTGCGATATCAAAAAATAGCTAATCTTAAAACCACTCATTTTTATTTTTAAATGAGTGGTTTTAACAGGTTATCCATTTTATAAAACTGCATTTATACTTATTGAAACTGCTCGACACTCACTTTTCAGAGCAAAAGAACAGTCACGCTCAAATGAACATGACTGAATGTTTTTCCGTATTTCAGACTAGGTAATGTACTTAATTAGATATTACTGCCCGTTTGTCACTGTTGGGATACCACGTTGAAGAAGTCCGGCTAAACCAGATAATGTACGATGTCCAGCCGCTTCACCTCGTCGACCATAAGCAACGATTGAAGAAGTTGTCCCCATTTCAACTGTACTTCTCCATAAACCTTCGCCAGATTCTCGTACCGCTTTATCGACTTTGTTAATAAAATCTGAATCTCCGTTATTAGCGAATGTATATAAATATCCTGTTGAATACGGATGATCATTAATTAGACCTGTAAGGTTTAAAACCTCGTCACTAGTTGGCGTTTGAGTCCCAAAGAATGTTTTTGCAGCCGTGAAAGTAGACCCAGATAAAGTAGCTGGTGAGCCATTAGTTAATGGGATCATAGCCATCAAAGCATTTGATTGGTTAGCAAGTACATAATTCTTGTAATAATTGCTTAGTTTTTTAGCTGAAGTAACTAGAGTCGATTCTGTAAGTGCATAAATATTATTTGTTGGAACAATACCATGACCTAACCAAACAAGAGATGCACCTACATATGAATCATATCCTGATGAAACATACGGTGCTCGCAATTGTGCCCAAGTAGTACCTTTAGCACCACCACCAATTGCAATCGAAACAGAATCCGAATCAACAGTGTTACCAAAAGCGTGAATCAAGTTAACTCCAGCGTTAAAAATATTTGTATAAAGAGGATCATTTTCAACTTCAGTTTGAGAATGGCCAAGAACAACGTCATGGTAGTAAGCTAAAGAACCTAACATCGCATACGTAGTATTAACAACACCGTTAGCCACTTTAAAAGTTGATCCATCAGCTGTTTTGAATGAACGAACAGTTGGATTTGTTGTACCAAATGATCCCGGATCAGTCATAAGAGTTTTACCGTGACCCGAATTTTGGCAGTGATATAGTATTTTTTGATAGTGTCGAGTAAGTGCTGTATTCAAGTACGCTTGTGAATCTCCTGAACCATTTACACCTAAATTATTATACGCATGAGTTGATTTACGAAGCATAGATAATGCTACTAACATAATTGGATAACCTGGATCAATTTCAACAACCCCAGCTTCCCAAGCTGTACTACCACTCGGAATTTCAATTGTGGCCTCCGCTTTAGTATGAATAGGTGTTGTATAGAAGATATTTAAGTTATGAACGATTGCACTCATCACTCGGTAAGAATCTGAATGATTTGGACAAATTTTGTCGTAAAGCGTTGTCAAGAATTGAATTTGCCATCCCATGCGTTGTAAACCAACTCCCGGAACTGCTCGCCCTGCGAAAACTCGCCCCTGTGCAATTTGGGCTTCATCAGCTCCTCTATAAGAAGAACCTTCTGGAAATTGTTCGTTAAAGAATTTTAATGCTTCGTTTACTGTATTTAATACTGCCATTTTTTTCACCCCAAGAATTATTATGTTTAATAGATACTAGTTACATATCACTTTTAGACTCTTATACTAATTAAGTCACATAAATATGAGCCGGCCAAGTTTGTCACGCTCCAAACTAGTCTACCAAGCGCAGGTCGGTCGTCAGTCTGTCTCTCCCTAATATAAAGGATATGACAAATACCAAGTTAGGGAAATATTTACATCACCTCCTACCTCCAATTATCTCTCATTTGTTTACTTAATGCACGAAGTAAACGAATGTAACATATGCACCATTGTACTTTTACAACAATTATTCAAGAATTTTTTAAAATTTCCCCTTGAACCTCAAGTTACTTTAGGTTATATGATAAAGCTATACTTTTGATAGGAGGAATTTTGATGAATAAGGATAGCAAGTTTTCTATTGGTGAATTTTCAGAAAAGACAGGAATGCCAATACCTACTTTGCATTACTTTGATGAAATTGGTTTATTACAACCCGAAAAGAATCCTTCTTCTGGGCATCGCACTTACTATTTTCAAGATATTATTACTTTACAAAAAATTATAAGCCTAAAATTTCTAGGGTATCGTCTAGATAAAATAGCAATTTTGTTAAATGAGTCGAGTTTTAACGTTGATTTGAATGAAAGTTTATCACTTCATTTAAATGCTTTAGTAAGTGAAAAGGAAAAAATTGAACAATCAATACAAGCAATTAAAAGAGTAATAAAGTTACTCGAAGAAGAAGGAGAAGTAGATAGTACGATATTATTTAGCCTTATCTACAATATGAAAGTAGAACATAAACATGAAGAATGGATGGAACGTCATCGTTTAACAGACATCGCAGAAGAGCTTTCAATCAAATCAGGGGAAGATAAAATTATCTTGGATAAAACATTTATTCAATTTTCTAAAGAAATGAAACAATTATATGGTAAACTCCAAAGTACAAGAGATGGTCAAAAACTATTTAGATCCCATTTTTTCATTTCTTGGTGACGATTTAATACAAAAGTTAGCTGATACTAATTTGGAAGAACTGGATATTCAAGAACTTGAAAAGATGACAACTTCTCCTTTCAATGAGGATGAACAAAAATGGTTTACTCAAGCAATAGAGTTTTATATGAAGCACGGAGAAATGGAATAAAAATCACAGGTACATCTGAGATCATTTCATCCTCCCCTCCTAAAATATTTTGCTGAAATACTTTTATGATTCGCTTCCCCTTGTGTCGAATATTCAAATTTTCAACTTCGGACTTATGTACAAAACCCACAAATACTAGAAATATTCTATCGGCGAGTTGACATTTAAAACGCAAAATATTAAGGTGTAAAAATCCAACAAGGATGTTTTTATACAATTACGGAAATATTTCTTGCCTTTTTACCGATTCTTTTTCTAATAATTTTCTATGTTGTCCCCTCAGTATTTGGAGTTTGGTTCGCATACATAATGAACAAACTCAAATTCTAAAAAGTATAGCTGAAAAGCTAGATAAATAATGTACTAATGGTGGTCTTCTATAGAAAACTCTATCCTCTCGAATACTGCAAAACTACCACTCACTTGATAATTCAATAGTTTGGATACCTAGTTATGTAATCTAGTACCGAGCGTCTGATTTATTCTTCTCCTGTTTGGTTATTCCTACAGGAGAATTTGTGTGGTATGTTATTCATGCACTTGATTTTCTACTTCACATTCAGGTGCATCAACGAAAACTCAGTTTTTCGTGTGATGTCTTTCATTTCACGTTTTGGCACTGTGCCCTCGTCACATTTCCACACTATCGTAGGTCTTCCACACGTTTCGTACACCTTTGAAATAAGCTACCCTATAATCACCTACAAAATCACCTTCATCTACGGCCATGCAAAGCTTGTGTTTTAATTTAGGATCTAACCCTAATTCCTACTCAAACTTGTCTTTCTCGTATACTGCATGAGCATTAATCGACAGGATATGACCACTACGTCTCGTAAGATCAATCATCCCTTTGCAACCAATGTTGAATTGAACTACTGTCATCCGCTTTTTGTTATTTTTTAATCGTAATAAGTAACTGTGACCCATTAAACCAAGTTCTAATCCGAGCTGTGTTGCTTGCATGACTAATGCCATTTGTTAAGTAGTCATCAATAGTTTTAGGCTTTGTTTGTTGTCCTTCTTTTAATCGTTTGCTATCCAGTCGAATAGCGGGAATTGTTTTTCAAGTGACCTCGAAGCGGTCTGAGTGCCCTTCTGCAACCTCATAGGATTATTTTGAGGTGATTTTCATACTCTTTTCGTGGCTTTTCCTCAACTTTTATCGATTCAATTACATTTTACTGTTTGAGCCCGCTTATTTCTTACTTTGTCTAGGCATCGTTTCCACATTCATCTTTTACTGAATATTATAAGAACATAACTAATAAGTTGAGGTGAAATATGGATTTCAATCATTTACGTTATCTTGCGATAGGCGATTCCCTTACTGTAGGTATCGGCGTCCCGTTTTTAGACCCTGGATATGTTGAATATTATAGATATCTAAGCCAGCAAATTTTAAAAAAGCGTATTTCTTATCAAAAACATGCAAGGTCAGGAGCAACGACAGAGAATGTTTTAGCTATGCTTAATGCGCCGATTGTGATGGAAGCTGTAAAGTGTGCAAATATCATCACGATAACAGCTGGGGGGAATGATTTAATAAACGCTGCTAAAGAATTTCTAATAAATAACAACGAAGAAAGTATATCTTATGCTATTAAGCAATCAGGGAAAAACATCTCAAAAATATTAGAAAAAATTCATCATCTAGACAAACAAGAAAAATATATTTTACGATTACAGAATTTATACAATCCATTTAGCGATATTCCTATAGCAGACGAGGGCATTCGAGCGTTTAATTCATTAATTAACCGTTTTGGTCGGGAATTGAATGTTAAAGTAGCTGATATCTATAGTGTATTTAAGGGGAATGAAAAAACTTTACTATCATCAGGAGGAATTCATCCTAATAGTAGGGGATACTATCAAATGGCATTAGCTCTAAGTAGGCTCGGATATTCCCCGTTATAAAGCTAAGGGCTGTCAGGACAATCTAATCCTTTTTATTTTATGAGCTATTACTTATTATTTTTCTAGCAAGAGGCTGACAATCATTGTCAGCCTTTGAACCATATCAGAAATGGAAATGATGGAATTATAAATTTCTCAAATCACAACGCATTTACCTTATTCACATTTCCAAATTCCTTATTCTTTTTCTGTCGTGTTTTTTTGACAAAAGATAAAATGATCGTTAGGGTTCCAAATGTGTAGATGATCAGCACGGTATCCACGAAGCCATAAAATACCGTTAATTCGTCTAAGATAAAAACCTTTCGGAAAATTATCGTCTTCAGTTAGTTTTTCGGATGCTATTGTTATGGAGCCAGATGGAGCTTGTTGTTGCTGTAAAGAATCCCCTGAATAACCTTCAGTTTGATCCAGATACTCCATCCTTAGATAAGGTCCTAGCTCAAGCGGACACAATTTCAAACCAAGTTCCTCAGCTCTTTTAAAGATTCGATCCGTATTAGCTCCATCAGGAAAGCCAAGGTCTCCAACAGTTAGTTCAACAGTCTGAAGGCTGTACTTCTTATCAGAAGTTGTAAATTTATCAGCAGTAAATAACTTCTCTCCATACTCATTCATCAAGATAGAGTACTGTTGCAATTTCTGAATAAGCTGTGATTTAGTAAGGCTGCCAACTTCCACCGTTCTAGTGATAAATGGGCAATGTGGGTATATTTCGTTATTTTCAATACGCAATTGTAGTCACTCCTATCAAATTTAGTAACAGTTTGAAAATACAATATAGAAGATTATATTTAATTATTCTACAATTACCAATAAATCTCCTTGTTTAACTAACCTGTGCTGTTAGTTGGTGGTAGAAAAAAGCAATAAAAAGAAGCAACCTTCCGATTACTTCAACATCTATCCCAAAATACTATTCCTTACTCTAAAAATTAGATAGTTTCATGTACTTGAAAATTGCTCGCATGCTATTACCATCTAGCAGTCTATGAAGAGCTTCAACATCGCAATCGCCAATCACGTAAGTAATGCGTTTTTTGCACTTCTACAATCTTTTGCTTGTATTCCTTAATCCGATAATTCATTGCATAAACACGGCTTTGTACTTCTGCAATCATTGCTCTTGTAGAATGTGTCGATACGAGCAGTATCACTCAATTCCAAAAGCTAAACATAAAGCAAAATTAAAAGCTATGGAAGAGGAAATAGACGAATATGTCTATTTCTTTTTTTCTATGTCGCAGATTATTTCGTATTACTCATATTGTCCTGTGAAAACCACTTTTATCACTTGTAAAAAAAGCTTTTATTTTTCATTCATTTACTTTAATATCGATAAGGGCACCCCAAAAAAAGAGATAGAGGTGCTTTAAATGTACGGTATTATTAATTATGAAATGTTTTTATTAACAGGGATTTTATTAAATTTAATCCCTGGTGCGGACACCATGTATATTGTCGGTAGAAGTATTTCGCAAGGTAGAAAAGCTGGTATTTACTCTGTGTTTGGCATTATTACTGGCTCCTTCATTCATACGTTATTCGTTTCTTTTGGCTTATCGCTCATACTTACTAAATCTATTGTGTTATTTAATACTATTAAAATCATTGGTGTTATTTATCTCGTTTATCTAGGGATTAGAATGATACTGGATAAGTCAAACTTAGGTTTCGAGGCGTCCTCCAATCATTTAAACATAAGAAAAATTTATATTCAGGGACTCTTAACAAGTCTAACGAATCCAAAAGTTTCTTTATTTTTTATTGCGTTTCTCCCACAGTTTATCGATGTGAAGGCGTCAGGTCCTATTCCTTTTTTAATTTTAGGACTTACTTTTACAGCAACTGGACTACTATGGTGTTTATTTGTTGCTTATTTCTCTTCGTATATTACTAAAAAACTAAGAGGAAACCAAAAGGTAGGAATGATCCTCAATAAGATAACCGGAATAATATTTATTGGAATGGGGATAAAATTGCTTCAAACGAAAGCCCCGCAATAAATTTGTATAACAATGCCCCCAACAGTCCTTTCATTTCAAGGGACTGTTTTTTATTTATCCACTTCTTTTGCACATTTCTCTCATATTGTTCATTAGTATCATGTAGCATGTGAGGATGCCACTGCTTTTTTATTTTCATATCTATGTCACAGGGCTATTCACTATACAAACATAGCTATCACATCATAATAATAGTAAGGTAAAGCTAATTTAGCCTTACACCTCCGAAGGTTTTACTGAGGGTCACTCCTATCCCAAGTGACCCTTTGTTATTTTCTTATCTCACAAAAAAATATTTTTTCAATGCCTATAGCTGCATGGTTTAACACCCCACTCCTTCTCTATAGCTTACATATTATAGAATGTAGAAAGGAGGGATATATATGGGATACTACGGAAACGTTGGTGGTATAAATAATGGATGCTACTATGGTGGCGGATATGGTAATGGTTCTTCATTCGCCTTAATTGTTGTTCTATTTATACTTCTAATTATTATCGGCGCTACTTTTTTGAATAGAGAGTATTAAAATTTCCGATTTAAGGGTCCCCTCCCCAGCCTGGTGACCCTTTTATTCAAATAGTTTATTTTACATTTACTGTAATCAATGCTAATGAAAAATTACACATTATTTCTGTGGAGGCTACACTAAAAATATTGCTGATTGAATTACACAACGCAATTTGGATTTTTGTAGTTATTTTTATTTAAATGTTGAAAACTAGTCTCAAAAAAACAACTCATCTAGTTAAAAACATTAATAACAATTTAAAACTACTAATTTGGAAGTTTTAGAATATCAATTCACATTCATTTACTAAAAGAGATGTATTCATATTTCTAGTGACTTCGCATTGTATTTTTTAACGTTCGATTTATAGAAAATAATTGACTGCCGTATTATTTATCTCTTTTTTTCCTCTTACATAATCTTGTGGCATATCTTACAAACACTCATTTTAAAGACATATACTCCTGGCCTTTATACCACACTTTTTCTTGTTACCCGCTCATACTGCTCATTTTCTTATATCCACTTTCTCATCTTCGCAAATTTAGGAAGTAAAGTCTTTGTTATACTTTCTTTTACTTTTTTCAAATTTCTCGTTTCAACGTTTAAACCTGTAATAGAACAACTGGAAATCATTTAATCACAGCCACTAAAAACCAAAACCTTTTGGTATGAATTGACTTTAAATGCTCAATACAGTTTTATTTTAGCGAATCATAAGTTAGTCAGTGCCCTTGCTTAAACTTTCCACAGTCTTTTTACATCGACCAATTCTTGCCCATCGAATTCCATTCTGTATATGTCTGGCTTTGTTGTATGTAGTAAAAAGTTCAGATCATATTTACTATCATAGAACCCCATCATTAAAGTCATAACAGCCCCATGAGTGCCGATTACTACTTTCTGTCCTTGATATGTATTTATTAATTCTTTTAAAACTTTAATAGCACGTTGTTGGCAGGCAGCATTTGACTCTCCTCCCTCTAAAGCATAGATTGGGTCAGAAAACGACTTTTCTAATAAAGGGAATAATTCCTTGTCTGAGATCCGCTTATCCCCAGCACTAAAAATTTGCTCTTTAAGATCTTCAAACACAATTACCTCTTTTTCTATTTGTTCAGCTACATTCTGAACAGTTAAAATTGAACGACTATACGGACTTGAGATAACAGTATCAATGCCCTCTTTTTGTAGAATATCAGTTATTCTTTGAGCGTCTAATCTACCTTTTTCAGTTAATTCTCTCGTTCTCTCATTTCCATCTTTTGGTGAATCACCGTGTCGTACTATATATATAAATGTTTTCATAATGCCCCCTGTATTGCTTCTTTTTTTGACCTAAACCACTTAGGCGACGATGCTAAAATCCATAAAACTTCTACTGTTCAACTTCTGATATCGGTAAGACTGTTGAATATTTAATTTCTCGTAAAGATAAGTTCGTTTGTATGCGGGATATGCCCAGTCTATTTAATTTTCTTATAAAGCGATCTAATTCTTTTCGATCCTTAATAACAACCTTTAAAAGATAATCATACTCTCCAGTTAAACAATGGCATTCTAATATTTCTGTCATTGTTTTTAAGGCATTTTCCAAAGCTTCTAATTCCTTAGCTTGATGAATATTTGTACTCATGAATATGTAGCACAGTAAATCGAATCCCAGTTTCTCTTGATTTAAAATGGCAACTTGTTTGTCAATAAATCCTTCACTTTCTAAACGTTTTATTCTCGTATGGGTTGCCGGTGGGGACAAATTCACCCGTCTCGCTATCTCTGCATTACTTATCTGAACCTCTCTCTGTAAAATATCCAGTATTTGAGTATCAACACTATCTAATGATTTTCTTTCAACATCTTTCATGCATTTTTCTCCCTTTTTTATATTCGAAATTTCAGCTACATTCGGCGGCTTTTATTAATTTTATTCCGAAAAATCCAGTTATTCTTATTGTTATTTCGTTTTTCATTCATCATACAAAATATTATACAGTTAAAAAGATAAAAATGTTATTATTCTTTTATCTAAAAACTCAATTTTACATAAGGAAATCAAAGGAGAGATCGTGATTTGAAGAATGTCTATGTTTTATTAATGCTTTTAACTAGTTTACTTTGGGGAGGCAATTTTGTAGTTGCCAAATCTCTTGTTGATCATGCCTCTCCGTTAACATTGACGAGCTTAAGATGGCTCATTGCCGTCGCTGTGCTTCTTCCATTGGTGTGGTGGAAAGAAAAAAGATTACTTCCCTCTCGGGATGCCCTCCTCCCTTTATTGTTAATGGGCGTTACAGGTGTGGTATTGTTCAATATCTTTCAATTTTTAGCATTGGAAAGAACTACGTCGACGAATGTTGGCTTCATTTCTACATTAAATACAATTTCAATTGCAATTTTTTCAACTGTTTTTCTAAAGGAAAAGATTAATTTACTTCAAGCAATTGCAATGCTACTGTCACTGTTCGGTGTTCTCCTCGTCCTCTCAAAGGGGAATTTCAACTTATTATTGTCATTTCATTTTAATTTGGGTGATTTATGGATGCTTGCAGCTGTATGTGTATGGGGAATTTATTCTGTTTGTAATAAATGGGCAATGAAAACTACCTCGCCACTAATGGCAACATTGTATTCAGGGATATTTGGACTTCTTATCCTATTGCCGTTTAACCTTAGGGATTTTACCATTTCTAATGTTAATCATTCTTTTATACTATCACTTTTATATACAGGGTTTATCTCCACTGTCGTTTGTATGGTACTTTGGGGCATTGGTATTCAAAAATTAGGGGCTACTACATCCGGTGTTTTCCTTAATTTCAATCCAATTTTCACAGCACTTCTAGCGTTTTTATTTTTAGGAGAGAGCATCTCTTGGACGCAAGGAATTGGGGGATTGATTGTTATTATTGGATGTTTTTTATTTTCGCATTTTAAATCAAAAACGAATCAATTAATGAAATTCTTCTTCAAATCTAGGTCAATAAAACCCATTAACTAATCTTAGAGTAAAAGCTCTATAAACACAGAGTAAAATGCTTCACTTAAGGTAGGCTGATTTCTCATAAGGGTCGCGGCATAAGTAATTACAAAGTTAAGTATAAAAAGTTCCCGAACCTTGTTTTGGGAGCTTTTTTGTATCGAACAACCTTTATCGAGTAAAAACGTCTATGTAAGAAATAGAGATAAAATTGAGGTGACATTATGCGATTTATTTTTAATAAGATAACACTTTTTAGCATAATTTTTTTATCATTTTGTTTAATAGTAATTGGATCTTTATTACAAATGATCCTTATCCCTTTACAAGATATTAATTCTATAAATAGTCAAGAGCTATTGGAATTTCAAAAAGAATATGCAATAAACTATCCCTTAGGAAATGGGCTACTCAATCTAGGTCTATTTCTGATGATTTTAGTAATAATTCTATTCATTATAAAGTTAAAAATCTTAAAATATAATAATCAAAATTCAGATTTTTAACGATCCAACCTCATTGAAAAAAATCCCCAAATAAATGTCAATACAGTTTTTTATGTAAAGGCGTAGAACACAGTTAATTACAAGGCTTTTTGGGATTTTGCAGAAAAACGCTGCTGGTGCACTGTCTAAATAAAACCATATATAGAGAGTGACGAGACCCTTATTGAAACAACCTCCTTCTATAAACATTGATGTATCAACGGTTTCCACCATTTCATGGTGAAGAAAATCGTTCTTAGTCCGACCTCCTTTATTTCAGCGGAGGTTTGGACACCAGCTAAAAGAAATTAAAGTGAATTATATTTTTTTACTTCTAAAGGAATCGATATTATATATAAATCAATAGCATATGTAGTAATCGTAATCCCTTTACCTTCTTCAGTAAATTTTGCTTGAAGAAACCGCTCAGAAACTTTTCTTTTCCCCCATTTTTTAGGGAGCCATTCAAATCCTAAAAACATACTATTTATCACCTTAAAAGTATTTTATTTTATAAAGCCTAAACGATAATTTAAACTGCATCCCAATTGTTAGACCTGCTAACAAATCAGAATGTAGTTCGCGCTAAATGATGCTCTTTTTCTTTTGGCATTAATTTCATTGTAAAATAAGAGTTAATGATTTTCAAAAAAGAATTCTAACACTAAGCTCGTCGTGTGTTCACTGTCTTGTCAATATTATGCTTCAACTTATGTGGCAAATAGAATTCCTTTCCCCTCTACCTTCGTACATGGTTTATACTCTAAATAAGGTGTATTAAGTACGAATGCCGGGTATTGAACGTTAACGGCTGAAAATAAAATATTCGAGGTGGAATGCCGATGGAACATTGTTGTAGTGGCCTTAAAAATAAAAACACTATTAGTTGTCCCTCTTGTAAAAATAAAGCTAAAATTGTACAACTAATAACTATTAAATCAATGATGAAACCATCTGTATTAGGATCTATAAACGCTATGGATAATCACTATTTTTGTGCTACTAAAGATTGTCATGTCGTTTATTTTGATACGAGCAATAAAGAGTATCTTCTATCTGATATAAAGATAGTTGTACATCAAAAGGATGATTCATTAAGTACACCGGTTTGTTATTGTTTTGATTGGACTAAAGAAAAAATTAAACAACATGTTGAAAATGAACTCGCTCCTAATCCATTAGAACATATTCGAGCAAATATAAAAGAAAACCGTTGTGGCTGTGAGGTAAACAATCCTCAAGGTAGTTGTTGTTTAGGGAATGTTACGAAATATATTAAAGGTCTAGCCTAATGAAAAATATAGCCCATCATCATAACGTATAGTTGATATCCGTTCCAACTAGGCCCATTGTAGCTGACGCTTCGCTCTCACACAGAGCAAAGCTTCCTGGGGGGCGTTCAGTCGGAACGGAAATCAACTTATATTCATGACATCCGTTTTAACAAAGAATGATTTCATTTTCTTCTAACCTTCAATCGTTCCAAAAATACTATTCTTCGTAAAAACCATTTTTATTAAAATCATACCATTTTTGTATCTTCTCTTCTGAATATACTTTTAGATGATTCATAATCTCTTTTGCAAATTTCAACGTAGCAGTCCCATTTGCTGTTATGAGATCACCGGAGTTAAAACATTGCTTTTCTATATAAAATTCACTTCCACAATAATTGGGACAACTATTGACAATAAAATCATGAGAGTTGCCTGTATGTTCTACTTTATTTAAATAACCATTGTACGCTAAAAATGTAGTTGCATCACATATAGCTGAAATTAACACACTATTAAGTTGACAGTAATCAACTATTTTTTTCACATCAACTAATTCGTAGCTTTTCTCTTTCCATATAGTTCCTCCACACAATAAAAGTTATTTTTACTTTTTAAATAATCCTCGATGGAATAATCCGGAACAGTTTTTAGACCGCCCATTGAGCTTACTGTTTCCTTTGTTAAGGCTATCGTTACAATTCTAAAATTCTTCCCTGAATTATTTAATTCGGGACAAATATAACTTAATTCCCAATCTGCATAACCATCGGATATCATTACTGCTATTTCTGTTGTCATTATGAATGACCCTCCTTTTCGAAAAGAATAACAAAAGAAAGTTGACATAAACCTGTCAACTTTCATAAAAATTACTTATTTTTTTTATGGTGTTTTTAATTTCATCTACTAGAAAAGGAGGTTCAAGCACTTTCACTTTGTCTTTTAAATGAATGACGAAATCAATGGCCCACGATACATCGGAAGTTTTAAATGTAATCGTTGCGCTGTTTGAATGAAATTGAAATTTTTGTACCCCTATCTTATCCATTAAAAAAGCTTCATCTTCCTTTTCGT
Organism: Lysinibacillus sp. NPDC086135; assembly: GCF_044746345.1. Taxonomy (NCBI): domain Bacteria; kingdom Bacillati; phylum Bacillota; class Bacilli; order Caryophanales; family Bacillaceae; genus Lysinibacillus; species Lysinibacillus sp. NPDC086135. The sequence goes on along the minus strand of NZ_JBIVCA010000023.1, from coordinate 13,544 downwards.
ATTGCAGTCCAACGTCAAACAAAGTATCATTTTCCTTAAAATAGTTATTTTCAAAAAAGAGGCTTGAATCTGAAATTTCGTGTTCTTTGGCAATGAACTGTTCAGTCAAAATATGATAAGACAAAATACGGTTAAGTTTAAACAAACGAAACTGATTCCTCTCCAAACAAAAAGCATATAGATACCACGATGAGTATTTGAATAGTAGTATATATGGTTCTACTGTTCTTTTGCTATAACCAAACTTTGATTGATATTCAATTGCCATTAATAACTGTCCTCTAATTACTTTTCTAAAGTGTATTACATAATCTTGAAAGCTGTTATCCGTGAACCATGATGATAAGTCGATGACAATATCGGCATTTTTAAGTATCGTTTGCTCATCTTTTTCCACAATTTTAGTAATTAGATGATTTATATTATTTTCTGTATGTATACTATTTAGTGCATCCAAACCAATTAGTATACTTTGTAAATCATCAATAGAGAAAAACTTTTTATCAAGTTTTTAGTTGGCTAAAATCCCCAATCCCCCACCTTGACCTGGATAACTCACTATAGGAATTCCCGCTAAATTCAGTGATTCAATATCGCGATAAATAGTTCGTTTCGACACTCCAAGCTTTTCAGCCAATTTCTTGAGCTGTCATTTATTTCTTCTTCCTTTTTCAATGATTCTATTTTTTACTTATTCGTTATCTTTACCCTTTTGTTCAGTCTGAGCAATTTTCCAATAAGTGTTTGATCCATTACATTTTAAAGTTGCATTTTTCGGTACCTGTTTCATTATAAGAAGAAGATTTAGTAAATCAACTGACGATCCCATCGAGTTTAGTATAATCAGGAACTTTAATGTCGTTGTTAAAAGTCCAAATGCACTGAAAATTAGAGGGAAAATTATTGAAAGTATCATAAAAGGTGCAATCGTAATGAATATATATCTTGATTTTGAAATTTCTTCTTCCGTAATGACAAAACCCCCGAACAGAGTTAGCCCTACAGAAGTTTTTTCTGATTTCATAAAATTAGGAATGAATATCAAATGAAGTAGTTCGTGAATGATTAATAGTAAGACGATTCCCAAAATAACGCTTAAGTTAATGGTTATTGATAATCCAGCAGAAGCAAATCCAAAATCTCTCAATGAAATACTAGAAAAAATATTTATTACCCCAATAGAGATCATTGAAGCGACAATCATTAAAGGGATAGATAACAAAATAGCACTTATTAATTTTTTTGGTTCTTTCATCGGAATCCAGCCATCTTTAATGAAGTCTACATGTAATTTTGGGTTACTTTTTGGCAATTTGTTTAATAGTTTCATTTAACCCCTCCTTTTATAATTTCACTTAATTGGAATATGCCTTCTTTCATTTCATCGAGTGAGGCATACCCATAGGAGATTCGTATAAACTGTCCCGATTTTTCAGCATAAATACTACCGGGATTTAGAAGAATATTGTTGGATAATGCTTTTTCAAATAGCTTTTTCACTTTAAATTCAGGCTTTATTTTCACCCATATGAACAATCCACCTTTTGGGATGTCCCACGTAGCGTAATGGCTCAAATATTTATTCAGTGCATCTAAAGCAATTTTTCTACGAATGCTAAGTTGTTCTCTTACGTTATTAAGATGATCATCATAGAAATTACTAGCTAGCCACTCTGCTGCAACGAGTTGTGAAAGTGTACTTGATCCATAATCGGATTGCATTTTTAAATCTGCTAATCGATTTATGACTGACTCCGAGCCAACGATCCAACCAATTCGTAATCCTGGACTAAGGGTTTTCGATAAACTTCCAACATATAATACATTTCCGTATAGATCCATTGCTTTCAATGGTTTAGGTGGTGGATTGTCAATCCATAAATCACGGTACACATCATCTTCTATAACTGGCAGCTGCTCTCTTTCACAGTATGCAATTAATTTCGCACGTCTTTCTTCTTGCATTAAAGCGCCTGTTGGATTATGGAAGGTCGGAATCGAATATAAAATATTTTTTCCTTTTTCCTTTGTCGGATAAATTGAATCGATAATAATCCCCTCGTTGTCCATTGCTAATCCTTGCAACTCCATCCCTGCTGACTCAAAAACAGTCAACGAGTATAGATAGGACGGCATTTCTAACAACACCGTCGAAGCTCTTTTTAGGAGCCCAATCGAGATTAGATGTAAAGCTTGTAGCGCTCCAGAAACTACAAGAATGGACGCCGGAGACGCTTCGACCCCTCTTACCTTTAAATAGTCACTAATGGCTTGCCGTAATTTCATATTTCCTTTCGGCTCTTCATAGCCAAACGAAGTTAATTGATTCGAAACCTTTTGAACGATGGTTTTCATCTCTTCTAACGGGAACATCTCTGGTGATAATTCCCCTTTACTCAATTGAATAAGATTCGTATTTGATTCCGCTTCGTTAATCTCCTGCACCATCGAAACGCTAGGTTTATGAATGCCTAATCTGACATTTTCATTCCAGTTAGTCGAGGTTTTTGCCCCCATCAAAGTCCAAGTATTATTGGTGACGACCGTTTCCTTCCCTGCTTTTCCTTCTAATAGTTCATCTGCCATTAGTTCCTCTAATGCCGTTATGACTGTACTACGATTAACCTCAAACTGTTTTGCTAAATTACGCTGACTTGGTATGGGACTTCCGATCGCCCACTCCCCTTTAGCAATTTTTCCTTTTATAAAATCTATAATCAATTGATATTTTGGTTTTTTCATATATACGCTCTTTTCTGAACTGGTTGGTTTTTTTCATTTTAACCTGTTGGAGAAATTTTACCAAAATCCTATTAATATTGAAAACATAAAATTAAATGGTTGGATAACGAGGTGTATTCATGTTAAAAACATTAGATCTTAAAATTATTTCTGCTCATTTCATAACAATCATAATATGGGCATCGGCTTTTCCAGGAATACGGGTGGCATTAATGGCCTATTCACCTGAACATTTATCACTTTTACGATTATTAATCGGATCATTCGTTTTAATAATTATAGCAGTTATTAGAAAAATTCCTTTACCTAAGTTAAAAGACATTCCCATTATTTTATTACTTGGCTTTTTAGGTTTCACCGTGTATCAAGTAGCACTAAATTATGGAGAGCAAACGATTAGTGCTGGCGTTGCAAGTTTACTTGTTTCAACAACCCCAATATTAACGGCTTTATTAGCTGTATTCTTTTATCGTGAAAAGCTTGGTTTATGGGGATGGGTTGGTTCACTTGTTGGTTTTTGTGGTGTAGCATTTATTTCTGTAGGAGGTTCAACTGAAAGTTTTACTTTTAATACTGGCATTGTCATAATTTTAGTAGCATCCCTTTCAGAAAGTATTTACTTTGTTTTTCGACATCGTTATCTAGAAAAATACGGCGCTATTCCCTTTACGATGTACGCCATTTGGTCAGGTACTATTTTTATGCTACTATTCTCACCCGGCCTAAGTGAAGCAATAATGGATGCCCCGTTAAATGCAACATTAGTCATTTTGTATCTTGGAATCTTTCCAACAATCATTCCATATTTTACGCTTGCTTATGTTACTTCGCGAACAGGGGCAGCTGAAGCAACAAGTACGCTTTATTTAACCACTGTTTTTGCATTTCTTATCGCATGGATTTGGCTTGGTGAAGTTCCGCATTTTTCTGCCATAACTGGTGGCTTGATTACTTTAATAGGTGTATTTATTGCCAACATAAAGAAAGAAGATATTCGTAAAGAAAATAACAATGCTCACAGTATAAACTAACTGGCTCGATTGCCAAAAGCTCCAATGATCATTACAGACTGTTGACAATGGGTATTAGTGTAGTTAACGCTCTATACCTATTGTCTGTTTTTTAATATTATTAAATAATCTCACAGACAACATAAAAGCCTTCCACATTTGTGAAAGGCTTTTAGCGATTTCTAACTCTCACTTGTAATAAAAATCCATCGCGTTTTGATACAAAATTTTCTCAGCTGCCCTTGCCTCAAACAATTCTTGAATTAGTTCAATATCGGCATAAGCAAAGGGTCTTTTTGCTCGTGTGGACGGCAGGTCTGTACCGAACATTAACGCTTCAGGATTGACAGCATAAATAGATTTCAAAGCATGTCCTACATCGAGCTCCACACGACCAAAACCTGTCGCCTTTACTCGTACACCTTTTTCTACGAGGCGTAACAAATGAGGTAAGCCTTCCTCGGATAATCCCAAATGATCAATTGAAATCGCTGGTAATTTTTCAATCGTCGGTGCAATTTCAGGCAAATCTTTTGCGTCGATATATAATTCACTATGCCAACCAGCTAAATCATACACACGTCTCGCAAAATAATCGAGCTTGGATAAATCTTCAGAACCACCACGTTTCACATTGAATCGTAGCGCACATACACCTTTTTTATGTAAGTCCATAATCTTATCATCTGTCGCCGAAAACGGTAGTTGCGTAACACCACAAAATGCAGAACCCATTTTCTCTAAAGCATTTACTAAATAATCTTGGTCAAAACCTTGAAAAGAACCTGATACAATTGCACCACCTACAATATGATAAGTCGCTGTTTCTTTTTGGTAATCTTCAACAACATAGCTAGGTGGTATATATCCTTGATTTTCAGTAATAGGGTAATTAAAATCAATAATGTGAAAGTGTGCATCAAAAATTTTCATCTTTCCGCCTCCTTTATCTTATGTTATCAAACAAATAACATAAAAGAAATTTATGAATTCATGTGGAAATCCATAAGTTTTTCTTATCAAACAGAACAACCGTATCGTTGAAGACTTGCACAAATCCTTATTTTGAGCCAAAAATAATTCCTTATAAGAAATACCTTAAAGCATTACTTCCAGATGTAAATAACGCTATAAAACCTGCAACCATGAACCCTATTGCATATTGATTCTCTTGTTGTTTTCTCTTGCTTATCCAAAATAATATCATACTGATTAATACTAAAATTATTCCCGACACTGCACCTGTTATAATGCCTATAATCATTCCCATTTCTAGTAGCTTTCTCTCTTTTTGTTTTTTTGTTGTAAGTACAAGTATTTATATCTAGAACTATTTTACATTACTTCCTGTTACACCACATCCACGTTTTCAATATTACGAATACCTAGATACGCAATTATTACTCCAACTGCTCCAAGCCCTATTTGCAGTGGAATGAAGGTCACCAAAGAAATTTCTGGGTTATAAGCACAAGCAATTGCTACCACGAGAAGAGATGAACCAATAGTAGCCGGGACAGAATAATTACGCATTCCAAAATAGAAAGGAATTAAACTTGTTCCTGTTGCGGCAATAGCAAAAGGTACTATGTTTATGGCTTCACCTATGAACTGGCTTGCAGTTATTGTAAATGGGACGATAGGAAAATAAGTATTAATGATCAAAAATAGACCCGCAACAACGATATTCGACATCATCGTAGTCATGAATGTTAAAAAAGCAATCAAGGTCAATTTACTAGCAATCAGTTTCTTGCGACTAACAGGATACGTGAACATAATCAACATTGTTCTATTTTTATACTCTTCAATAACTAGTTTCGCAATTAATACAGAGGCAAACACAATAAACGTTGCCCTCACGCTTGCACCAATCAGTACATTAACTTCTTCGTACGTTGAAATGGGTATATCCCCCTCCTTCTGCGCAATAAAAATTACTGAACACACTACTGCAGTTATCATGATGTTTGCGATCATCGCCCCTTTCACATACCAACCTAAGTTAAATTTTTTCATTTCCAGTTTCAGTAAATGCAGCATAGAACGAATTCTCCTCTTCAGTTTGTTATTGCATGATAATAAAAACAACACTCATTATGTTGAATAGCAGCCTATAACTATTCTTGAATTTATCAATTATTAAACGTAATAAAATAATAGCTATAATAATAGTCACTGTCGTTTTAACAAGAATATCTAATAATAGCATTAGTCCGCTTCCATTTTTAATTCCCCACGACACAAGTTCAATAGGACAGGAGGTCGCCACAATACAAATGATTATTTCTATAAAATAGTTAGATAATCGATATTTTATCCATCCTAGTTCTATCAGTTTAAGCATGGATTTTCTCTCCGTTCGTTTATTTAAGAAATACTCCTCTAAAGAGCTATGTTTTTAAGAGTAGCTGACATTAATTGATAATCTTTTTAGCACGCTTAATCCATAATAGAATTTCCCCCTTTCCTATACTTTAATTGTACGAATCGATCATCTCTTTTTTCTTACTCATTCCTTACAAAATTATTAATTGTAATAAACTACAATTGGTCAGCAGTTCTAAATTCGCTGATTTAAATTGTCTTGATAGAAAGACAATTTGATTTGTTTTAAAGTGAGAGAAAATATCTAATAAAAAAAATACCAGGCTCAAATTAATGAGTTCCTGGTATCTTGGTTTTACCTTATGACATTGAAAAATTTATACATTTATTGCATAGCACGTCTTTCTGAATAAAGCATTTGGAGTCGGGCTATTTGTTAAGACAGAAGTATTAAATTTCTTTACCCAATTCAAAATGATTATGTATTCTCTATTAAGCCTTTACTTGACTTCGTACTGAATTACTTTGGTTTGTTATATTAGTAGCAATATAAACACCTACCAACACCATCACCATACCAACGATTTGTATCACTGTAATTGAGCTGCCATACGCAATAACTGCAAGTAATGTTGCGACTATAGGCGTCAAGTTTAAATACAAGCTTGCTTTACTACCTCCTAAGCTCTCTACACCCTTGTTAAAAATAACATAGCCAATCAATGTCCCACAGACGACCATATAAAACATTTCAATCCAACTTTGAACCGACATATTAACTACTTGATCCCAACCGCCTTCAAATACCGTGCTGATCGCTAGGAAAACAGCACCAGATAACATCATAATAGTATTCGATAGCATTACTGGTATACCTTTAAGCATGGATTCACCCATTAATGCATAAATAACTCCGCATAAAAGTGCCCCGACAAAAAGAATATCTCCTAAGTTAAAAGAAAGAGAAAACAAATCAGAAAGGGACCCTTTGACAATAACAATAATTACGCCAATCATCGATAAAGCTAAACCTGTTCCAGATTTGTTATTCCATTTTTCTTTACCTAATAAGACTGCCCCTAACATAGTGAATACAGGCATCGCAGCTATAATTAACGCACCATTTGTTGCTGAAGTATACTTCAATGCCGTAAAGAAAAGAGCATTATAACCGAAAATTCCGATAAAGCCAATAAATAATAAACCTTGCCATCGATTTCTAATTACTTGCCACTGCCATTCTTTCTGAATTGTTATGAATGTAACGAGTATTATGCCTGTTATGCCAAAACGTAGCGTAGCTGCAACAAGTGGTGGAACTTCCGTAATGACATGCTTTGCTGTCGCAAAGGCTCCACCCCAAAACAAAGGAACGAGCAGCATTAATAAATACATGTTTCTCGATTGATTTTTATTTCCCATGATTTAAACCCTCCTAATCTTTTGAACGACGTTCGTATGTTTAAGTTTTTAAACATACGAACATTATTTGGTAAAAAAGAACAAATCAATAGCTTTGCTCAATAGTTTGAATTAGCTCTTTGATTTGTTTTAGAAACTCATTAGAACTTAATGAATAATATTTTTCATTCCCATTCCGGTTAAAAGTAATTAAACCTGCTTGTCTTAAAATTTTCAAATGATGGGAAACGGCTGGTCTAGAAAGCTCTATTCTTTCTGTTAATTGATTTACGTTTAGGCTATCATGTGTGAGTAATAGAATGATGATTTGTTGACGATTCTCATCACCAAGTGCTTGGAAAATGGGGGTTGATAATTTAAATTTTTCTAAAACGTGTTCTTTGTTATTGCAATTAAAATTTTCCATAATTCCCACCCCTATGTTTAAAGTTTTAAACATATTTAATTTTAATTAAAAAACACAATTTGTCAAGATACTATATATTTTCTATATAGAACCCATACCAAATGGATACAGCAATCTAGCTTTTATACATAACCTTTTTGATCTGCTTCTTCTGAAAGTTCAAGATCTGCACCACGTTCGATTAAACCAATAGCATTGTTACATACTTGTTCTTGAAGACATTTTCTCTCTAGTTGTATTGCTGCTATACCGATATATACTAAAGACATTACTTCCTGGTCATCATCAATACTAAATTCATCCATTGCGCCCTTTAATGGAGTAATGTAGGATAATCTATTAGCTCGGCTAGTAAAAGAAAAAATGTTTTTCAGGTATTAAAAAATTTACGATAAAATAAATCTCAAGCTATACTGGCTTAAAAAAAACAAAAAGGCTGTTCAATCGGAGAACGTTTTGAACAGCACTCTTCTTATTCCCTAAGCCATTTCAGTTTTACATCATCCTCTAAACAACCGAGTTGATCGAAATGGCTTGCTATAATGCCAAAATACATATTTTCATATGCGCTTACATCGACTTTACGTAGCGCATCATTAACGATATATGCAGCATCCTCTCCTAGTGCAAAAATTGTGTTGAAGGCACGTACTCGTATATTTTGGTCTAAATCAAACATAGCAAATAACAACTCATCAGTCGGAATAGGCTCACTAAAATGAGCATATGGATCTTCATAAGTAGCACAATAAATTCGCTCTCTTGCCTCCTCAAAGGTATCACCAAGTAATACCCCTCCAGCAAAAATCCCATTATCCGTTTGCGAAAGAGTAGCCAAATCAATCTCTACAAAGTGCATATCTTTTACAATATAGTATTTGTCATCTAGGTTTAGCGCAATAACATAATCATCCCACGTAGCGACTTCTCCCGGTTCAATATAAACTGCAGGACGATACAAGTATTTTGCTGTCACATCTTTGAAGAAAATCGTCCATTCAGCATAAGGGCTACCAAAACTAGATAAAACTCGTAATGCAAAGCTACCTTCGATCATTATTAATTCGTCATACACGTAATAGCCTTCTAGATTACCTTCTGTTTGTGCATCATGAAAAACTAACTGCACAATTGACTCGACTGTAAACCCGCCACTCATATCTAATAGAAGCGTAAAATTATTTCCTTGTTGCTCAGCATTTAAAATTTTACCATCATGAAATGATTGTGAAAAAACGGTTTGTGCTGACGGATTAAAGCATTCAACAATTGCTTCACGCTTTTCATAAATAGCATTACTCTTAGTTGTGAACTGCTCAATTGTCACATTGCACCATTCTTCAAATTCTTCCATTAAAGTATCATTTCGGAATAAAGTTCGTTCAATAATTCCCGACTGAAACTTTTGTGGTAAGACATCTATATACTCGGCTAAATGCTCATATAAATGATCTTCAAATTCAGCATCGAACTCTTCCTCAAATGGATATGTATGTGCTGCGTTGAATACTTCCTGTCGTTCACGTGTTAAGAAAAACATCATTCCACTCCTTTTTAGTTGTATAGCGAAAAATAATGAATAAATATTATAATAGATACTTCCGTTTATTCTTCTAGACTCTAAGGGACTTGAACTTCAGAATACCTTTAAGTAGTTGATTACTTCATACTTAATTGATGGCGTTGCAAAACTAAAAGGATAGTTCCTATTTTCTTCATTTCGCAAACCTCATCCCTTTATTTCTAAATATATCATTTTTTTAATTGCTATTTCTTATTGAACTAAACTGTCTAAATAATTTCATAATCTGGCCCGATTGTGGAATAAGAAAAGATCCTGCACATCAACACAGGATTTTTAATCAAACTTTCTTATCAATTATCAATCTTTATTTTAAATAATCGAATTTTGTTTTAAATGTTCAATCTTTTTTGTAAAACTACAATTGAAAAATTGTATTGCGGTAAGTGTATTAAAAAGCAAAAGACAGTCGATTTTATCCATAAAAGCATGGTTTTCCAAATTCATTATTCTAAATTAGGATTGGTATAACACTACACTACATTCAGTAACACTCGTGTATATTTATTGATACTAAAACTTACAAAATTATAAGTTTTATGTAACTCAAATTTAATTGTTAAAACTAAAATCGTGTTGTAGAATTACTATTGTTAATAAATAATAAGAAAACATGATTTGAGGTAAGAGTTTTTATGAAAGACAAAAAAATTCAATTTATAGCTATTTTTGGTGGTACTACAATTATCGCTCTAGCTCTAATAGCTTTTTTCCTTATCGACCAAGGTATGCCTAAGGAATTTAGTGAAGAAGCATGGTCAGATACTAAAGAAAAAGCTATACAAGCTACAGTTGAGCATTTTAAAAACGAAAACAATATCGATGTTACTATAAATGAAGTTAGTTCTTCAGGTGAATATGCAACTCATGAAGTATACTTAGAAGGTCATGTTGTTGGTAATGAGAATAAAAAAATATCTGCTGTTGTAGATACTTCTGAAGATAATTACCAAGTAAAATCTGTTGATATGAACACCTAATAATAATTCACTTTTTTTAGAACCCTTTGAACAGTTAGCTTAATTGTTAGCTGTTCTTTTTATTGCACATTTTCTTTCAGATTTTCATTTAATATAGATATGAAATTTATAGTTTCACTTTGGTATATCTGTTTAAAGTAACCTTCTACTTCTGCTTGGCAATATCCATACCAATAACGAATGTATTTTCAGTTTCTTGATTAATTTTATTATTCCATTTAGAATGCATAAAGGAGTCCTCCTTGTTTGATGATGGGTCAATGGTCGTTGACACTCATGCATCATACTAGAGGGCTCCTTTTCTTTCAAGACCTCGATCATCCTTCAAACAGGAATGCTGCACCGTTAGTTAGTACAATTTTTCACAATCTCCCTTAAAAATAATTGAGATAATTTCCAATCAAACACCCAATTCCAATTACGAACAGAAATATAGACCAAACATATTATATATAATATGTTCGGTCTATTTACTACACGTTGAAGGTTGTCACCCTAAGATAATTTAAACAGCCCCTTTTTTATAAGTCATCAATGTCATATTCAGTAAATCCCTCATAGTAACAGCTAATATCAATCCCCTTCATGAAAACTTCACGGCTATTAATTTCATCTACCAAAGCATTTTGTAGCAAATGCTTAATTTCAATATCTCTAATCGGACTACGTTCCATAGCCAGTAAATAATCTTCCTTGTCAATCTTATTCCAATCAACAACCTTATGAAGTTCTTTCTTAAAGATTAAATCTAACCATATCCTAGTCGCTCTGCCGTTGCCTTCTCTATAAGGATGGGCGATATTCATTTCAACATACTTTTCAACGATTTCATCAAAAGTAGTTTGTGGCATTTTATCTATGCGATTCAAAGATTGGTTAAGATACATTACTGGCGCAAATCGGAAATTACTTTTTGCTATATTGACCTCTCGAACTTTTCCAGCAAAGAAGTAAACATCTTCAAATAGATATTGATGGATTTCAGAAAGACCCTTGAATGTGCCTACTTCTATTTCATTCATCTTTCCTAAATCGTATAGATCTTTGGCTTTCTTCTTTGAAAGTCGTTCTTCTGTACGATTCAATTCAAGGTTCTGTTTACACATCTTACGCGTATCAGAAAGCAGTCAAAGAAAAAGGAATTATCATGAGCATGTCTCGTAAAGGCACGCCCGCTGATAATTCCCCAATTGAAACGTTCTACCTCGATGATATTTATCGCACAACAAATGCGTGTGTAATAAATATTGTCGAAGAATACATTTACTATTATAACAATATTCGAATTAAAACGAAATTAAACAACCAGTCGCCGGTTCAATACCGTCAACTGGTTGTAAAATAAGGTGTTTTCTTACTGTCTTAAAAATGGTACTCAGTGCCGTGAATACCTAGACTTTTTTATGCGTGTTCGTCTGTTAACCATGACATTACTAGTTTACCACATAATTCCCAAAAATTTATGAACAAATCATGAAATTTCTGGATATTCAGCCATTTTATTGCCAGAATTAAAATCATTGTTCACTTTTCTTATGTTTGAATTCCTCGACCATACTTGAAAGTTTCATGAGCGTTTTCCAATTACGGACAGTTGCTGGAATTTCAAGCTTTTTCAGATGATTACCGAGTTTGGAGTTTCGAATGCTGTCATGAAATAATAGATACACATTTCTTCCATCAATGACACTAAGCTCTCTTTCGTTTGCATAGGATAAAAACATGTCGCTATTGACCTTCGAAGGAGCTGCCGGCAACAATGCAACATGCAAGCATTCTCCTTTACAGGATTGCTCCGCTTGTGAAATCTCCTGATTTGAAAAAGGAATTTGACTAACAATTTGTAGTATTTCTTCTGCTGTCCTCATAACAACAACACTAGATATCCCAAAATCCTCTTTTATTTTATCGTGAATTTTCCTATGCAAAAGCTCCTCGGTTTCCTCTGATTCAAAAAGGATGTTTCCACTTTGGATATATGTCTTCACATTATGTAATCCTAGTTGCTCAAGAGAACTTCTTAATTGTGCCATGATTATTTTATTGTACCCGCCTACATTAATTCCTCTAAGAAGTGCAATATAAATCGTCATACAAATCCACCTTTCGAATTACAATTTATATACTAATAATAGATACTTCCTTATATTGCTTCAAAGGATTCTCCTCTAGAAAATCGACAATTTCTACGAACAGACCATAAAAAAGAGCTTATATCTTTTATTACTTTGTAATTTAAGATATAAGCTTTTCTTATCAAGCCAGTAAGAGATCCTGTATAATTTAATTTTATCTGAATGCCCTTGAATGTTCTTTCTTATCTATAAGAATCATGTGTAGGATGAAACAAGTCTTCTTCCGAATTTCTAACAACAGAAAAGTGTTCGACATTGTAATGACCATGAAGTGTATTGTTATGATGCTTTATAATTTGTTCTGCACTAAAAACATCACTACACGCTGTTGAATGACCATCACCAACTAACGTGACATCCAAACCGCTAATAGTCGCAGTTCTTACGGCGCTATCTATACAGTGCTGCGTCGAGCACCCCATTACAACAACATGTTTAATTTCTTGAGATCGAAAATGATTTAACAGTTCAGTCCCATGGAAACAATTCGTTGCTTTTTTATCGAAAACCCTTGCTTCTTTAGGAACATTAATGCCATTATGAAATGAATAGCGAATCCTTTCCCTTTACCTTCAGCAACATCGAGATCCCTTACGAAGACGACTAGAACATTGGATTTTCTTGCTTTTTCGATGACTAAATTGATATTTCTAATAAGCTGTTCCTTCTTAAAAACAGCCCTTTCTTTCTCATTACCATCCATTAATTCTTGCTGCGCATCAATAATAAGTAGAGCTTGATTCAATTAATTTTCCCCTTTCAATTTGAGGAAACACTTTAATTAGACGATTTCCCCTTTTTGTTTCACGGCGCTAACATAATTTTTGTTCATACTATCTACCCCCTCGTATATTAGTAGTAAGAGCTCTATCCGATATAATTTCCAGTTGATCCGGACAACTGGGGATCTGTTGGGTTTCCTATAGGAGATAGTCGCCT
>NZ_JBIVCA010000022.1:6075-90343 GCF_044746345.1 Lysinibacillus sp. NPDC086135 | reverse complement strand
AGGATCAAACTCTCCATAAAAAGAAATTTGATTAGCTCAAATTGTTTTGCTGGCATCATGTTTGATGTCCAAAATTTTGTTTCGTTCACTAACTCGAGGTTAGCTAGTAAAAACTTTATTGATTACGTTTTGCTTGTTCAGTTTTCAAGGTTCATTTCGTTGCCGTTTTCTCAGTAGCAACTTTTATATAATATCATGTCGTAAACTCTATGTCAACAACTAGTTTAGCTGTTTTTTAGTAGCTGTCTTAACGACTTGTATAATATTACACACTTAATTTAAAAACGTCAACACTTTTTTCTAAAAAAGTTTATAGTTTTTTACTCCATCGAGAAATTTCCTATTATAATGATTTTAAAAATAATATAATATTAAACTCATAATATGACATTAATTTAATGTTTTACAGTTATCTAAATTAGATATCATTATAAAATTATTTTGACCTTAAATTACGGACTCGAATGATGTTCCTCGGAATCTTCTTAGAAAGTAAGGTCTTCCCCATCCATTTACGTAGTTCGTCTATCTCTACCTGAAAATTTCACTTCCTTTTCACTGGTGTGTCTGGACTTCATTGCTGAACACAAAAAAGTGAGGAGCACACTCCTCACTCTTCACTTATTGTTTTACATAATAGTCTATTTGTTGAGCTTTCATAAAGCCGGCCTTCTCATAAACAGAAAGCGCCTTTCTATTGTCAATTTCTACATCGAGCATGACGAATTTAGCTTCAATTTTGCTCGCATAATCTTTGGAAAATGACAGCATTGCAGTACCAATTCCTTGCCCCTCAAAGTTTGGATGAACTGCCAATGCCGTTACCCATTGAATTTCATTTTCCTGGGCAGTCGTCACTGTTCCAACAATTTCTCCATCTTTACGGGCTATCCATAGCTTTCTTCCAGTAGTTGATGTATTAAAAGCGATTAGCTCTTTAGACTCTTCAGGTAGATCTCCAAACGCCGCACTATAGATGGCAATCAACTCTGCCTGTTCATCTGTATAAGGAATAATTTCGATATTATTCTTTAATTCTACTGACTCTGCTCTTGTTTCTAAAGTGGCCTCTGAGAAGCTATATGTGAAGCCTTTCTTTTCAATAAATGTGTGTCCAAAAGGCGATCCATCAATCACTACCGCCAATTGACCTTCTGCCCCACGCTCTTCGAGGCCGGCCTGTAAAGCTTCCACTAAAGCAGTTCCAATTCCCTTTTGACGGTACGTAGGTGTTACAACTAAAGACCATTCATATGTATGCAGTCCCATTAAATCTATTGCACTGGCTGCACCAACTAATACATCTTTGTCATCTTCATATGCAAGTACCATAAATCCCTTCGTTTCAAAGGAACCCGCCATAGGCAAACCCATAGCAGTCTCATATACACGATAATCATGTGTGGTCGCTTCTTCACACAATAATTTTAATTCATTTAATGTTTCTCCATCTAACGGAAAAGACACTGTCATCACTGAAATATTCATCATTTACTCCGTTCTTGTATCAGACTATTGCCCTATTGTAGCAAGAAAGAAAATAAGCTGGCAACAAATTATACTAACCACTTCTAATCATTTCTATTTATTAACAATTTTACTCCAAATATAGTGAAATTAAAAGGTTTTATATGATTTTCAACGGTTATAAACTGAAAATTACTAGAATAAGGTATGCATTTTTATACAACCCATTCATTTGCAGGCCCTATTTCCGCTGCCAGTGAGCATCTAGTTGCTCCCTCACCTAAAAGAAATATTCCCTCTTAGCCATTCATACTTAATTATACTATTTATCCCAATAAATTACATTTAAATTATAGAATAAAAATCAATACTTCAACTAAAAAAGAGCAATTCCAAATGTTCGAAATCACTCTTTTTTATACTGGATGAATGAGATTTATACCTACATCGTTACTTTCACACTACTCATCAAGATGATGAGATGAAGATTGTAACATCTGCGCATAAATACCACCTGATTCCATTAATTTTTGTTGAGGGCCTGCTTCAACTAACTCACCTTTGCGCATAACAAGCACAATATCAGCATTGTGTACTGTATTTAAACGGTGAGCAATAACAAAGCTTGTGCGCCCCTGCATTAACACATCAAGAGCTTCTTGAATCGCAAGCTCCGTAACAGTATCAATACTACTTGTCGCCTCATCCAACAACAAAATTTTCGGATCAGCAATCAAAGCTCGTGCTATTGATAATAACTGCTTTTGACCTTGCGAAATTCCACTGCCATCTGCAGCAAGTACAGTGTCATAGCCATCCTTTAGCATCATGATAAAGTCATGTGCATTTGCACGCTTCGCCGCTTCCTCTATCTCTTCGTCACTAGCATCTAATCGACCATAACGAATATTTTCACGTACAGACGCTTCGAACAGAAACGGATCCTGTAACACAAAGGCCATTTGCGAGCGCAGTGCTTGTCGTTCTATTTGCTGAACGTTTACACCATCAAATAAAACCTCACCCTTTGATACTTCATAAAATCTTGCAATAAGCTGCAAGATCGTTGTTTTTCCTGCACCGGTTGCTCCAACCAGAGCTACCGTTTGTCCGGGCTCCACGTTAAAATTAATGTCCTTCAAAGTGTAAGCTTCCGCTGCTTGCTCATATTTAAAGTACACATGCCGAAAGCTAACTTGCCCTAATAGCTTATGCTCCCGTGCTGAAGCAGCTTCCTCCTCGGGCTGTTCATCCAGTAACGCAAATACACGCTCAGCACCAGCAATCGCTGACAGCACGGTATTAAATTGATTAGCCAAATCATTTAAAGGTCGTGTAAATTGCCTCGCGTATTCTGTAAAAATAACAATTACTCCGATTGATACATGCCCATAAAAAGCAAGTACACCGCCAATACCAGCTACAATTGTAAAACTCATATTGTTTAAAAAGTTCATGACCTTTGGTATATACCCTGAATATGTCTGCGCCCAAAAGCCAGTACTTTTTAAGCGTAAACCTTTTTCGCGAAACTCCGCTTTCATGCGTTCCTCTTGTGAGAAAGCTTTGACAATCCGTTGGCCCGAAATCGTTTCTTCAATCATGCCATTCAGAGCTCCTATGGCCGCTTGCTGCTCCTTAAATAATGGTGCGGTTCTTCGTGTGATCCAACGCATCGCCCAAAACATAACCGGTATAATGGTCATCGTTAATACCGTTAGTAAGGGGCTTAAACTTAGCATGATAATCACTGTTCCTGTAAGCGTTACTACACTAGAAAACACTTGGATAAAGGAGCTATTTAATGTTGAGCTAACTGCTTCAATATCGTTCGTCATCCGACTCATTAATTCTCCATGCTGACGACGATCAAAAAAGGTAATCGGCAGTCTTTGGAAATGAGCAAAGACACTCGTTCGTAATCTATATATGGTTTGTTGGGCAACACCAATCATCCAATAGTTTTGCAAAAATAATGATATTGCTAATAGAGCATAAATGCCGATTAACAGCATAATCCCTTTTTCAAGTCCTGTAAGCTCTCCATGCGTTACGTACATGTCAATCATTTTACCAATTAAATACGGTCCAAGAAGAGACAAGATGGAACTCGCCAAGACAAGTAACAGCACAATAATTAGTAGTACACGTTGTTCATCGACTATTTTCCATAAACGTAGTAGTGTGCTTTTCCAATCTGTTGCGCGAGGTCTCTTCTTTTTCTTAACAACTTGCTTCACACCATCTTTCGTTAAAATCGGCTCATAGCCAAAAGGCTTTTGGAAAAATCTCATTATTCCTCCACCTCCTGTTGAGAGATTGCGATTTTTTTATAAAGCACTGACGTTTGTAAAAGCTCTTCATGCGTCCCATATGCAACCACTTTTCCTGCATCAATGAGTAAGATGCGACTTGCACCTTTAGCTGTCCGAATTTTTTGAGTGACTACTAGCATTGTTGCTTGTTCTTCACTCAAAGCCTCCCATAATGCCTGCTCCGTTTTAACATCAAGTGCACTTGTACTATCATCAAGCATTAATATATGCCCTTTTCTTAATAACGCTCTTGCAATCGATAATCTTTGTTTTTGACCGCCTGAAAGATTAACACCCTTCTGACCGACTTTTGTCTCGTAACCATTCGGGAAATCCTCCACAGAAGCATGAATTTGTGCTTGCATTGCAGCCTGCAGCACTGCATCCATTTCAGCCTCTGCATCGCCCCAACGAACATTATCAGCAATGCTTCCTGTAAATAATAACGATTGTTGTGGAACATAGCCGATGATTTCACGCAGCTCTTGTAAATCCCATTGCTGTACTTCTTTCCCCTCTACTACTATTTTACCTTCAGTCACATCGTAGAAACGTGGAATAAGCTGTAACAACGTAGATTTCCCTGCACCTGTTGCCCCCATAATGGCAAGCTTTTCACCAGATTTCACTTGGAAGCTTACATTGGATAGTACAGGCGAGTCTTCCCCAGGATAAGTAAAGCTAACATGCTCAAAAGCCAATTCTCCAAAATTCAAGCCTTTAGACGTTTTCTCTGCAGATGATGGTAGCTCAATCTCATTCTTAGTTGAAAGAACTTCTGCCATACGCTCTGCGGAGGCTTTTGCACGCGCATAAAAAATAATAATAAAGGCAAACATCGAAAACGAGCCTGTCATACGCATTGCATAATTGACAACGGCAACTACATCTCCTAGCGGTGTTGTACCTGAAGCTATTTGTTTTGTCCCAAACCACAGTACTGCAAGCAGACTCATATTCATGATGAATAACAGCACAGGCATAATATACTCCATTGTGCGTAAAGCCTTTACAGTATCTATTTTTAAGCGTGAGGCAACTTCATCAAAACGAGATGCTTCATACGCACCACGTAAATAAGCCTTCACTAATCGTATAGCCTGTAAATTTTCCTGTAGTACACGATTTAAACGATCCATTCTTTTTTGCACAAGTCCAAAATAAGACACACCTTTTGCCACCATAAAAATAAGAAAAATCAAAATAATCGGTGCGCCAATAACTAAAAACAACGCTAATTTAGCATTTACTACAAAAGCCATAACGATGCTGCCAACAACGGCAAGTGGTGCACGAAGCATAATACGCAAACTCATAAACAGCACCGTCTGAACTTGCGTTACATCATTCGTTAACCTTGTAATAAGAGAAGCTGTTGAAAATTTTTGATAAGTGGTTAATGTAAAGGATTGTATTTTTTCAAACAATGCATTTCGTAAATCATAGGAGAAACTCTGTGCTGTATGCGATGAAAAATACGAATTAACGACACCGGCTATAAAGGCTACGAACGATAAGCCAAGTAAAACAATTCCCCATTGCCAAATCATCCCTTGATTTTGAGCTCGTACTCCATCATCTATGATTTTAGCCATGATAAGTGGCTGAGCGAGCTCCACAAACAATTCCAACAGCATTAAGCATAACGCGATAAATGCTGTCCATTTATAAGGCTTCACATAGGAAAAAACTTCTTTCATATTCTTCCCCCTTATTATTAGAAAGGAGTTCCACAAATTTCAAATATAGTGAATAACTCCTATACAGATAGTATTTTTACGCTTTTTCTTCACCTACAGAAAGCCATGTTAAATAAACAAGCATAACGAAGACATCAACAAATTGCCAAAACCTAAATACGATAACTGAAATAACCATTGCTGTAGCGGTTTAATTCTAGAAATCATACTTGTTTCTACTTAAAATAGCACAAAAACAACAGATTTGACTCCAAATGCAACAATTAATCTCTAATGTAAATCCTCCAATAAGCATTCCCCATACGGCAACAAGTAGGACACTTCATTCTTTTATCAAACTTGCAGGGTACAATGTGTAGAAGGCAAACGTAAGACCAACCGCTACTCCCCAATAAGGCTTTACTACTAACTAATAAATCGTCAAATGAAACATTCGTTAGTAGGAGGGAAAAACCTATAAGTGTACCAATAATCCCTATCACTTGATATTTCGATGGCCATTTCTTTAAACTAAGAGAGACATAGGCAACAACAAATATCGGTGCTAGAAACTGTAATAAAGTAAAAAATACATAGAGAAGCCCAGTTTAAGATAGCCACGTCCTGTGGCAATTTAACAGTAGGTGTTAGGGCACCCACTGAATGAAGATAAATATGTAGGTAATTAAATACCTGCAAACAATAACGAAATGGAAACCATCAATGGCGTATTGTTGAGTAACAACTCCATTTAAGGTCCGGGTTCTCCCCATATCATCGCTCAGGAGACGATTAATACTATTTTTTTCAATCTTTCCAATAATTCTAGATCCCTATATTCATACTAAAAAATGTTATTTTTCTTCAATTTTTTCCTTATTCCTAACTAAAAAAGTCCCGAAATTTTTTATTATCAAATATTTACAATCATATTCATAATGACTAATTCCCGATAATTAACTATAATAATAGTATATATAGATTACTCAAGGAGATCGAATAATCATGAGTCATATGCAAAAATCATTTACGATCGATGAACATTATTTAAATTCACTTCCTTTTCCTGCTATTGTCATGAATCAAGATGGACAAGTTATAAATTTGGGAAAGCTTGCTGAACAGCTATTTGATTTTTCAGATACTACTATTAAAGAACATACCACTTTATTCATTCATGAAAATTTACTACGTCAGCTTTCATTAGAAACCTTTCAAGCTATTATGCAAAATAATGACAGCACGTATATCAATCAAATTCAATTAAAAACGTATACAAATGAAGAAATTACAACAGCGCTACTAGCTAAACCATTTACTGAACAAGGAAAGCATTTCGTTCTTATGATGTTCATGCTACCAGAGTTAATGATTAATTCTGTCTCAAGTAGCAGCACTCTCGTAGACTTAAAAAAGGGATTAGACTCGACATTTATGACAGTAACACTTGATCATGATGGGTTCATTTTAGAATGTAATAATGAATTTCTAAAAACGAGTCAATGGACACCAAAACGCGTGATTGGTAAAACATTTTGGCAATTATTCCCCGAAAATAAAGAAAGTGAAAAAATCACAAATACCATCTGGCGGAATTTAAACATTGGCCAAACGTGGCAAGGTGAAGTCGAAAAAGTTACAAAAGCGGGTCAATCTTATTGGGTACTACTAACAGCTATCCCTACATTTAATATCGAAACAAATGAGCAACAATTTTTATTAATTGAAAAGGATATCACCAAGTCCAAGTCAATTCAACATCAGCTGGAAAAAATCGCTTATATTGATACAGAAACTGGTCTGATGAATGCACATCGACTTGAAAAAGTGATTTCCAATATGATTGAGGATGAAAGAAACTTTTCTTTTGTCTATTTAAGTATTGATAAATTTTATACATTAAAAGAGTTACATGATCAGCAAATCGGTCAAAGTCTTATTGTAGAGTTTACAAATCGTATAAAAATGTACTTCCAAGATAGTACAATGGCACGTATTAACGAAAATGATTTTGTCGTGATTACACCATTAAGTGAATGGTTTATTCAAGGCTTCCTGTCTTACTTACAACAACATCCAATTTATAACAGTAATGTTGCTGTCCCTATTTCTATTAGTGGCGGAATTACACGTTATCCAGAGGATCAAACTACATTCTCCCAACTAATGAAGGCATCCATTGCTACTATTACAACTGTCCGTGAAGCAGGTGGCGATAAAATCGTCTCACTATCCAAAGCAACACATAAAGCATTAAATCGTAAAGCTTTAATTGAAAAACGTTTACTTCAGGCTCTTGACCAAAAAAATCTAAAAGTCCTCTATCAGCCGCAAATTGATGTTTATACAGGTAAAATTACAGCTGTAGAAGCACTAGTTCGTTGGGAAGATGAAGTAATTGGCGTTGTTTCACCAGATGAGCTTATTCCAATCGCTGAGGAAACTGGTCTTATTAATAATATCGGTTCCTTTATGCTAGAAAAAGCTTGTGAACAGGCGCTAATCTGGCAAAAAGCTGGTCTTGGTTTAAAAGTATCCATTAACTCTTCTGTACGCGAATTCCGTGATAAAAACATGGCAAAGTCAATCCTTGGAACTTTGGCAAAAACCGGCTGTCCTGCAAGCCTTATTCAAATTGAAATCACTGAGAAATTTGCGCTAGAAGCAGAAGCCGCTACCTTTATCACACAGCAAATGCGTAAGCTTGAAAATGAAGGTATTGCCTTTATACTAGATGATTTCGGTACCGGGTATGGTTCATTTAGATATATGCAAATTCTACCAATAGATACATTGAAAATCGATAAAACATTTACAAGTTCTTTATTAAAGTCCGAAAAAACGCAAAAGCTAATGCACGGTATGGTGCAACTCGGAAAATCTATGGAACTTAAAGTTGTAGCAGAAGGTGTCGAAACTGCTGAACAAGCAGATCTTTTGATTTCTTATGGCTGTGATGCTATTCAAGGTTACTATATTAGTAAACCAATTCACGCAGAGGAAATTGAAGCATTACTAGTTAAATAGTAAATTTGAAAAAGGAGGTTACGTTTAAAACGCAACCTCCTTTTTTATATTTGTTCTATCCGCCGTGCTCTTACATTTGATGAGTGTCTTATTTCTTGTAGACCTTTTGGAATGTCGCTTTACTGGTACGTACAGAACGGAAAATAAGCTGTATTAGTACCTCTGCAAACACAAGTCCTATAACGATGGCACCTGTAATTAAAAATGCCTTTAATCCATACTGTAGCCCTTGTATATAATCATCCTCTACAATATTTCTCATTGCATTATAAGCCATACCTCCCGGAACTAACGGGATAATACCGCCGACAATAAAAATAATCATTGGCATTTTGAAGCGCCGAGCATATAAATGGGAAACGATAGCAATTATGAAAGAACTAAAGAATGAGGCATATACTACATCCATGCCATGTTCTGTTAGAATGAAGTAAATCATCCAGCCTACTACCCCAACAAAACCACAATAAACTAGATTTCTTCTAGGTACATTAAAAATAATTGCGATACCTGTAGTCGCAAAAAAACTAAGAATCAACTGTACGATATAGTCCATGTCGTCTGCCTCCTAAAACGATAGAGTGACAGCAATAGCTGCACCGATTGCAAAAGCTGTTAAAAAGGCCTCTACACCCTTCGCCATCCCCGACATAAAATGACCTGCTATTAAATCCCGAACTGCATTCGTGATCAAAATACCTGGTACTAGTGGCATAACGGAGCTAATAACAATTTTATCTATTTCTGTACCATGGCCATATTTCACTGAAAAGACAGCTATAGACCCTACTACTAAAGAAGCTGTAAATTCTGCGAAAAATTTCACTCTTGTTAAATCATTTATCAATAAAAGCACTAGGAAGCCTAATCCCCCTGCTAAACATGCAAAAAGGAAATCAGACCATCCTCCCTTAAACATTATAAGGAAACAACCACTCGCAAGAGCCGCTGATATGACTTGAATATATATTGGTAAAAAATAATTTGTTTTTTGTATCGACTTTAGCTCGTCATAAGCTTCTTCTAATGTTATCATGTGAGATGTGAGTCTCCGAGATACTGAATTTACCAAGGCTATTTTTTGCAAATCTGTTACCCTATTGGAAATTGATGTAATTCTCGTCGGCTGTGTCTTGCCTAACGAAAAAATGATCCCTGTAGGTGTAGCATAACATTGCGCATCCAGCATATTTTGAGAATGTGCCATGCGTAGCATTGTATCCTCCACACGGTATGTTTCTGCACCACTTTCAATCATAATTCGACCTGCAAGCAATAAGCAGTCAATCGTAAATTCATTGTCCACTTCATGTAAAACCATTACAGTTATCTGCCTCCTTTAAAGGGTTCCTTGCCAATAGTATCGAACTGCAAATAAAAACTCAACTAAAATTTTTTTAAACTTTTAACCAAAGTACTTTGGCTTTCATATGCTAAAAATGGTAGCTACTGAGTAATTTATTCATGGAGATGGGTTTCCCATAAATTGATAGCAAAACTTCATAGATTCGTATAACTTTTTCAATGACTAACACGTCTGATTTTATAAGCAGTCTAAAAAACTAAATAAGGAAAGGAGCGTATCCACAAAAATGCCGGAACGCAGAAAAAAACGCGGCCCAATGATTGATTTCCTATTAATTGGCCTCATCATTACATTAACAACTATTATTTTAGTCATTATCCTATCAAAGGATGACTTTAAGTTTCAAAAAATTAGTGCCTCTAAAGAGACAACTTCAGATTCAATAAAGAGTAATCTATCCACAGATAGCTCTGCGTTTCCAGGTATACGTATTGTAACAGATGTCTCTAATGATAAGCGAACACCTTTTGCTATTCACTATCCAGAAACAGATAATAAAGCTTTTAACGATGCTGTATTACAGTACATAACGGATTCAAAAGAAAACTATCTGTCATCTATGAAAGAAAATAAAGATAAAGAGGTAATGGGTGAGCTTAATATTAGTTTGGAAACTTTCCCATATCAAAAGCAATACTATTCCTTTGTGCTAACAAAAATGTTGTATACAGGCGGCGCCAACCCCGAGGTTTCAACAAAAACATTCTTCATCAATCATGAAACTGGTGAACTAATTTCCATTAAAACATTGTTGAACAACGATAAAAACAATTTATCAGTCTTAGCTACTCATATACGTAACGACTTACAACAAAACCTTAAGTTAAAGGATGAGCTTTTCAAGGATGATTTAATAAAGTCAACTGAACCGAAGTGGTCTAACTTTAATCGCTTTGCTATCGTTGATGATTCGATACAATTCTATTTTGATGAGTATGAGATTGCTAGCGGAGCAGCAGGTCCACCAATTGTGAAGCTCCCACTATCACTTATCAATCCGTTGTTAGCCTCTGATTTCCAGATTGCTATGGAACAGCCGGTAAAGCCAATTAATACAGGTGATCCAAACAAAAAGCGTATTGCCTTAACTTTTGATGATGGTCCACATCCAAAGGTTACAGAACAGATATTAGATACTCTTGATAAATATCACGCAAAAGCTACCTTCTTTATGCTTGGTAGTCGTGTACAATATTATCCTGATATCGCAAGAGATGTTCTTGCACGAGGACATGAAATAGGGAATCATTCATGGAACCATCCTGTATTAACAAAACTGTCACTAGAGTCGGCAGTAAATCAATACACATCTACAGTTGCGGAGATAGAAAAGGCCATTAACCAAAAGCCAACTGTATTTAGACCACCGTATGGAGCAACAAACGATACTATCAACGGTCAAATTCCAGTTCCTGTTGTTTTATGGTCGATCGATACATTAGATTGGAAGTATCGCAATGCGCAACAGTTACTACCTAATGTCAAAAATAATTTACACAATAACGCCATTGTCTTAATGCATGATATTCATCAATCGACTGCCGATGGTCTTGATTCCGTGCTTGCTTATTTACAAGGGCAAGGCTATGAATTCGTGACAGTATCGGAAATTCTTCCATATCGTCAAAAATAACCACAGCGAAAGTCCAATAACCTCAAGATTGAGGTTATTGGACTTTCCTTTTTATTTTACAGTTAATGTATCAAGTGGTTTGAAGTCTTTTAGCTGATAGCTCTTCACTTCATTGTTCGCTACTGTGTAAAGAGCGTCATCTATATAGACTACTCGCTGTACACGCTGCTCCCAATTTTCATACTGATCGCCAGTGCTTTTATTAACAATATTTCCTTTTAGGACGATTCCTTTATCTGCAGTGATTTCATAGATTTGCGCGCCTTGACCTTTGTAGACGATTTCATCACCCTTCCCTGCATCATACAGGACAACCGGGAAACCGAAGTAATTGTATTCCTTGTTGCGGAATAGTGCTTTCGGATTGTATTGAACTTCAGAGTACGAGCCTTCTCCGCCTATTTTTACTGTTGATTGTTCCGTTGGATTTTTGAAATCTGAAACATCGAACAATGACATTTTCATATTAGTTGTGACCGTAAAATTACGCTTCGAATATGCATCATAGCGTTGCTCGGTATCATAGCCAATGCCGATTAAATGTGTATCGTCTAATGGATGCAAATAGTTACTAAAGCCTGGAATCTTTAGCTCACCTAGCACAGTTGGTTTTTTCGGATTTGCCACATCAATAACAAACAATGGATCCACTTGCTTAAATGTTACTACATATGCTTTTTCGCCCATAAAGCGTGCAGAATACACTTTTTCACCAGGAGCTAAATCTTTTACTGCACCGAGCTCTTGTAAATTTTCATCTAAAATAAATAGGTGGTTTCGAGATATTTTTTGTTCATCCCACGCATTTCCTTCGGTTGTAACGATGCGGAAATTGCCTTCATACTCATCCATTGAATATTGATTTAACACGGATCCTTTTACTTCCGTCGTACCTACAAAATTTATGGCAGTTCCATCAATATTCCATTTAAAAACTTGTGTATTAGTTGTTCTCGGTATCCAGATCATATCCATCATGCGACCTGAAGCAGGCACCCGATTTCCATCATAAACTGGTGTTGTTAAATAAAGTGCATTCTCCGACATATAAAGTCCACTACTACCTCCTAAGTACCCCTTAGTGTTCGCAGTTGTCTTTGCACCATTTTTTAAATCCACCGCTGTAATTAAGCTATATGTTCCATCCATTGTATTTGGTAAAATAGAAATTTTCTCTAGAGGTAAACTTTTGTACTCATTTCCTTCTACACTATCAAATGTTTTCGGTTTTAAATCCGGCATTTTTTGCTCTCTAAGCATCCAATAATTCGGATACATATTCCCGATTAAATATAATGTATCATCTGTAATTCGAATATCGTTTAAATACCCCTCTTGCCCTACTTCACGTATAAGCTTCGGATTCTTTGGGTTTGAAATATCATACAAAGAGGCTGTCGACATGCTTGTGCCTGTTTTTTCTAAATATTCATCCCCAATTACTATTAATAAATTATCATATAATGCTAGTTTCGAAATATATCGTGACTCCTTCAGTTTGATTGTAGTTGCTAACTGTAATTTTTTTGGATCTTTAGCATTTACTACAGTAATGCCCTGATCTTTTACAGCATAAATAAAGCCATCTTTGACAACAACAATATCTCCTTCTTCCACCCCTTCGACCTGATTATTCGTTGTAGAGGAGTTGTCTGCACTCGCTTTGTCTTCACTCTTTGCCATTTCTACGGTCGCCTCATTCAGTTCTTTTTGTGAGTTAGCTAAAAGTGTTTCGAAATATTGTTGTAGTTCTTTTTCTGATTTTACAGCTTCAAGCTTTTCAATGATGGTAAATGCTATTACTTGCGATGTTGTTTTAGGTCCATCTAGTACAAACGCTTCTTTCTTCACATGTAATTTATAGCTTCCAGGTGCTAAATCACTTACGATCATTGTCTTTTTATCTTCCCCGAATGTTACTGTTGCTGTTACCTTTTGATTTTTGCTATTTGTTACGTAAACATCGTCTTCCGCTACAGCGCTTTCTTTTAGTGCCTCAGTAAAGGATACTTGCCAGCTATAGGTAGTCGTACTCGTACTCTTAGTTTGTGCCTCTACTTTTGGGGTCGAGACCAGCATAATAATTCCTGGCAAAATAGCTAGTACTGCGATGAGTAAAATTGCTAACCAATTCTTTTTCATTATTATTCCTCCCTTTCATAAACTTGTTTATTAATTAGACTACCAAAGAATAGGAAAGTTACATTATTCCGAATTTTTTTATCATTAAAAAAACGAGAGGAAGTGAATCCCTCTCGGCTTAATTACGAGCAGCAGCTATTGTATTTTACGTTAGCTGCTGCTCTTTTTTAAGTTAGACACTTGATATATGGTTATACATTATAGAGATCAGATCAGCCTCTACTCTTGACACTAAAACTTTCTTCTTAATAATTATTGTACATTTACTGTATATGCCCCGTTTTCATTATCAAATTTATAAATGTATAAATAATATTTGCCTGGTTTCGCATTATATTTACCTTTTATACTATTTCCATCTTCCTGTCCATATGCTACGTAATTTCGCATATCAGACTCATGACAAAGCACCCATGTCATGCCAATTTGATTTTCATTTACGACAGCAATATCGATTTCTTTTGGTGACGTAACGTCGAATGTGTATACATCCGTATGATCATCATCCATCAAGCTACCTTTTAGGGGCATATTAAATGGAATCGTAGTCGCTTCTTCTGGACGATTATTTGGTTTTATCTCTGTTTTTGTTTCATTTTGTACATTTACTGTGTATGTCCCGTTTTCATTATCAAATTTATAAATATATAGATAATACTTTCCTGGTTCCGCATGAAGTTTACCTGTTATATTATTTCCATCTTCCTGTCCAACTGCTACGTAATTTTGCTTATCAGACTCATGACAAAGCACCCATGTCATGCCAATTTGATTTTCATTTAAGACAGAAATATCGATTTCTTCTGGAGACGTAACTTCAAATGTGTATGCATCCGTATCATCATCGGCCATCAAACTACCTTTTAGGAGCGTATTAAATGGAATTGTCTTCGTTTCTTCTTGATGATTATTCCCTGTTTGTGCGCCCTTCCGTACAGCTACAATTGCATGATCTTTACTTTCTATTCCCTTATCATTTTTCACTGTTAATGTCACATTATATGTGCCTTCTTTATCGTATACATGAGTAGGGTTTGCCTCTTCACTTGTTTTGCCATCACCAAAATCCCAAAGGTAAGAAACGATTTCTCCATCTTTATCTTTTGAACCATCACTCTTGAACTGGATTTCTTCATTTTCGACTCCAGCATATGGACCATTTATCTTTACAATAGGCGCTTGATTATCTCCTTCATCCGTCGCAATGCCGTGGAAAACAATATCATATTCAAATTGGTTTGCCGCATTTACACGGTAGTTGACGAAATACGCAGTCACTGTTTTATAGCCGCTCCACTCTTTTTGCGACAGTTGCTCCAGTACTTCGTTCACTTGCTTACTCATCGTTTTCCAATCTTTAGATTCACCTTGCGTTTCACTGCCTACATACGTACCTTCGAGTGTAAATGTATCAAAGAATTGAGATTTATGTTTTGTCATTTTTACATCTTGTACGTTAGCAACATCGACAATTTCTTGCTCCACTTCGTTTAATGCTTTTGGTGCATGTTCCACTAAATAATCTTCTGTTACTTGTGGCACCTTGTATTTTTCTTGATTATCAATTAATTGCTGCATATAAGTTTGGTATTCAGCATTCAGTTGTGGATCTTTACTTAAAGCGTCACGATACGCATCATAATTTTTCACATCGTTCGCACGAATTAAATCTTGAATTCTATCAAATGTCTCAAATTGATGCGTGTACATAAAGGACTGTAGAGCAAAGGAATAGTTATAAAAATCCCATGATCCATATTTCGCAAACAATGTCTGTTTAGCTGTATAGCGTTGTGATGGATCATCTGATAATCCACTAATAATACTCTGACGTGGAACAACATCATTTGTACGCGTTGATCCTGCAAAGAATTCTGCATTTCCTTCTTGGAACCATGTTAGTCGTTCATTTTGATACATATCACCTGTTCCGAATAAACCAGGAACCTCGTATCTACCTTGTAAATAGTGTGTGAATTCATGGCGGAACAGCTCTTCTAAACTATAAATACTTTGCTCCGGCGTACGTTCATATGTAAAGAACGTTCCCTTCTCTTCAATATAAATACCACCATTATTCGTTTCATAGCCGTACAATTGACGGTTTAATCGATATTGATCTGGAGAGTCATAAATAACAACTGTTAATACATCGTCAGCATTACCTGGTTCTAATGCTTTGTCATTCCCAATTACACGGTGATATTGTGCTTTTACTTCTTTTGCAGCCCAGTATAATCTTTGAATTTTGTCGTCTGTTACGTTAGCGCCCGTCTTAAAGACAATCGAGCCATTATCAA
Source organism: Lysinibacillus sp. NPDC086135 (assembly GCF_044746345.1). NCBI lineage: Bacteria > Bacillati > Bacillota > Bacilli > Caryophanales > Bacillaceae > Lysinibacillus > Lysinibacillus sp. NPDC086135. The sequence continues at coordinate 74,414 of NZ_JBIVCA010000022.1, read as the reverse complement.
ACGTATATGTTTTCGGTAAATACTGCTTCTTGCCCTCTTCACGCATTTTCTCTAAATCTACTGCATTGCCACTATAGTCTTTTCCATCATAATTTGTAGTAAGTTGCTCTACTGCCACAAAGTAAGCTTCACTTAAATATGGATACATATGCATCGCTTGTGTAACAACTTCTAAACCTTTATCCGGATGACTATGGAATACTCCTAAACGCCCTGCATAATAAATGCCATTATTAATTAACCAACTATTGTTATCTGCTACATTATGTAAAAGTGCAATGTTATTCACTTCATTGATGAAACTATCAATCTTTCCATACCACATCGTCGTATTCGCTTCGTTACCTGTCTTATGCATGTACGACTGCAGATCATAATCAATACCATGTATTAAATCATAGATCGCCTGCCCTTTTAAACGATCGCTTTCATATGTAGAGAGATTCTCGTTAAACTGTTTTAAAATCTTCGCAGCATACTGAACTGTTTCTGCATCACTAGAAGCATTACCGATTAATTTCCCATAGGCGGATACCACTTTATCTTGCTCTTCTGTACCAAGTTTAAAGTTCGGATTCTTAGCCATTTCCTTTAATGCTGGTAAACACTGATCTTGGAAACTTCTCTCGTTTAAATAACTTAGTTCCTGATTATAAAATCCTAAATAAAATGCAGAACGCAATACCTCAACAAATGTTTCAATACCCTTTGAGTCATCTTTCGTAAAAGAACTTCCTCTTTTCCCTAATTCATTAATAATAACTTGCATGCGTTCTTTATTTTGATAAAAAGCTTTTGTTTCATCATTGAATTGGAATAAGTCTGTAATTTGATACCAGCGAATATTTCCTAGCGTATCAATTAGCTCACTATCGCTCATTTTATTAAGCTCTGCCGTCGAGTACTGTTCTTGCAATTGCTTCGTTTCAGCAAGCTTTATAGTTGGAGCTGGGTGTTCCGAAAAATCTCCCATTTCCAAACGTTTTTCAAATGATAATGTTTCATCAGCCGTTGTAGAATGTGCGATTTTATCTTTCGAAGTATCTATGCCCACAGGCTTCATTTGTAATACATTATAAGGCGTTTTTTCTGCTGCCGATGCTTCTGCTTGTAACGCTCCGAACGACAGTGCCATTGTACTTACTCCAATTAACACTTGATTGAGTTTTAATTTCTTCTTCATAAAAAATCCTCCTATAGTACTACCTTTATACAATGGTAATATATTGATTATTTGGAACTATATTGCCCATCTAAAAATAACATATTATGTGAATAAAGCAATATAAAATGTTAATTTTAGTAATATTTTCTTGTATAATTTGAACGCTAAGACACAATTAGACCCTAACACCAATCTTTAACATAAAAAAAGAATCCAAAATTCGGATCCTAACTAGAAAGCAACTGTAATCATTTGGACTCCTACGGTCACAAAGACTACTGAATAGTAAAAAGCCGATTATCCCCTTAACGTTTAGGAAATCGGCTTTTTCTTTATGAAATTTCACTTAGAATATTCACATTTTGTAGGTGCTGCCCCGAAAGAAGTTAAAAGAAGCAAGTCTAATTAACTTTAGACCAATCCATAAATAATCACCATAAAACGACTATTCTTCAAATGGCCATTTTGGTAGCATTTTTGCCAATGACTTATCTTGACGTTTTCCTAATACATAGTCAGCCTGCATAATCGTATGAATCTCCCGCGTGCCTTCATAAATAACTGGTGCTTTCGAGTTACGTAAATAACGAGCGACTGGATATTCATCCGAATAACCATATGCTCCATGAATTTGGACAGCATCATCTGCAGTTTTATTCGCAAAATCACAAACCTGCCACTTTGCTAATGATGTCTCCCGCGTATTACGTAAACCTTTGTTTTTCAACTCTCCAACACGATATACAAGTAAGCGGCTCATTTGATAGCCCGCTTCCATTTTGGCAACCATTTGCCCTACTAGCTGGTGCTCGCCAATAGGCTTACCAAATGTTTCGCGTTCATGACAGTATTTCACACTCGCCTCAAGACACGCTTGAATAAGACCGACAGCACCTGCAGCTACTGTAAAACGACCATTATCTAGCGCAGACATGGCAATTTTAAAGCCTTCTCCCTCTTCTCCAAGGCGATTCTCTACAGGTATACGTAGATTTTCAAAAAAGAGCTCGCCCGTATTACCAGCACGAATACCGTATTTACCTTTAATGGCCTTCGATGTAAAGCCCGTCATGGAACGCTCTACGATAAATGCGCTAATACCATGATGCTTCTTCGATTTATCAGTGTAGGCAAAAACGATAAAATGGTCAGCTAGATCACATAAGGAAATCCATGTTTTCTGTCCATTTAACACGTAAAAATCTCCATCCCTTACTGCGGTGGTAGACATTGCAGCTACATCTGACCCTGCTCCAGGCTCTGTTAAACCAAACGCCCCAATCCGAACTCCTCTTGCCTGCGGAACAAGATATTGCTGTTTTTGAGCCTCTGTTCCCCATTGCATTAAAGTCATGCTATTCAAACCTGTATGAACTGAAACAGCTGTACGAAACGCTGTATCGCCACGTTCAAGCTCTTCACAAACGATGGCGAGTGCATTGTAATCCATCCCACTACCACCGTATTGTTCTGGTACACAAACACCCATTAAACCTAGCTCAGCAAGTCTTGACCAAATCTTCGGATCGAAGCCACCCTCAGCATCCCACTTCGCAATATGTGGAATAATCTCGGCATCCACAAACTGCCGCACTGTTTTACGTAGCATTTCTTGCTCAGTGGTAAATTCGAAATTCATGACCAAGCACCTACCATTTCACAATCATTGCTGATATATGCGACGTCTCCTTAATGACAACACCACGTTTTGCCATCTCTTTAATATAAATGTCGCCCGGTACAATTGATTCAGGTGCAAATACACCGCGCTCTGTAATTTTATTTTCCCCAATCATTTGAGCAACGACAGAAATTGTATTTGCTGTTGCACGAGCCATAGCCGTTTCATTAATTGTCAGATCTTTACGCACAACCATTTCGAACTCATAAGTCACTTGTTGTTGCGCTTTTTCACCTGCTACAATTACGCGTAGTAGCACTGCATCAGGTTTTGTACCAAGTTCGAGTTTCTTTTTAAGTGCCTCACGAACAACTGGACGCACAGAAACCTCTTGATCTTCTACCTCTACCTTATTACTAGCATCGAGGAATCCTAAATCTGCTAATAACTTAAACTTGTCTGCATGTCCTTTATAACGGATTGTTTTATATTCTAGTGTTTGGACATTCGGGAATGTCTTATACAATGTCGATATACCGCCAGATGTATAAAAAGCCTCAAGCACACCAAAATCTTTGAAATAAATAGGTTCAACACCTGATAACGATGGAACTTCTTGAAGTTTACCTTTTTGAATCATTTTTGACGGCTCTGTATAATGATCAAAGACACCATCTAGGGAAAATACACGTGTATAGTGAAGAGGTGGCTTCGGCTCTGTTGGAATACCGCCTACAAATAGTTTAATAGATTCTACCTCATCTAATTTCGAAGCACCGTAACCCGCTAAAATGTTGACCATACCTGGAGCAACACCCAAGTCCGGAATAATGGTTACACCTTTTGCTTTTGCCTCTTCGTCGAGATCTAATATTTTTTCTGTTATACCGCCAATATGACCACCTAAATCCACGGAATGGACACCAGCTGCGATTGCTGCTCTTGCAACACGCTCATTAAAGGAATAGAACAATGCATTAACGACTACATTGCCTTTTGAGATAACTTCCAATAACGAGTCATCGCGCTCAGCATGAAGCTCTACAACTTCAATCTTATCTGTATTTAAAGAGTCCACAAAGTTCTGCGCTATTTTCACGTCTATATCCCCTAAAAATACACGCTCCACTTTACTATTTTTTATTAAATCACGAGCTACCTCTTTCCCCATTAAACCTGCACCTAATACAACAACTTTCATCAAGAACATCCCCTTTCATTGATCTGTTATTCTGTATCGATTTGTGCTCTTTGTAATTTACCGCTATAGTCTACATAAATACTTTTCCATTCTGTATAGACATCTAAAGCAGCTACACCCGAGTCACGGTGACCGTTCCCCGTGCCTTTTGTGCCGCCAAATGGCAAATGGATTTCAGCACCTGTTGTGCCAGCATTCACATAAACAATACCTGTATCTATATCTCGTTGTGCGCGGAAAATCGTATTCACATCTTGTGAGAAAATTGAACTGGATAAGCCAAATTTTACGCCATTGTTTACTTCGATTGCTTCATCCAAACTTGCTACTTCAATTAAAGAAACGACCGGACCAAAGATTTCTTCCTGTGCAATAATCATGTCAGGCTTCACGTTGGTAAATAGTGTAGGCTCATAATAAACCCCTTTATCATAAGGAGGCTCAGATAAAATTCTACCTCCAGCTAACAATGTCGCCCCTTCTTGTTTGCCGATTTGCACATAGTGACTAATCTTTTCCAATGCGGCTTTGTTAATCACAGGTCCAATCTTCACACCTTCATCCAGGCCGTCCCCAATTGTTAGCTTTTGCATTTCGTCTAATAGACGTTTTTCTAGTTCCTCTCTTACATCTTTATGCACGATCACGCGACTACATGCCGTACACCTTTGACCAGCAGTGCCAAATGCACTCCATAAGATACCTTCAGTAGCTAGCTGTAAATCAGCATCATCCATAACTATGACTGCATTTTTTCCACCCATCTCTAATGAAATCTTCTTCAGGTGTTTACCACCTAGCTCTGCTACCTTACTGCCTGTTGTTGTAGAGCCGGTAAATGAAATGACCTTAACATCTGGATGTTCAATCAATGCTGTTCCAACTGTTGGCCCCGTACCAAAAACGATATTTGCCACTCCGCCTGGTAAGCCAACCTCTTCAAAAATTTTGCCCATCTCATACGCCATCATAGGCGTCTCATTTGACGGCTTCCAAATGAACGTATTGCCAGCAACTATTGCAGGGAATGACTTCCAAGTCGCAATAGCTACAGGGAAATTCCACGGAGTTATTAAACCTACAACGCCAATAGGTGCCCGTACACTCATAGCAAATTTATTAGCTAGCTCTGACGGTGTTGTCTCCCCAAATAACCGTCGCCCTTCACCAGCCATATAGTAGGCCATGTCTATCCCTTCCTGTACTTCACCCCTAGCTTCTTCAATAACCTTCCCCATTTCTTTTGTTAAAACGGTCGCCAAATGTTCCTTCTTCTCTTTCATTTTTTGACCGATGGCATATAAATAGTCAGCACGTTTAGGTGCAGGTACTAATGCCCAGCTTTTTTGCGCAATTTTTGCAACCGCTACCGCTTCATCTACCTCACTTGCAGTAGATAACGGTATTGTAGCTAGCTGCTCCCCATTAGCAGGGTTGGTCACTACTATACTTTGTAAATGTGAATTTGTTACCCATTCACCGCCGATATAGTTTTTAATTTCCACTACATACACCCCCTGAACTATCTATTGTGCCTCTGCCTCAATGTTACCAATTGCATTGCTTTCAAGCAGATATCATCTATTACTCTATAGTATATAGAATTGAGTGTGTCAAAATTCCGAATTTTTAATATATAGAGGTCTAAAGAGCGTGCTTTTGCAGCAATAACATCGGTGACAATCGTCAGTGGCTTTATTTTCTTTAGCTGAACCATTGATGTCAGTTACGGATGAAAGTCTTTTGTGAGCAATCAATTATGCCTCGGCATAATTGCGTCCGGAGGTTTTAACTTCTTTCAGCGGGATGTTTGACACTCGCTGAAAGAAGTTAAAACAATCACAAATTCCAGCTAAACAAAAATAAAAATACTCATTCTAGTGTTTTACATTCGACATTTACTAGCTTATTCCCTTTTTTTCTAAAATATTTAATTATACGATGAAACTAATACAACTTATAATCGTATATAATAACAAAATTATTTTTTGGAGGAATCCTTTATGAATAATCACGAAATTGACTACAAATTATATGGCGACGATATGCAATACGTGCAAGTTGAGCTTGACCCTCAAGAAACAGTGGTAGCTGAGGCTGGAGCTTTAATGATGATGGATGATTCTATCCATATGGAAACGATCTTTGGCGATGGTTCAACAGGAAGCCTAGAAAGTGGACTTATGGGTAAATTATTTGGAGCTGGAAAACGTCTAATTACAGGTGAAAGTTTATTCATGACGACATTTACGAACGTTGGTTCAGGTAAACGCCATGTGTATTTTGCTTCTCCATACCCTGGTAAGATTATTCCAATGGATTTAAGCCAATTGAACGGAAAGATTATTTGTCAAAAAGATGCCTTTTTAGCTGCTGCAAAAGGAGTTTCAATCGGCGTTGAATTCCAGAAAAAAATCGGTGTTGGCTTCTTTGGTGGTGAAGGCTTCATTATGCAAAAGCTTGAAGGAGACGGCATGGCTTTTGTACATGCAGGTGGCACTATTCACGAAAAGACTCTAGCACCTGGTGAAGTATTACGTGTTGATACAGGCTGTTTAGTTGCTATGACTTCTGATGTAGATTACGATATCGAAATGGTCAAGGGCGTAAAAACTGCATTATTTGGTGGTGAAGGTATCTTCTTCGCTACTTTAAAGGGTCCAGGTAAAGTATGGATCCAATCATTACCATTTAGCCGTTTAGCAAGCCGCGTCTTCGCTGCAGCACCAATTTCTCAAGGCGGTGGCGGTCAATCTAAAGGTGAAGGCGGCATTGGCGGTTTATTTGATATGTTTAATAAATAATTGACGCTATTTAATCAATTATGCCGAGGCATAATTGTAGCCGTCGCTAAGATAAACAATGCGTCCGGAATCGGCTTTTGTCCAACAACTGTTTTTTATGCGAAAGCGTAGCGACAGCAGCACAATGTTTTTTACGCGAAAGCGTAGTGCTGACGTAGCAACAGGTACAGATGTTTGGACACCCGCAGAAATTAGTTAAAGGAGCACATCTAATTACGATGTGCTCCTTCTCTTATAATCACAGTTGATTTACACCATTTATTCCCCAAAAAACAAATCTTTACAGCTTTATTACAAAAGGTACCCCTACTTCTGTTACCTTCAGTGTCATCAATCTATTCGATTCGTTACAGCCTTGCCCTGCCCATATGCGGTAAGCTCTTTAACGTTCAGCATCAGCATAGCAGTTCTAGTTTGAAGCGAGGCACTACCGATGTGCGGAATTGCTACAACATTTGGAAGCGTCAATAAGGGATGACTCAAAGCTATAGGCTCTTGTTCAAAGACATCTAGCCCAGCTGCCCACAACTTACCATTTTTCAACGTATCATACAGTGCATTCTCATCGATAATGCCACCACGTGATGCGTTAATTAATACTGCGTCATCCTTCATCAAAGCTAGTTCCTTTGCTCCTATAAGTCCTACTGTGTCATTATTAAAAGGTGTCATAATAACAACAAAATCCGAATGTTTTAAAAGATCCTCCAATGATACATATTGAAAGCCATACATTTCTTCTACCTCATGGCGACGTCTACGATTGTTGTATAAAATTTTCATATCAAAACCTTTTGCTCGTCTAGCAACAGCTTGGCCAATACGTCCCATACCAATAATTCCTATAGTGGATCCTGAAACATCTTTACCTACTAATTGCATCGGATACCAGCTTTTCCATTTACCCTCACGCAAATATCGTTCACTTTCTGGAATTCTTCGAGCAGTAGCAAGCAATAATCCCCATACTAAATCTGCAGTCGTATTTGTTAAAACTCCTGGAGTATTAGTTGCCATTATTTCACGCTTACGCAAAGCTTTGACATCAATGTTATTGTATCCAACAGCTAAATTAGTCACGAGTTTTAGTTTGGGTGCGTGTAATAATAACTCTTCATCGACTTGGTCAGCAAGCGTTACCCACAATACTTCACAATCTGCAACAGCTGCCAATAGTTTTTCCCGTGGTATAACAACTTCCTCCTCTTCCCATTGTTCGATATCATAATACTCTTTCAACGGTTCAACTATATGCGCTGGGAACTTTCGTGTAATAAATAATCTCTTTTTCATATTCCGAACACCCCTCAATTCAATTCGCCTATAGCTTAACACTTAGAACGCTCATTTTCTAGGGATTTCTTATCTTTACGTGTGTGATAGCTACTCTTTTCTGGCACTCTTCAAACTTCATCCATCTATTTATTGTTTTATCCTTCAGAAAGACGATTTTGTCCTATTATTTATGAAAAATAAAACACGATTTGTTCAAGAGATTAACTACTTTGGGATCAACAGTTCTATCTGTGCGAAAGCGAAGCGTCAGCAAACAAAAGCGGCTTATCGGACGCCCCGAGGAATCAAAAAAACTATGCATAGGCTCTATGCATAGTCGTTAAAAATCTCTAATTGTTGTATCTAATCGATTGGCAACTTGTTTTAATTCCTCAGAAGATTCTCCAATCGTTTCTATAATTTCCGCCAGTTCCGTTATTTTCAGTCCGACGTTTTGGAAGTTTGAGATAGAACCGTTTACTGAGCTAGATATTGCGTCGAATGCTTTTAAAGATTCCTCATTTTGCTCAATACTATTGTTCACCAGTTCTTGAATCTCATGAATTGCTTGAACAACTTGTTGTGTAATCCCATTAGACATAGTTATGAGATTCGCAATTTGTTCAACCGAAGTTTTCGTTTGGTCTGCAAGCTTACGAACTTCGCTCGCCACGACCGCAAAGCCTTTTCCGTGCTCTCCTGCACGTGCAGCCTCAATAGCCGAATTTAACGCAAGTAAATTTGTTTGACCAGAAATATTTTTTACTATTTCAATGACAGCATTAATTTTGGAGGAAGAATGATCTAATTGCTCCACCATACCCGACATTTCAACTGTTTTATGATGAATTTCCCCTGTTTGCTCATTAATTAATATTATTTTAGAATAACCTTCAGACGATACCTCTTGCATTGTTTTTGCCTCATCGATACTTTCCTTCAAGCATTCATTCACTTCCTTGGCGTTATAAACGAGTTCGGTCACTGTTTCATTGGTACTATGAGATTGGGTCTCTAGCTGCGTAGATATCCCACCTATAATTTCCTTAACATGTGCTCGAACACTATCCTGTTGCTTCTCAATTAATGTATTAGCATAATTATCATATTCCTCTAGGACAATCTGTTGTTCAAAATTACACATTTTACTAACGGCCTCACAAAACTTTTCTTCTTCATCCCTCGTTAATTGAAGTTTATACACAATCTGTCTTAAAAATTTTTCAAGGTTTTGAAAGGCTGCTAAATACCACTTAGGATACAAGTTAATCTTCACATGCATTTTTGCTACTCGCCTTCTCTTCTTCAAAAATGCATCGTCTATACGCCCTTCGAACATTTCTATAATATGATGGCTTAATGTTTGGCGTAACTTCTCACTAGAGCTATACTTTTCAATAACCTCACGTAATGTTGGCACACTCTCAATCGCATGATAAAATGCTGCCACTACCTCTCCAACATTTCGTTCAATATACGGTTTTAAACTTCTAATTAACTGTAAATCTTCTCTAGTTAAATTTACTAGATTTAACTGTAGTAAACGTTCCTGATCTTGAATAATAACCCCTATACTTGATTCATCAGTAATCTCAATTGTATTCTTCTTAAATTTATTTCCAATTTGAAACAATTTTCCCACCTCTTTGTATGTCTATTCTACTAAATATAATCAGAAAACAAAAAACTCTCTGAATTTAATTATAAGTTCTTTACAACTGTAATGACAATATATAGGAAAAAAATATCTGTTTTGCAATACGCAATAATCTAACATACTACTTTCGAACAATACTTATTAACCATGCATTTCTTCTTAATTTGATCAATTATGCCTCGGCCTAATTGCCGCTGACGCTTCGCTTTCGCGCAGAAAACATTTGCCGAATCGGCTTAGTACTTAGAGGATCAACACGATGTCGGTCATTCGTTCATGCCACAGGACGTGGCGTTCGTAGGCTGAGTTCCTCTATTTCAGCGGATAGTTTTTTGTGCCGAAAGCGTAGCGACAGGTAAGATGTTTGTACACCCGCTGAAAGAAATTAAAAAAGCCACTCATTCTTAATAGAAGAGTGACTTTATTATTTACATAAAGATAATAACAGCTAGTACAGCAGCTAGTACTATACGATAAATAGCAAATGGCATTAATTTCACTTTTGAAATAAGTGCTAAGAAGAATTTAATTGATAGTAATGCGAAGATAAATGAGCTAATGAAGCCTACTACATAGAATCCAAAATAATCCATAGATAACGTATCCCAGTTTTTCAGGACAGATACTAAACTAGCACCCGCCATAATTGGTACTGCCATAATGAAAGTAAAATCTGCTGCCACACGGTGACTCATGCCAAATAGTACACCACCAGATATTGTTGCCCCTGAACGGGAGAATCCTGGCCAAAGTGATAAACATTGTACTAACCCTACTTTAAAAGCTAAACCATAAGAAATTTTATCTAAAGAATCCACTTTTGGTCTTTTCGGTGCTAATTTATCGGCAGCAATCATTAAAAGTGCTCCAGCTACTAAAGCATATATAACATGCTCTACTTTAAATAAATGATCATCGATAAAATCTTTGAACGCAAAACCTAATATAACTGCTGGCAACATACCCATAATCACATGTAGTAAGTTGAAGTGACCTTTCACAGATTTCGATTGGCCATCAATTTTATAAAGTCCCACTAAATTTAACATTCGCTTCCACATAACAACGACTACGGCTAAAATGGAGCCAAGCTGTACAACAATTTTAAACGTATTGGCGGGATACATCCCTAAAAACTCCTCTGTCTTTAGCCACATATCGTCTACAATAATCATATGACCTGTCGACGACACTGGCGCAAACTCTGTCATTCCCTCGACAAAGCCCAAAATAAGCGCCTTTAATAATTCAATGATATCCACGTTTTCACCTTACCTTTTATAAATTAAATACCAACATATTATAAAATACACTTTTTCATATACTATGACTATAACATTCAGTTATGAGTAGACTGCCTTATCACCATAACGTGGCGTTGATTTCCGTTCCGGCTGGGTGCTTTCGCACAGAAAACATCCGCTTCCGCTCCATGGGCTCATCTGTGAAGCTAGTCCCCAAGGAGTCGCCCAGCCTCCACTCCAATCAACTTATTCACATGTCATTTATTTCAAAATGTCTTCAGATAACGGACCAAAATTCACCATAATACAGGGGTTATTTTGAGCCCAAGCGTAATTTACCAATTAACGGAAATTTATATTTACAACCCATAATTCGGAACGGCTGCCTATTCGCATTGGCGGACCCCAAAAGCCAAAACCTGATGAAACAAGTGTATGCATTTTTTCCTTTATGTTATAACCATAATCAAGTTCAAATACACGAGCCGTTATATACTGATTAGGCCATAGTTGACCTTTATGTGTATGCCCTGACATATGGAAGTCTACGCCCATTTTTGCAGGCGTAATTAAATCATTTGGGGTATGATTCATAACAAACCAAGGCAAATCATCCGCTGTCTTCAATGCATCTAGTTGCTTTCTATCCTTGTTTGTAATATCCTCTTGCCCCGTTAATACTATCACATTATCGATTCTAATAGTTTCATCACACAAAACTTTTACATTAGCATTTTCCATCTCTTTAATAAATTCAGGGATTTTCTTGCCATAGTATTCGTGATTGCCTAGTACACCGTACACTCCATATGTCGATGTTAATTGCTTCATCACATCTGCCATTCCATCTTTAGCAAACCATTTAGGATCGTCATCCACAATATCCCCAACTAAAAAGACGATGTCTGGTTGTGCTTCATTCGATAAAGTAACAAAGCGTTGTAAATGCCTTTTATTTGAGAGAACCCCTAAATGAAAATCTGAAGCAACTACAACTCTCATCGAATCTAGCTCACTACTCTTTTTATCCATCGTTATTTCTAAATGACGGACAACAGGTGAATATGCTAAATAAGTGCCTACAATACTTAGTACAAAAAACATAGCAATGGCTATACTTCCAATGATCTGTACACTTTTAAAGGGGCTTAACCAAATAATCAAGTGTGCTAACAAGCAAAGCATTAATCCGTATTCAAAAATAAACATCCAGTAATTATGGATTATTGAAAAGACTCGTAAGGACTCATGCAATCTACTAATAACAATACTAAACGCAATGATATACAGTACTACCCAATATAAAATTGGGAATCGGAACCACCCCATTGCCACAAGCCACTGTCTCAATCCCCATCCTAAGTAAAAAGTTAATGCACTATATATACTTATTAATAGAATTCCACCGATTACTTTAGGCATTCAGTTCCCTACTTTCATATAGTCTTAGTTGATTATAGCATTATACTTAATCTTTAAATTTGCATTAAGTATTCTTATTGAAAGTATGTAAGGGCAACCAATCTGCTCAATATATTGTTTATTTTTCTTGTCATTTAATCGTATGATTTACATGACAATCTAATTAGGAAGGTGACAATATCGTAATCTAGGCAAATGATTGGATCTCTTCTGGTTTACAGTGAGACCTTGGAGCGCTTATCGGAAGCGCCTATGAATCAAATCATGTTATGTAAGACCCCTCCTTACAATTCACTATAATTATTAGATGATGTAAAAAAATCTATGAATAATATACTTTGATTTTTCCGAATTTTTAAGTAACATTGTAATTGCAAGAAAAAATTTACGCATGTACGGGAGAAAAAAGGGGTGTTGTTCATATGGCAAAATATAAATTTGAATCAACAGAGCATGAGTTATTTCGTAAAACCTTACGTAAGTTTTTAGCAGAAGAAGCTGAACCACACTATCCACAATGGGAGAAAGAGCATCTTATTCCACTTGAGTTTTGGCGTAAGCTTGGAGAAATGGGCTATCTATGCCCTCAAGTAGAAGAACAATACGGCGGTCTCGGACTAGATTTTAGTTTTGGCGTTATTATTCAAGAAGAGCTTGAGCGTGTAGGTTCGAGCCTTATTGGCGTTGGTCTGCATAACGATATTGTCGTTCCTTATATTGAAGCATACGGCTCAAATGAGCAAAAATCACGCTGGCTACCAAAATGTGTTACAGGCGAAAATATTACTGCAATTGCTATGACAGAGCCAGGTGCAGGTTCGGATTTGGCAAACATTCAAACAACTGCTATTCGTGATGGCGATTACTATATCGTCAACGGGCAAAAGACATTTATTACAAATGGTATTCATACAAATTTAGCAGTCGTTGCTGTAAAAACAAATCCTCAGGCAGAAAAAAAACATCGCGGTATTAGCCTCCTTGTCATCGAGGACGGGACGCCGGGCTTCACGAAAGGTCGCAAACTCGAAAAAGTTGGCATGCACGCGCAGGACACAGCAGAGCTTTATTTTGAGGATTGTCGTGTACCTGTAGAAAATCTCCTTGGCGAAGAAGGTAAAGGCTTTATCTATATGATGGAAAAGCTACAGCAAGAGCGTCTAGCAGTAGCCATCGCTGCGCAAACGGCTGCTGAGGACATGCTGGCCTTAACAATTGATTATGTAAAATCACGCAAAGCTTTCGGAAAATCAATTAGTGACTTCCAAAATACACAATTTAAAATAGCTGAAATGGCGACAAAAATTGAACTGGGCAAATCATTTTTAGAATCTTTAATAGAGGAACATATCGCAGGAAATGATGTTGTGACAAAAGTTTCGATGGCAAAATACTGGATAACAGAAAATGCACGCGAGCTTGCTATTCAGTGCATGCAGTTACATGGTGGCTACGGTTATATGGAGGAATACAAGATTGCTAGAAGATATCGAGATATTCCTGTCATGTCGATTTATGCAGGTACTAACGAAGTCATGAAAGTGATTATTGCCAAGAATTTAGGTTTATAACTTTGAACCTGAAATGTATTCTCTTCAGCAAGACGAGGGGATTGATTTCCTCCGTTCCTGCGAGCGCCCGATGAGCCGCTTCACTTCTTTACAAAATTCCAGCACAAATGATGTGTAAGTGTAGTGTTAGCGCATTGGCAGCGAATTAAAGCGAAGATCCGGGGTGACGGATTGTTGGGCTGGATCGACGGATGAATTGGCACAAGTGACGGTATAAAGAGCTGAAGTGACGGATAGAACCGTCTTAATCGTGGATAAGAACATCATATTCGCGGATAGAGCCGTCTTAATCGTGGATAGGACATCGTATCTGCGGATTGAACCGACAATCGTGGATTGGAACGTCAAATTCGCGGATTGGAACGTCATATCCGTGGATTGAACGTCATTGCCGCGGATAACCCCGCCATACCAAAAAACAGCGGGCAAAATGTTTGCCGCTGTTCTTTGTCTATGCTGTTGGAATTCGAACAATTACTTTAAATAAATCTCCATCTACCTCTATACTCATACGAGCATCATGCAAATCTACAATGGATTGTGCTATGGCTAAGCCTAGCCCTGAGCCCTCTGTATGACGTGATGCATCAGCTCGCTTAAAGCGTTCAAATAACTCATCAGCATTCTCGCTAATTTCATATTTTGCAACATTCTTCACTGTGAATTCAGCATCACCTTCTGCCGTCCGTTTCAATGTTACATAAACACGTGTGCCTTCTAATGCATATTTCAAAACATTAACGATTAAATTATCGATTAATCTCCACCATTTTTGTCCATCCACATATGCGTAGATTGGCTCATGTGGTTTTGTCATGCGTAAATCTAAATGCGCCTGTGCTAAATCTTCCTCATGCTCCCCTACCGCCTGCTGTACAAGCTGGGTTAAATCAACTCGAGTGCGATGAAGCTCCATATTCCCACTCGCCATTTTAGACACTTCAAAAAGATCCTCAATCAGTAATTTTAGACGTTCTGATTTTTTATCAAGGATATGAATGTATTGCTTACGCTCTTCCTCTGTAACATCAGGATTTTTCAATAAATCTGTATACGTAATAATAGATGTTAACGGCGTGCGTAAGTCGTGACTAACATTCGTAATAAGCTCTGTTTTTAAACGCTCACTTTTTGCCTGTTCATGCATAGACGTGCGTACGCCGTCCCTTAAATGATTAAGATTTTCTGCATGCCCAGCGAGTGGTGATTTGCCCATTACCTTGACATCGCGATTTAAACGCCCTTCTGCCATGTCTTTCGTATCCTTCATAATTCGATTTAAATAGCCCATTCTAGAAAGGAAGAGAATCATGGCTGGTATACCGATCATTGCACAGATGCCCAACATTAAAAAGGGGAATCCGCCACCTCCTACCATTGTGGCAACAAGGCTGCCACCACCGAAAAACGCTGCCCCAATCATTACAATGGAATGTAATGCAATGGAACGATTTATAAATAAATCTGTGATTGATCCGCCAAGTGACCATAAATAGCTAGCTTTTAAGTCTTCTTTTAATTTCTGTGTTGTATTCACTCGATCATACAACCAAATAAGCTGTACAAAGAACAGCATTGCAATAATGATTAAGGCACCTATTTTAAACAGCAAACTAATTAAGTAATGTACATAGTTAGATTGATAAGGGACAAACTCAATCGATTCAAAAGCAATTTCAGATGCTATAAAATATATGAATGCACTTATTATTAATAATCCAATCGGGTAGTCAATTTTCATCTTTGCAAGAGCTTCTTTTTCCTTTAAACCTTGTACCATCTGCAGTACTTCTTTACGCCCTTTCCATGCAAAAATAGCTGCCACAATACTCGTTAGCCATATAAAGTAGAACATGTATTGATTGCGTGTAAAATGGTCATATCCTCCCAAGATATCGACTGTTTGGGCTGATTTTTTTGAAATGGTTATGATACCAGTGTAATCAGAAGTTTCCCTCAAATCCTCTATATCCACGTAGCTATCGGCCCGGTAAACAAATTGGTTTAAATTATCAAGTATATTCCAAGCAGTTAATGGGTGTTGTCCGTTATACTTAATTTTGAACGCACTACTATCCGAAACATCACCGGAACGATATGTTTTGCCTGTTTCAATGTTCGTTAATTCATAAGACCAATAATTATAATTTTTCGCAAAACTCTTTGCTTCTTCATTTGCTGCCTTTATATATTGATCAACAAGCTCTTCCTTTTGAGCTAGGATTTTTTTACGGACATGCTCATCATCCTCAAAATTACTCGTAATATCTTTAATTATTGCATCCCGCTCTTTCTCAAGCTTGGCTTTTAATTCCGTTGCATTTACATTAGCAGCTTCTTGAATACGTCCTTCATATTGAGTTTTAATACTATCTATCTGTTCTCCTAATGTTCCATAGCGATTACGATGTTCCTCTATTTCACTTTGTGTAACTACAATTTTTCTTTTCAAATCCTCAGCTATTGGCATGTTCAACACTAATGGTCCTAATTCTGACTGAAAATTATCAAGTTCATGCTGGAAATTTTCAGATTGAAAATACGACTTTCCAATATATTGGTACCCGATCTTAGAGAACGTAAATATACCGAAAATTACCCAGATTAAACATATAAGAACGAGAAGAGGTTTCCAATTTTTCAACATACTTTTAACTCCTCTCTAAAAAATTTTCTCAAGTAATTGTAACATCCCCGAAGAGCGTGAAGTTACTATTTGATAGGCATACACACCGAAATAAATTAGTCCAATAACCCCTGCTACAAACCCTGCAATTGTAACATACTGCTCTATTTTATTTTTCCATTTTATAGCCAACGCCCCACACCACCTTTAAATAGCGTGGATTTTTCGGATCTGCTTCGATTTTTTCACGTATTTTTCGAATGTGTACAGCCACAATATTTTCTGCATTGTAAGCTTCCTCATTCCACACACGCTCATAAATCTCTCTTATCGAAAATACACGCCCTACATTTTTCATTAATAATTCCGTAATCTTATATTCGATTGGTGTTAATCGAACAGGCTCACCTTCTAAAATGACTTCCTTTGCATCTTCATCTAATACAAGTCCGTCGATTTCCACCTTTGCTGCTCCCTCATTGTACGTCCCAAGTTGTACATAACGTCGCAGCTGAGATTTCACTCGAGCCAACAACTCTAGCGGATGAAAAGGCTTTGTGACGTAATCATCAGCGCCTACAGACAAGCCATGAATTTTGTCGCCATCCTCCGCCTTTGCACTAAGCATAATAATTGGAATATTGCGCTCTTCTCTAATTTTAAATGTTGCTGTAATTCCATCCATATTTGGCATCATAATATCTAAAATAATTAAATGTACTTCATTGTTTTCTAATTTTCCGAGTGCCTCTAAGCCGTCAGCAGCTTTAATGACATTGTAGCCTTCATTCTTTAAATAGATTTCAATACCATCACGAATATCTTGATCATCGTCTGTTACAAGAACTGTTAGTTTCGTCATGATATACACCTCGCTCTCAATTAATAGTGTACCTTTTAAATCTTAAAAACCGGTTAGTATAAAAATGAAGAATTTCTTAAGGTTTTAACTTTGGCGGGTGTCACGGAATCGAAAAGGAATTCACAAAAGGATGTTCGCCGTTATCACAGGACGTGATGGTTTTAGCCTTCGCTTCGTTCCCCATCGCTAATCCCCAAGGAGTAGGCTAGTCTAATTCCCCCAGGATAGCCCCTTCCCCATTGTTAACATAGTTGATGTTCCCCACATCTTTGTCGCAAAATTTCCAAAGTTTACATTCTAAAGCATCACAAAAGACAGGAGAGAGCTACCAAACGTTACAATGGTTCCAATAGCTACACCTGTAAGACGAATTGATGAGAAAAAAAGACCTTGAATAACGCAGCGAAAATGTCCATTTCCTTGAACATTTCAGACAGCTCATTTTACATTGCAAAATGGTAATAGCTAATCATCATTATTGCCCCCTTAACCGTCACAACTCATTAACATTAATAATACAGATTTATCCAAAATCAAACAATTACCATTTTCCTTTTTTTTCATTTATTAACCCATAGTAGGCTTTCTATTAAATGGAGGTTATAATAAAAACAATAAAAGGAGCGAAATTTATGTATAAAACAATTGAAGAAACAGCCATCGAACTTGGTATGCCAGAGGATCAAGTACTTCGCCTAGTTTACGAGGGCCGTATTCGTTCAGTATACGACGGAGACCAAATACTAATTAATAGCGGGCAATTTAGCACTTATTTTGAGCAGTTAGATCGTATTAAAGAGGAAATAGAGATTTGGCGGAATACACCTATTCCAGAGGATATCGATGTTAAAGATGAGGATTAAAAAATGCCTATCATTCAAACAAGTAGAACATTGTTGAATGATAGGCTTCTATTATATTGTTACGACAAATCCAGCTCGCTTACCGATAATTTCCGCATAATCCTCAACCATTACACTAGCTGTTGGATACATGCCTGCCCCAGGTCCAACTAGCGTCAATGTGCCAATATAATTAGTATCTAATGCCACAGCATTATTGACATCATCAACTGGATAAAGTGGATGTTCTTTATCAACTAATTGCGGTCCAACCTTTGCAACCACTTTACCATCTGCTAGTTTCTCAACCTCAGCAACGTGGCGGTAACGCAAGCCTTTTTCACATGCTTCTTTTACTTGTTCTGCTGAAATACTATCAATACCTACTACTTCGACGTCAGCCCAGTCTGGTTGTTCTCCAAATGCCAAAGCACTTAAAATCATTAATTTTTTAAAGGCATCCTGTCCTGAAATATCATTATAAGGATCTGCCTCTGCATAGCCTAAATTTTGCGCTTCTTTTAGTGCAGTTTCGAACGACCAGCCTTGTGAACGCATTTTCGTTAAAATATAGTTGGATGTCCCATTTAAAACACCCTGAATACGACTAACATCATTGACAAGCAAAATGTTTTTCATCGTTTTAATAACTGGTACACCGCCAGCAGTCGTTGCCTCAAAGCCTACAAAAACACCGTTTGCTTTTGCAAGATCCTGTAGCTCCAAGCCTCGTTTTGCAAACATTACTTTGTTGGCGGTGATGACATGACATTTATGTTCAACAGCGCGCTTTAAATAAGTAAATGCTGGCTCCTCATTGACAATCGCCTCAAAAACAACCTGCATACCTGGTTCTGCTAAGACTTCATCCATACTAGTTGTCATTAAATGCGCTGTGCCTGGTACACGTTCACGGCTAGTATCTGTAACTAAAATTTTTGCTACTTCTAGCTCAATTCCTAATTTATTTTTAAGCTCTTCACGCTTTTCGTTTAATATATGGTAAATTCCTTGACCTACCGTTCCAAATCCTAATATAGCTGCCTTTATAGTTGCCATTGTTGTATTCCCTCCAACTTACATTCCGCAGTTTCATTAAATTTATTTCGTCTCAGCTTAATTCGGACATATTTTGAATTGTGCGCCGACTTTACAAAGCAGGTCAATTTGCCGTGTTTCCAACACTTCGTTTTCAAACAGATATTTAGGTTAAGTCATCTAACCTTCGCTACAAAAAATATTCTGAATGAAGCTAAAAAACCTTTGAAACACACACAAATTCAAATAATTCAAAATTCAACTTAAAGAAAATTGTAACGTAAATACTTACATTGCACAAGAAAAATCTTTCTAGGATGGACATTTGTTTTCTGTAGACGTGCAAAAGAAATCGTTCTCATCCCTTTTATTATATGATTTTTCACTCGAATCTATAATGATGGAACAATTATTGACTTTTCTTTATCAATTGTGCCTCGGCATAATTGTGTCCGGAATCGGCTTTGTGCTTGCACAAAAAACTCCTTCCCGATTCCATGGCATCCACCGGAGGCTTTAGGCCAATATGATGTTGGTCACTCAGTCGTTGTTGTTGTTGCTGTCGCTTCGCTTTCGCACAGACAAAACCGTGTTGCTGTCGCTTCGCTTTCGCACAGATAAATTGCCACAGGACGTGGCGCTCTTAGACTGAGTTCCTTTATTTCAGCGCATGTCTTTTGTACCGAAAGCGTAGCGACAGGTACAGATGTTTGCAAACCCGCTGAAAAGAAACTTAACTACGTATTAATCTCACCAACTATAAATGTGAGAGACTTCTGTAACTGCACTTCCATTACAAATATATTTGCTGAAAGAAGTTAAAAAACAAATGCCTTTCTTCTATTATATATATGTATGTAAAGACATTCATAAAAATTGTTCTTTTGAAATATATTAATAAAAATTTTTTCTGTATATTTTCATCGTCTAATTTAAAAAGCTCATTCCCTGTAGCAGCAGAGAATGAGCCAAAAATATGAGGGATAATTAACTAGCGTTGGCTAGCAATTTATAACGATATTGTGTTAAAGCTTGTTGAACTAATCCTATTTCCTCCCACGTATAATTTGGTATTGCATACGTACGTTCAACTAATTGGAATGTACCGTATTTTAAATAATACTCTGTCGCAGGAAGAGGAATATGATTTGCTCCATAGCTTTCATAAGCTTCGAAAACTTCTTTTACTGTATAGCCTTCCTCTTTGACATAGACCATTTCATTAAAAGCAGAATGTCCAAAGTTCTCTTGCCATTTACGTTCAACTGACGCAAGTATGTTTTGAATGGACATGTTGTTCACAAACACATGACCTTCATTTAATTCATAAATAAGATAAGATGCAATGTTTTGCGCACTATACACATTTCCCATTTAAAACACTCCTTTATCATCAGTTTTGTAGAAAGAGTAGCTACTGGCTGAGTAACTACTCCTCTTCATCTATTCAAAAGTGGGGGAGCACTTATGAAACTAAATTAGTTTAAGCATTAATTGAAAACATTGGTTCTAGGTTGGTAGCCCTTCGAACACTTTTCTTATTTCCTAGTATAAAACAAGGAATTAAGAAAATCAATAATACTTATAAAATTACTAGGTATTAATTTTCAGCTTCTTCACCAAATGAGGAGAGCGGATGATGTAGCAACGTTTGACGCATTACCAAATGAGGCCTATCGAATGAGAAAATACGTAAACGCTACAACATTAGCCAATGTCCTTTATTTATTAAGCTTCTACTTTTTGTTGTGAAGCTGTTACTTGTTCAATAGCTTGTTCTAAATCTTCAATGATGTCCTCTACTGCCTCTAAACCGATGGATAAGCGAATGAGCGACTCGGTTACGCCAGTTTGGATTAGCTCTTCAGCAGATAGTTGCTGATGTGTAGTAGATGCTGGATGAATAATTAATGATTTCGCATCCCCTACATTTGCTACGTGCGAGAATAATTTCACACTATCTATTAATTTACGCCCTGCTTCACGTCCACCTTTAATACCAAATGTAAGCACTGAACCGAAGCCATTTTTTAAATATTTTTTAGCTAAATTATAGGTAGGGAAATCTTCTAAGCCGTTGTAATTTACATATTCCACAGATGGGTGGTTTCGTAAATATTCAGCTACCGCTAATGCATTTTCATTGTGTTTAGGAATACGCAAATGAAGCGTTTCTAAACCTTGTAATAAATTAAATGCTGCATCTGCACTTAATGTTGGACCAAAGTCGCGTAGTAATTGCACACGCAATTTTGTGGCGAATGCTGCCTCTGCTGTGTCAATACCATAACGTAAACCGTGATAAGAAGCATCTGGCTCAGTAAAACCTGGGAAACGGCCACGAGTCCAATCGAACTTCCCTGCATCTACTACAACGCCACCTAACGTTGTTCCGTGGCCACCAATCCATTTTGTTGCGGAATGAACAACAATATCTGCACCGTAGTCAATTGGTGTAGAGCCATATGGTGAAGCAAATGTGCTATCAATAATTAATGGCAAGCCGTTTTCATGTGCTATATTTGCTACTGCTTCAATATCTAGTACCTTTAAACTTGGGTTACCGTAAATTTCAGCGAACACGGCCTTTGTTTTATCAGTAATAGCTGCTCGGAAATTTTCTGGATTTGTTTCGTCTACAAAAATCGTTTTAATACCGTAGTTTGGTAGTGTGTTGGCGAATAAATTATAAGTACCTCCGTATAAAGAGCTACCTGCAACGATTTCATCGCCTGCCCCTACAAGATTTAAAATGGAGAATGCGATAGCTGCTGCACCAGATGAAAGTGCTACCGCTGCTGTACCGCCTTCTAATAAAGCGACGCGTTTTTCAAAAACATCTACAGTTGGGTTTGTAATTCGTGTGTAAATATTGCCGGCTTCCTCTAAGGCAAAAAGACGTTGCGCATGAGCAGTGTCTTTAAAAACGAAAGCCGTTGAGCGATATATCGGTACTGTTCGTGATCCTGTTACCGGGTCTGGCTCTTGGCCACCGTGTAACAGCAATGTTTCTGGTTTAAATTTTGTCATTGTATACCTCCAAATGGTTATTTTTTTACGATGGTACCGGAGATGAGGAGGATTTTTTTAGTAGAAAACAAAAACCCTCTTCAGCTAAGAAGAGGGTTGCGGCTGCAAGTTTTCCTCCCCTTATCTGCCAGATCCAATAAGAATCTGTAGGAATTAGCACCTTAGCAAGTTCATCACTTACTGGTTGCCGGGCATCATAGGGCCTATCCCTCCGCCGCTCTTGATAAGAGTATGAGATTCAATTTCCATCGTTGTTACACAGTATAAACATAGACTTTTTCACTGTCAATACTAAAATTTTATTTTTTCTGAAACTTCCGTCTGCTTTTTTACGTAATACGAACGCATACACTATTTTGATATTTATTGTTTTTATCACCAAAATGTGGGGTTGATTACAGTTCCGACTATGTGCTCTCCTAGGGGCGCCCAGTCTCCACTCCAATCAACTTTAGGGCATATGTTATAACAAACGTCATTCCTAACTTTTAGTGACGAGCCTATTTTATTTTGAAAGGAGAATTTTTATGATAAAAGCCGTTATTATTTTTCTTCTTGTTGGTTATTTGATTGGCTGTATTCACGGCTCTAAAGTTGCTCAGTTTTTATCTGGGGTAGATTTAAAAAAGACTGGTCATGGCAATGCAGGTGCCTCTAACGCAACACTTTCCCTTGGCTGGAAATACGGCATATTAGTTGCACTGATCGATATCAGCAAAGGCGTTGCAGCTATAAACTGTGCACATGCCTATTTAGCAGATATAACACAATTAACAGAAGTACAAGTTTGGTTCTTCACGTATATTGTAGCTGCCGGTGTCATTCTAGGTCATAATTTCCCATTTTATATGGGCTTCAATGGCGGTAAAGGAACTGCTTCAATCATAGGGATATTACTTGCGATTGATTGGACAATTGGCTTATTTGCACTCATTTTATTTGTTATTTTATCTTTCGTAACGAACTATTTAATTGTCGGTGTACTTGAGTTTTATCTCGTTTTCTGTACAGCCACATATTTATGGATCCCTGGAACAGTCCCAACGATTATAGCCCTATTACTTTTTGGTATAGCCATCATTTTACATATCGAAAATATTAAGCGATTGCTGCTAGGAACTGAGCCTAAAGTGACTTCAGCATTCAAAAAGAAAAAATAAGGATCATCACCAAAACGTGTGGTTGATTTCCGTTCCGACTGGGTGCTTTGTTGCTGCCGCTTCGCTTTCGCACAGAAAACATCCGCTGCGCTGCAGGGTCTCGGGCCAACACGATGTTGGTCACGAAGGCGTTATCACAGGATGTGATGCTTTTAGTCTTCGTTCCTCTATCGCTGATCCCCTAGGAGTCGCCCAGCCTCCACTCCAATCAACTATTTACATAGTAGACGTTTTAACAAAAGTCATCCACAACTTTTTGGTGATGAATCAAAAATAATATCTTTTGGATATTTTTGTCTTTTCTATGACCGTCTATTTGCTCGCAACTGCCCATTATCGCTATAAATAGAGAGTATTTCACATACTAGTTTTTTTACAATAAATAGACAAATTAACTTTCTTAATAAAGCATTTTACTAGCCGATGTGAAAATTACAGTCATGTTTAAGAAAGGATGAAAAGGTATGTCTACTTCTGAACAAGCAAAACCAAAACGTAATTTGAAACCACTCTGGATTGGATTAGCCTTCGCTTCATTAATCATCATTACTTTTTTACCTAACAACGGTGATTTACCTGTAGCCGGACAACGCGCTTTAGCTATTTTAGCTTTTGCGGTCATCCTTTGGGTTACAGAGGCAGTATCCTACCCTGTTAGCTCTGCTATGATTATTGCTCTCGTTACAATCTTATTAGGGTTAGCTCCATCAATGGAAGATTCAACGAGAGAGCTAGGCACTTCAGATGCATTAAAATTAGCATTAAGTGGATTTAGTAATTCAGCAGTAGCACTAGTAGCCGCAGCACTTTTCCTAGCGGCAGCCATGCAGATTACCAATTTACATAAAAGACTTGCGCTATGGATTCTTTCACTCGTAGGGACAAAAACGAAAGCCATTGTATTCGGTGCTATTTTAGTATCTATTGCACTCGCATTCTTTGTCCCTTCTGCTACTGCACGTGCAGGCGCAGTTGTGCCAATACTACTTGGAATGGTAGCAGCATTTGGTTTACAACGTGATAGTCGGCTTGCTGCTCTACTTGTCATTACCTCTGTGCAAGCTGTCTCTATTTGGAATATCGGTATAAAGACGGCAGCAGCTCAAAATATGGTCGCTTTAAACTTCATCAAAGAACAGTTTGGTGTGGATATTTCTTGGGGTGCTTGGTTACTTTATGCTGCTCCCTTCTCAATCATCATGTCAGTCGCTCTATTTTTCATTATGATTACACTAATTAAGCCTGAAACAAGTAATATTGCAGGTGGTAGAGAAGTAATAAAAAAACAGCTTGCGGAACTTGGTCCATTAAAGGCTCCTGAAATTCGATTAATCATAACATCAGTAGTTTTACTATTTTTCTGGGCTGCTGAGGGCAAACTTCACCCATTCGATACGACAACTGTCACAATCGTTGCAATCGCCATTTTATTAATGCCAAAAATCGGAGTCTATTCATGGAAGCAAGTTGAACCACATATTCCTTGGGGGACAATTATCGTCTTCGCTGTAGGAATTATGCTAGGCACGGTCTTGCTTAATACAAAAGGTGCATCGTGGTTATCTGATAAAGTATTCGGTTCACTTGGTTTAGATTCTATGCCAATTCTTGCAACAATCGCGCTTGTTACTTTATTTAATATTCTTATTCATTTAGGCTTTGCGAGTGCAACAAGCTTAGCATCTGCGCTTGTACCTGTATTTATCGTTTTAGCCTCAACATTAACGACTAATGTCGATCAGGTTGGTTTCGTTATCGTACAACAATTCGTCATTAGCTTCGGCTTCCTCTTACCTATTAGCGCACCGCAAAATATGCTTGCGTATGGGACAGGAGCCTTTACAACAAAAGATTTCTTAAAATCCGGTATACCATTAACGATTATTGGATACATTCTAGTTCTTTTATTTTCTGCAACATATTGGAAATGGATTGGATTACTGTAAGGAAGCCAGGGTTTTTTTAAACAACTGAGGGGATTACCTAATCACTTCCCAGGCTTACCTTATCACTTTTCCGGTCTACCCGATTACTTCCCAGCTTACCTGATTCACTTCTCGAGGATGCTTTTGGATTTCATTTTTAACAAATTAAAAGCCTTGAAGGAACAAGTCAACTGTCCTTCAAGGCTTTTATTACTTTATTATTTCGATAAAGCTGGATTTTTCATCGTACCATTTTTTGCGTAATTCACATGCCATGAGAGCGCTTTTTCTAGATTGTGTGGCGTATGGTGTCCACCTGTTGCTTCATTAGCATCATTAAAATACTTCCATAATTGCTCACGATATTCCGGATGTGCACAGTGATCGATAATGAGGCCAACCCGTTCTTTTGGAGCAAGTCCACGTAGGTCTGCTACTCCCTGCTCTGTGACGATTACGTCTACATCATGCTCTGTATGGTCTACATGTGAGACCATTGGAACGATACTAGAAATATTTCCACCTTTCGCGTAAGATTTCGTGACGAAAATACCTAATCTCGCATTACGTGCAAAGTCCCCGGAGCCGCCGATTCCATTCATCATTTTTGTGCCAGAAACATGCGTAGAATTCACATTCCCATAAATGTCTACCTCTAGCGCTGTATTAACAGAAATTAACCCGAGTCGGCGAATAATTTCTGGTTGGTTAGAAATTTCTTGCGGACGTAATACTAGTTTATCTGCATATTTTTCAAAATTACCATAAACTCGGTTTCCAACTTCCTCAGAAAGGGTAATAGAAGTAGCAGATGCAAAGTTTACCTTCCCTGCATCAATTAATTCGAATACTGCATCTTGCAGTACTTCTGAATATACTTCTAAGTTCTCAAACTCAGAATCTTTAAAGCCTAATAAAACAGCATTTGCTACTGAGCCTACACCTGATTGAATGGGTCTTAAGCTTGTTGTTAAACGACCTACTTTAATTTCTTCACGTAGGAAGTTTAATAAATGATTGGCCATAATACCTGTTTCTTCATCTGCGGGAACAATCGTTGATGGTGCATCTAAAATATCTGAAATCACAATGCCTTTTACTTTATCTAAATCTAGTGGTATACCAACTGTGCCAAGCCGATCGGATATATGTTGTAATGGAATCGGATCACGTTTCCCCTGTGGTCCCGGTACAAAAATATCATGGACACCCTCTAATGCATCAAGCTGAGCTATGTTCAACTCAATGATGATTTGGTCTGCTTCTTGCACAAAAATAGGAGAGTTACCAACTGAAGTAGTAGGAATTAGTAAGCCGTCTTCTGTAATAGCAGCCGCTTCAATAATCGCAAAATCAATAGGACCAATAATCCCTTGGCGCACTAGCTCCGCATTATGTGATAAATGCGCATCAACAAATGAAATTTCGCCACTGTTGATTTTGTTACGAATACCGGCATCTGCTTGGAAAGGTCCACGTTTACGAATAACGCCAGCTTCTGCTAAGTATTGGTCAACTTCCGGGCCAAGTGATGCACCTGTATATACATCTACCTTGAAGCTCTCTTTTTTAGCTTTCTCCACAAGTGCAAGGGGCACCACTTTAACATCACCAGCACGTGTAAAGCCGCTCATCCCAAGTACCATACCATCCTTAATCCAAGATGCTGCTTCTTCTGCTGTTACAACCTTGCTCCGTAGCTGTTCATTACGAAGCTTTTTCGCCAACTTTTCTGCCATCCCTCTTCCCCCATCCCACTTTATTTTGTTTAACTAAATTACTCGGTTTAATCCTTATGGTATAGTCATCCAATTATTAGAAATACAACCAAATAAACCGTCCGTATATAATTTTAAACTATTTAGAATTTTTAATCTATAACTAACGAAATATTTTATATTACGAGAAATTTTATGCATTCGCACATTATTCAAAAATAATTTTCAACACCTTTTAATAAATTTTACCTTGGTGTAATTGTAGCTGTCGCTTTGCTTTCACTACAAAAATATTTCCTGAAGAAAGATAAATTCGATTTTGAAGAAGAAGCGTGATATGCTCTTGTTATATAAAGGGGAAAAGGAGATTTTAAATGGTTAAAGAATTATTACAGAACCACTCCTCGGTTCGTATTTATGATGGAAATCCGATTTCAAAAGAAATTATAGAAGAATTAATTTCTACTGCACAAATGGCTGCTACTTCCCATTTCGTACAAGCTTATAGTGTAATTTGGGTAACAGATGCAGAGAAAAAAGAAAAATTAGGGTTGCTCTCTGGTAACCCTCGTCAATACGAAACTTCTGGCGGTGCCTTTGTCTTCTGTGTAGATTTCAAGCGTCTGCAATCAGCAGGTAAATTAGAAGGTGTAGATATTGTGGCTGATTCGGCAGAAAACGTACTTGTTGGAGTAGCTGATGTTTCATTATTCGCTCAAAACTTTGTCGTTGCTGCGGAATCAATGGGATATGGGATTTGTTACATTGGAGGCGTACGTAATAAACCTGAAGAAATAAGCGAATTATTCAATCTACCTGACTATGTTTTCCCACTTTTCGGCTTAACAATTGGGGTTCCTGCTCGTCGTAATGAAGTAAAACCTCGTTTACCGGTTGCAGCAGTATTACATGAAAATGAATACAATGCAGACAAATACGAGGAGCTTTTACCAGCTTACAACGACACAATGGAAACATACTATAATAATCGCTCATCCAATCGAAAAATTGATAACTGGACAAAGCAAATGGCTGATTTTTTAATTGAACAGCGCCGTCCTCACATTAATGAATTTTTAGCAAAAAAAGGTTTCAGTTGGAAATAATTTTGTCGGCAAACTGTGTGGAGTTACTATCGTATGATAGTAACTCCACTTTTCATTATCCGCTCCCTACACCTAGTATTTTTGTCCAAATGAATATGTTAAATTTAGGTATAAATTAAACAAAAAGACTCTTTCCTTTTCAAACAATTCCATTAATACTAATAGATGACCGCTATGTGAAAAGGAGTTATGTATAAATGTCCTATGTCAATAAACATCTTGCTCGTACATTAGAACAACAACATAAGCGAAGTGTAAGAGGTTTATTTTTAAAAATTCAAGACTTAAATAATGAGTGTACTTTATTAAGAAAACGACTTGAACCACATATCGACTTAGTTGTTTATAAAGATGCTATTAATTATGTGAATCAATTCGTTTCCCACACTACCATCCTCAACTTAAAATTTATTACAAATACACAAAATCTAGAGGTCGTGGTGTTACATGCACTTTTATTAGCACATATATTAGAAAACGAAGATTCTTATACTTTTGAATTTGAACATCATTTACTTCAAGGGTACATTCATGAAATATTTACGTTAAACGATCATGCGAAAGCACTTTTTACTAATCACCAGGAAAAGATGCTTCACTATATGGAATCTCAGCCAACATAAAAAGAGACGATCTTCGTAGCATAGTACTACTAGATCGTCTTTTTTCTTCATTCAAATTGATTTACTTCTATTGTAATCCTTTAATAATCAATGATCGAACTGGTAAGAACTGCTCTCCTGTATCACCGTATGTGAGAATGACATCATCACCTTCTTGCAAATAAATTGCAAGCGGTTCTGTTTCCGAGCTTACTAAATAGTTTTCACCGTTCTTTAGTAAAAACGATACAACTGTATAGTCACCGAGACGTTCCTTGTAAACACGAAGCACCTTTCCACTTGCATTTTTCTCTTCCGCATGTGAGCTTCCTTCGACTGTAGTTCCACCACGACTTAAGGCTGTTTTATATAATTTTAATGCCTCTTTAGGAGTCGTTGCATATACGGAAATTTCAGGATTTGCCGCAGATACGATGAAATAATTTTGTAAGAAACCATTTGAATCAAGTACCGCTGTTAGCCAGCTTGCTTCACCGTAAAAGTTATACAACACAGGCATTTCTCCAGACCATTTTTTCTCTATAAATTTCTTCTCGATAATTTGCAAGTTACCTTGTGAATCCATATAAGAAGCGTCTTGATTTCCAGTATAATAGGTTGCTTGACCTGTTCTTGCATTTGTTAAGGAATAGCCAAGCATTGAATCGACACCCTCTTTAGGGCTCGTAAAGTCTGTGAAATAATACATTTCGCCTTTCTCGTTAAAAATTGGGCTAACATTTTCCTCTGTTCCCTCATCAGAAGGCAGTTTTACATCTTTCTTACCAAACTTACTGTTCCAAAATCCATGTACATAATTACCGAAATAACTATTTTGTAAGCTTACCGTTTCTGGAGAAACCGCTCCATCAATAAATTCTGGGACATCCTCCAGCTTAATAACTTCTGATTTTCCTGTTAGCGCATCTACAAGCACAATCCCTTTTACATCGAAACCATTACGTGCAGAAATAAATTCACCATATGAACGAATGTAGTATGGTTTACCATCATCATCTATTTCAAGTTGTACATCTCCGCAAAAAACAAGGAATGGATGTTGTAAACGTATATGACGTTCTAAATTTGAATTTAAATAAGCAGACGGAACATACTTCATTTCCTGCTTAACAAATTTTGGATTATCTGCTGAATCCGTTGCACTCATCATAAAGTAACCAGGAGTCGAACCGCCGTTCATCCATTTAAATAACCCAGAGAACTCAACTGGTGCAATATAAACATACTCACCATTCACTTTTTGAATTTGTAAGCGCCCTAGCTCATAATAACTCGTATTCGGTACTTGTCCGAACGCTTTTTTCATCTTATTACGCGCAAATTTAGGGGGAACACTAGCTGGTGTTTGTGTTTCATCGAATGGTTTTATTTCAACCTCTTCCTTCATTTCAGCTGATTTGAATTTTTCATTAGCATTCCATAAAGGAGCTGATAATACATACACTGCAACACCTAAACTAGCTAAAAATAAAACACCCTTTATTTTTCTTTCTATACCACCTGCAAGAAGCGCGCCGCCTAATGTTAATAAAATAATAGCGGGCCAAAAAGCAAGCCAGTTTACATCCATTTTTGTCACATATACTGTTATACCAGTAGCTAAAAACCCTAGTACAAATACACCGATAAAGAAGTATCCAATGACCTTTTTAGATCCGCCATCTTCTCGTTTTTTTGTTATAAGCGGTGTTAATAAAACACTCGCGATTAGCCCAATGACTGCCGAAGCTATTAATAGCTTAGTCATTTTGTTCACCCTCTCTAACCTTACTGTCCACTTATTTACGACTACATACCAAAAAAGTTTCATACATAAGATGAATGGGTACCCTCTTTCACAAAAGAATAAAGGAAATTGTTACATAGATAAAGAATTTCAAAGAAAAGGAGATGAGAAATTTGTCTAAAAAAATTTTAATAGCATTTATTATTTTGTTCGGTCTTTATTATGTTTTCTTCCTGTCCCATATTGCAGAAAGCTTGATACTTATCTTTAAAGTTATTCCAATGCTTTTAATCATTATCTTAGCTGCTGCATCAAAAAATTTAGGCATTAAAAAGTATCAACTACTGATTGTCATCGGACTTGTGTTTTGTATGGTCGGCGATTATACGCTACAGTGGTTTCTAATTGGGCTAACAAGCTTCTTAATCGGGCATATTTTTTATATCCTGGCCTTTTCTCCTACTAATGAACGACAAGTACCGGCTTGGGCGAAGATTGTCTTACTCGTTTACGGAGCAAGTATGGCTGTGTGGATTGCAGGTACAGTATTTTCGTCAGGAGAAGTCGTGCTTGGTATCGCTGTAATTGCCTATATTTTCGTCATATTAACGATGGGTTGGACTGCCATTCGAACTGGTTCTACATTTGCAACGATTGGCGCTCTGCTCTTTATTTCATCAGATTCCTATTTAGCTATTAATAAATTTGTTATGCCTTTACCATGTTCACATGAGATTATTATGTTGACATATTACAGTGCCCAAATTCTAATTGCCTTAAGCATTTCTCAATATTCCGAAATCCGAAGTAAAGTGTTACAATAATATCAATTATGACTCGGCATAATTATGTCCGGAGGCTTTAGGCCAACACGATGTTGGTCAATCAGTCGTGTGTTGGTGGTGTTGGTGGTGTTGCTGTCCCTTCGCTTTCGCACAGTTAAATTGCCACAGGTCGTGGCGGTCTTAGACTGAGTTCCTCTATTTCAGTGGATGTTTGCGCGCCCGCTGAAAGAAATTAAACATACACATTAGGAGGCCATACTTATGAAAGAACAAGTAATCGAGCGTTTAATTCGTTATGCAAAAATTGATACACAATCTGATTTCACAAGCGAAACAACTCCTTCAACACAAAAACAATTTGACTTATTGCATGTACTAAAAGATGAACTTGCTGCAATAGGCTTAACTGACATTACACTAGATGCAAATGGTTATTTATTTGCAACACTCGAAGCAAATACAGATAAAAAAGTGCCTACTATTGGCTTTTTAGCACATGTGGACACTACTACAGATTTTACTGGCACAAACGTTAAACCACAGCGCATTGACAACTATGATGGTGGAGCGATCCAGCTCAATGAAAATCTAGCGATGTCGCCAACTGATTTCCCTGAGCTTAAAAATTATGTAGGTCAAACGTTAATTACAACGGATGGTACTACATTATTAGGTGCTGACGATAAAGCTGGTATCGCAGAAATTATGACGGCTATGGAATACCTAGTAAATAATCCTTCCATTAAACATGGTAAATTGCGTGTAGCGTTTACACCTGACGAAGAAATTGGCCGCGGTCCTCATAAATTCGATGTGGCTGCATTTGGAGCCGACTATGCTTATACTATGGATGGCGGACCACTTGGCGAGCTACAATACGAAAGCTTTAATGCTGCAGGCGTAAAGGTTGTGACAAAAGGTACGAGTGTACACCCTGGTTCTGCGAAAAATAAAATGGTCAATGCGATCACAATGGCGATCGCTTTCCAAAATGAAATGCCTACTGATGAAGTACCGGAAAAAACGGATGGTTATGAAGGCTTTATTCACTTAATGGGCTTTAACGGTGCGATCGAGCATACTGAGCTCTCATATATCGTCCGTGATCATGACCGTCAAAAGTTCGAAGCCAAAAAACAATTAATGCTTGATGCTGTGGCGAAAATTAGAGCCCAATATGGCGAGGATGCTTTAAGCATTACAATGGAAGATCAATACTATAATATGGGCGAAAAAATTGAGCCTGTAAAAGAAATCGTTGACATTGCACGCGCAGCGATGGAAAAGTTAGATATTACGCCAATTACATTACCAATCCGTGGCGGTACTGATGGTTCACAGCTTTCTTACATGGGCTTACCAACACCAAACATTTTTGCGGGTGGCGAAAATATGCACGGTAAATTCGAATATGT
The DNA here is from genome assembly GCF_044746345.1 of Lysinibacillus sp. NPDC086135. Lineage (NCBI taxonomy): Bacteria > Bacillati > Bacillota > Bacilli > Caryophanales > Bacillaceae > Lysinibacillus > Lysinibacillus sp. NPDC086135. The sequence continues at coordinate 41,598 of NZ_JBIVCA010000022.1, read as the reverse complement.
ATCTGGAGAAACGATGGAGAAAGCTACACAAGTGATTATCGAAATCGTACAGCTCTATGAACAACAAGGAAAATAATTATGAAGAAGGGTCTACCCCTTCTTCATAATTTTAAAAAAATCAATAACTGAATTTTCAAATTATACAAAGGGTTTTGAGGTGATTTTAATGAAAGAAATTGCATTAGGCATTTTAGCCTCACTTTTTTTTGCTGTTACATTTATATTAAATCATGCAATGGAAATGCAAGGTGGTAGCTGGCTTTGGAGTGCATCTTTGCGTTATTTCTTCATGCTTCCGTTTTTACTTGTGATCGTCTTCTATCGAAAAGGTTTTTCCAAACTATCAGGTGAAATGAAAGCACAGCCTGTCGCTTGGCTACTTTGGAGCTTTATTGGATTCGTATTGTTCTATGCACCATTGACATTTGCAGCAGCATTCGGTCCAGGTTGGCTCGTTTCTGGAACATGGCAATTGACAATTGTCGCTGGCGTATTACTAGCTCCCCTATTTGTTTCAATAGTAGCTGAGAAAACAGTACGTCAAAAAATACCGCTTATTTCATTACTTATTTCATGTGTCATTTTAGTTGGCATTTTACTTATCCAACTACCACAAGCACAATCTGTTCCGTTTAAAAGTTTAATGCTTGGTATTTCACCTGTTGTCATCGCTGCATTTGCCTACCCTCTTGGTAATCGCAAAATGATGGAAATCTGTGGCGGACGCATCGATACATATCAACGAGTTCTCGGCATGACCATCGCCTCGATGCCTGCATGGATTATTCTAGCTATCTATGCATTAGCAACGGTCGGGCTACCTTCCATCAACCAAGTGATGCAATCGTTGCTTGTTGGTATAAGCTCTGGTGTCATCGCCACAACATTATTTTTCATTGCAACAGACCGTGTTCGCGATCACCAAGGCAAGCTTGCAGCAGTCGAAGCAACACAATCCACAGAAATACTCTTTGTCATAATTGGTGAAGTATTATTGCTCGGCATTGCATTCCCAAATCCAATTGCACTCGCAGGCTTAGGTGTCATCATTGTTGGCATGCTGCTACATAGCTATTATACGATGATACTAGGAAAAAAAAGCGCTGTTCATAGCAGCAGCCCTACTCAGTAATATGAAAAATGTACATTACTTAATTTACTTTTAGTATTGTACATTTTTTATTCTAGAGAGCACTATAATTTGTAAATCATTGTTTTAGATGTCCCCACTACTTCATAATCTTTAAAACCTAGTTTTTGATATATATTAATGGCCGTGTCATTTTCGAGGTCTACACTAAGTGAAATGGTATTGTATCCTTCATCCTTTGCTTGTTGAATTATTTTATGCATCAGTAAAGTCCCCACCCTTCTTCCTCTTACTTCTTTTGAAACAGCCATTCCTATTTCAGGCGTGTTGCCATCAATATAACCATAGCCTTTATTATTATCGCCAAACAATCTGTACCAGACTGCTCCAACAGTTTGATTTTCTGAGTCAAAGGCAATCAACACTTTATCTCCCTTTCTCCCCCAACCTTCATGATATTTTCTTATGCCAGGCGAGTTTAGTAAAACTTCTTTTGATGGTTTATTCTCAGGAATATGAATAGATTCATATAACATATCTAGAAAGAACTCAAACTCTTTTTCATTACCTTCGAAGTTTCTAATAGAAAACATAAATAAACACTCCTTCTCATTAAGGTATATTATATATTAAATTGTAATTTTTGGTATAATCATTTAAGATTACATATTTGCTTGGAGGCTGGGCGACTTCTCAGGGATCAGCGTCACAGATGAGACCCTGGAGCGAGCAACGCGAGTGAAGCGGCCCATCGGACGCCCCTAGGAAGCTTTGCCCTGTGCGAAAGCGAAGCGGCAGCAACAAATGTCTTCTGTAGCGAAAGCGAAGCGGCAGCTACAAAGCGCCCAGCCGGAACGGACATCAACGACACGTTGTGATAAGGATTTCATTTTTATCGGAACGCTTTGAAGATTTATCGCAACATATTCTCATTTTATCGGAACAATTGCAGTTTCAATCAAAAAAAGACGACTCAATCACAATGGAGTGAGTCGTCTAGAGATTTTACGTTCCCAAAAAATGAGGGGGGTTTTAGGAGCGTTTTCATGAACTAGCAAACTTCTGGAGAAAAGTAGCTAAAGTTCATCCTCTCTACACTGTATTGTAGAGGAGGAATAATCTTTATACGATAATGATAATCATTATCAATTACAAAGTCAACATTAATCTGAAAATTTTTTAAGTTTTTTTTATGCCTTCTTCAGCGAGCGACGATATTGCCATTGCTTTAGCTGAAAATGAAAGAAACAACCTATACAAAAGCCTGCAATTGCTATCGATGAAGCTATAGCAACCATTCCCGTAAAGAGATAGCCAACCACCTGCCATTTAAGCAAGTAACCTAAAATTCCTCCTGCTAAACAAAAGCTAGCAATACTTGAATTAAATTTTTGCTGCTGCGCATCCTCTGGTAAATATGTAGATAGCGTATTTTTTAGACACAGCTTCCCTACCCGAATAATAGGATTGTAATTGCATAAAACACCAAGTAAATTTGCTACTAAAGGAATTGCTAAAATCCAAGCGACCCCCGTTACCCACGTTAGAATGACACTTAACAAAATCGTCCATTGATTGAGTCGAACGAGAGGCCTTGGAATTGCATTGAGGCTGTGACATTTTAAAACCAACTTTCCGAATATGTTTAATGCATTTTACTATATTGCATACCATTTGTGAAGCAAAAATGATTAATTTATAATTGAAGTAGCAGAAGAATGAAAGAAAAGGTGATGACAATGCCAGCATTAACGATGGATCAAGTTCGACAATTGAATTCCTATAGCATTTATACAACAGAACCAAAGCGGACAATATTTACATTAGCTGATATACATAAGGACTTTTACCATCCTGACTTTTTAAACCTGATGATGGGAATTACGGAGGCAGCAACGGAAACAGCCGCTATTTCACACTTTGCACGCCGCTACGGTATGTTTTTCGCTATGCAACTTTACATGCTTGCTGCCTATGACGAGGTATGGAATGGAAAACCTATCGAGCTTCGCTTTGATGCAGCAAAAGAATTCGACAGTTTTACAGTCGCAATGTTTGTTAACCCTAACGATTGGCGCTATGTCGAGGAGGAAGAACGTCAAACCGTTATTGAGAAGATTCTATATGATGGGCATGTTATCGTTCAACAGCTCCGTAAAGTAACATCTATTTCCCCTCTTACTATTTGGGAGAATTTCTTTGGATATCTACTTTGGCACTATCATGTATTGCTTTCTAATCCTAGTCTAGCTGATCAAGCGATGGAGGATATTGAAGCTTTAGAGGACCCTAAAACATGGGCTCGCTTCTCCAACAAATCTTGGTGGGCACAATATACAGGAGGTCAAAGCCCCACTAATTTAGTGAACGTTCCCGTACGGAAATCATGCTGTTTTTCTAAAGATATACCTGGTTTAATGGCTTGTGGCTTTTGCCCGATGAAATAAGAATCTCCTAAACAAAAAAGCCTTACCTCTTACAATAAGTAAAAGGTAAGGCTTTTTTTGCTGGTATTTATTTTTCATAAACGACGAACCAATTATTTTGATCCTCATACATAGAAGTACCTATATAACCCTGTTTCAAAAGCTGTTGCTGACCAACTGTATCATCCATTGAAATCGTCTTCTTTTCTGTAAAGGTGGATAGCTCTTGACGCAAGTCTTTATAGAAAATGTATCGTAGCTTATCTACATACTTAATCTTTAATCCCTTTACGACTAGCCCTTGAAAAAATTTATCTTTCAAGCTAGGGATATTATATGGCTTTACTGTTGAGCATACATAATCATATTTTTCTAAATCGATATGGCCCATGACAACTTGGGCTAATGTTTTTTGTAATCCATAGCCACGATATGTTGGTGAGACATTCGATATTTCTTGATATAAAACTTTATGAAATTCATCCTCGGCAATCCCACAATCATAGCCAAGGTGTTCGCCATCAACAGGTGGATTTAATAATGCACGAAAGGCAATTAACTCATCTCCTACGTAAGCACCTATCATCATGCCATTGCCGCTTAAAATATAGTCAAATTCCTCAGTGCTTAATGGTTGTAAAACACTTTGGTCCGCTAATGATTGATAAACCACAAGCTGTAAGTTTTCAATCTCTTGCAAATGCCAAAGATTTAATGTTGTCACAAAAAACGGCGTTTCTCCAAGCATGCCTTCGTAAATTTTTTCCATTCCGCCGCCTCCTTAGGCTGTTACAATTGTTGAGAACTTACATAATTCTTTAAGGATTTCTTCATCTACGTCTACACCTAATCCTGGTTTTTCATTTAAACAAATAAATGGCACATCATAGTGTAAGTTTCCAACATCCTTAGAAAATTTTAATGGACCTGTTAATTCTACACTTGTCATTATTTTTTTAGAGAATGCTACATGGAAACCGGCTGCTGAACCAACCGATGATTCTACCATTGAACCGATTTGACATTCAATGCCTGCCATTTCAGCCATCACCGCTAGTTTCATAGCAGGATAAATTCCACCGCACTTCATTAATTTAATATTGACTTTATCTGCTGCACGCTTTGCAATAATTTCACGCATTTCACGTACACCGTGAAGCCCTTCATCAATCATTAATGGTACATCTGTTTTCAACTTCACTTCTACCATACCATCAATATCTTCACTATCTACTGGCTGCTCTAACCAATCGATATTTAGATCCTTTAATGCACGTAAACCTTGTAAAGTAGTTGACGCATTGCCCCATCCTTGGTTTACATCTACTCGAATGGCGATGTCTTCACCAATACGTTCACGCACCGCTTTAATACGAGCAACATCACGGGCTACCTCTGTTCCTACCTTCATTTTAAATGATCGATAGCCCATCTCTACACGGTTAACCGCCTCTTCTGCCATTGCCTCAGGTGTTCCAATGCTCAGTACATGTGTAATCGGGAATTTCTCATGATAACGCCCACCTAGTAGTTGATACACCGGAACTTGTAACGCTTTCCCTGCAATATCGAAACAAGCAATGTCAATCGCTGCTTTCGCTGCTGGTACATCCTTCACAACTTTATTCAATTTATCGTGAAGCTTTTCAAAGGCCATTGGATTTTCTCCAATGATTGCAGGAGCAAGCTGGTTCTTTAATACAGCATATGTGCTCTCCCACGTCTCCCCTGTTACGTGCTCATCTGGTACAGCTTCACCGTAGCCCACAATTCCTGTGTCTGTCGTCACCTTCAAAATAATAGAAGGCATTGTATCATATGTAGCATAACTGATGATAAATGGATCAATAAGTGGTAAATGAATTGCAAAAATCTCTACTTGTTGGATTTTCATTTTTATCACTCTCCTGTATAATATAATTGTCGCTAATACGTCGCTAATTGTTGAAAAAATATAGAATAGAAAAGGAACGTTGCCTATGTCTACTAAAATAGCGGTTATCTGCTCTAAAGCATTTATGAAGCGTATAAACAGTATCGCACAAAACATAGAAAATATTCAAATAGATTTTTATCTTTACAAGCAACCTACAGAGGCACCCGTTTTGTTAAAGGAAATGAAGCCCTGTGATGCACTCTTATTTGGAGGAACGCTACCCTATTTACATGCCCAATCTGCTCTGTCAGAACTGCCAATACCTTGGAATTATATAAAACAAGATGAGACGGCAATTTCTACAACTTTATTATCGCTTATAGCCAATCATGCAGTACCTTTGAATAGAATTTCCATTGATGTTATGAATCCAGCTATTGTAGAAAATGTTCTAACAGAAATAGAGTATTATGGTTCAAAACCATATATCCAACCTATTTCTATCACGAAACCCACCCACTCTATATTGCAGCATCATATAGCTTTATGGGAGGCTAACAGCATTGATTTTGTCATAACAAGTATCCATAGTGTGTTCGATGAATTACAAGCTCTTCAAATACCTGCAATGCGCATGTTAGATGCAACTAACTCCATTGTACAATGCTTAGAGGAAACGAAATCCCAATCACTTCTTATAAAATCCGAATCTGTCAAAGCTGTTGTTGGACTATTAGAAGCTCTTGAAAATAAACCTATAGAACATGATATGTTAACGCACATCGCCGCTACTACACATGCAACTTATAAAGAAATTTCACCTTACTCTTTTGAGCTATATACGACAGCTGGGCATTTGCAAAAGGCACTCGAAAAAGAGACCTTACAGAACTTATTACATCAAACCGAGCCATTTAAACTAGCTTTTGGTTATGGTCATTCAATTTTTGAAGCTAACCAAAATGCTAAGAATGCTTTAACATTTGCTAAACCTTGTGAAATTTATATACTAGATGAACATAAAAATTTGCTAGGTCCATTTCCAAAATCGGAAGTAAAACTTTCTTTAAAAACAGATGATCCTTACGTTTTACAAATGGCAAAGCAAACAAGCTTAAGTCCATTAAATATATCCAAGATCATTCATTTTAGCCGAGAGCGACAATCAGCGCAATTTACATCCCATAATCTTTCTGAATACTTACAAGTTACACGTCGCACAACAGAGCGCATTATTAAAAAATTAGTGGATAACGGTTATGCAAAAGTTGTTGGTGAAGAAATGACACACCAACAAGGTCGCCCACGCACAATATATGAATTGAACTTTGCAACCTATTAAGAGCAATGATGCCGAGGCATAATTACGTCCCGCTGAAAGAAATTAACTAAAAAGCTCTCGCAGATGCCTTTGCATCCGCGAGACTTTAGTTAACTATCCGAAGAGAATTAGTCGGCCATGACCATATCAGCATCATTTAGTTCTTCCTCTTTTTTGCGCTTCTCTGCTGCTTCCATTTCTTCCGGTGTCAGCTTAACAATCGCAAATCCGATATAGGCATAAAAAATAGAAATAATAGGTACAAGTAAATTAATAATTGCATATGGTGCATATTCCATGGCACCTACACCTAACGTTGCTAAAATAAAGACTCCACAAGTATTCCATGGGAAAAATACAGAAGTTAGTGTTCCCCCATCTTCTAACGCACGAGATAAGTTTTTCGAATGCAAGCCACGCTCTCTATACACATTCGCAAACATACGTGACGGAACAACAATTGAAATATACTGCTCAGAACATGTAGCATTTGTTGTAATACATGCAGCAATCGTTGAAGCAACTAAGCTTCCTGTTGATTTAGCAAATTTCATAATGACATTCATAAGAGCTTTTAACATGCCGGAATATTCTAACACCCCACCGAATGTCATAGCCACAATTGTCATTGAAACCGTATTCATCATCGAATCTAAGCCACCACGGTTAAATAGATTGTCCACCATGTCATTGCCAGTTGCAATCACAAACCCTTCTTGTAAAGCATGTACGGCCATTGTAGGTGTGCCGCCTTGTACGAAGATTTGTAGTAAGAATCCTGAGATTATTCCGATAATTAAAGCTGGAATTGCAGGTACTTTTTTCGCTACCAATACAATTACACCAACTGGTACAAGCAATAACCAAGGAGAAATAACAAAGCTTTCCTCCATTACTTTTAATGTTGTTAAAATGCTTTCGGATTTCATTGAGATATCTGCGAAACTTCTTCCCATGATTCCAAATACAACAATCGCAATGACTAGAGCTGGAATTGTTGTATAAAGCATGTGTTTAATATGATCAAATAAGTCGGTACCTGTTAAACCTGCTGCGAGGTTAGTAGTATCCGACAACGGTGACATCTTATCACCAAAGTACGAGCCTGAAATAACAGCTCCAGCAATCATTGCTGCAGGGATTCCCATACTTAAACCAATACCCATACCAGCAACACCAATTGTCGCCATCGTCGACCATGAGCTACCAATCGCCAGTGAAACAATTGCACATAACAGCATGATTGTTACTAAAAACCAAGCTGGAGAAATTAATTTTAAGCCAAAATAAATCATTGTTGCGACAACACCGCCGCCAATCCATGCGCCAATTGTCAAACCTACTAAAATAATAATAACAATGGCTGGTAAAGCTAGACGTATCCCCTTATACATCATTTCCTCAATTTCTATCCACTTAAATCCATGCATTTTAGCGACAATGGCTGCTACAGTTGTTCCAATAATAAGTGGTACGTGAGGACTTTGCTTTAACACAACTACTGTAACTAGCATAGCTATAATCATTATTGCAAAAGTCAGAAGTGCCCAACCCGCATTAATCTCTTTTTTCATGAATCCATCCCCTTTTTTGCACTAATTGTTAATCTTGGTTGTTAAAGACGCAAATAATTTTTACGCTTTTTTAGCGTAATATTCAAAAAATTAAAAGTCAACGCAAAAATTTTATGCTTATCTAGCAATTTCGACTATTTTAGCGCATAAAAACGCTTTCAAATAGCCATTAGAGACAATGCAAAATATTCATACATTTCTACAAAAAAAGAAAAGAAAAAGGAAATATATCAAAAGAATTTTGCACTTTTGATATAGCTCCCTCTCGCTATCGTTATTCATATTCAGGTTTTTTTTCTAGCACACAAGCAAGTACCTTTGCAGCATCAATTAGTGCATTTCGTTCAAAAGTCATTTTTGGATGATGTAATCCTGGAGTTAAGTCGGCACCAATCCCAATCATTGTTGCTTTTAATTCAGGTTTTTTAACTGTGTAAAAATGGAAATCGTCACTTCCAGGCGTTGTTATTTCCCCAGCTAGATGCGTTTTTCCAAGCGTTTCAATAATTGCGTCTTTAGCCATACGTGCAGCAACTGAAGAAACCTCTGCGCCAGGTGTGAAATCTAACCATTCCCACTCCATATCAATCTCAAACTGCTGCTTGATTGATATTAAGCCAAACTCAATACGACTACGAAGCAATTCTAGTTGGTTATTACGTTGCGCGCGAATATCCATAGAGAAGCTCGCAGTACCTGGAATAATATTCGTACTACCACCATCTGCAACAATCTTCGTTAACTTTGCCGAATGAGGCTCGAAAGGTGATAAATGTATGCTATTGAGCATTTGTTGTACGGCCATAATAACATCGATTGCATTTTTACCTTGATGAGGTCTAGCACCATGGGCATCAGTACCTCGTATTGTTCCTTCTAAAAAATATGCCGCACCATGATGGATAGCAGGTGACACCTTGCCAAGTGGTAGCTCTTCAATTGGTCTTAAATGAACACCAAACAAATGCGATACGCCTTCAACTGCTCCGCGTTCAAAGGCTGCACAAGCTCCATTCCCAAGTTCTTCAGCAGGCTGGAAAATAAAACGAACGCGATGTTGCAATGGTCGACCTTTCAGCAGTAATAAAGCACCAAGCACCATTGTGATATTTGCATCATGCCCACACGAATGGTTCGCTTGCCATTTCCCATCCACTTCTTGCCACAAAGCATCTATATCTGCACGTACAGCAACAATTCCATCACCTGTACCAATTTCCGCAATTAGCCCTGGAACATCCCCTAACAACCGATAGGATACGTTTAACTCATCTAAAATCGACGCTATTTTTTTAGTAGTTTCAAATTCCTTCCAACTCACTTCGGGGTATTTATGAAAATGATCAAACCATTGATAAATTTTCTCTTCTAACATTACAGCATTTGACATAACTACACCTCTATACGCATTTTTGTTTCCCATTATACAGCAAACTATTTCGTAAAAAAAAGAGGCCAATGACCATAACGTGTGGGTTGATTTCCGTTCCAACTGGGCGCTTTCCTGAGAGCGTTCGGTGAGCCACTTCGCTTCGCTGCACGTCTCGGGCCAACACGATGTTGGTCGAAGGCATTATCACAGGACGTGATGGCTTTAGCCTTCGTTCCTCTATTGCCGATTTCCAAGGAATCGCCCAATCGGAACGAAGGTCAACTTTTATATGGCATACATTTTAATAAAAATCACTTTCAATTTTCGAAAAAAAACGAAGGACCGTGTTAAAGGTTATTTCTACCTTTAGCACAGTCCTTCAAATATTTATTATAAACTTGTAAAAAAACCTTCTGGATATTCATCATAATGCACCATCGATAGTTGCTCCTCATTTTTTTCCTCTTCCATATTAAGCTCCAGTTCCTGATCCATTAGATATGTTTCAAATTTTGAGTCAAACAAATTTTTCATTTAATCATCCCTCCTTTTATTTAATTGAATTTTCTGATAAAAGAATTATACAATGACCTTTGTAAAAAAACAATAAACGATGCTCCTTATGCATAAAAAGAATAAAACCCATCTACTTTTTAGATTGAAATTCGGAGTTAATCAGAAAAAGAGATGTATCATTTCGATACATCTCCCTTCATGGTAAAACTTATAAAACAAGTGTTCTATATACTTTGCACGCTTCCATTACCCCGTAAACATGCAAAGCATTTACTAACCTAGAAATTGAGTAAGCCCTTTTTACCTATTACTTAAGCTATAGCGCTCGTTTTACTTTTTTGATCGCCATCACCGTTATCTTTTTGTTGCGTTACATATTGAATAACAAACATAACAATAAAGATTGCTAAACCAGCCCAATCTGAGAATTTTTCTGGATAGATCAGTAATAAACCAGCTGCAATCGCAATAATACGTTCAAACCAATGCAATTTGCGATACCAGAAACCGATTACTCCCGCACCTATCGCTACCATTCCTGTAATGGCCGTGATTACTACCCATATAATTTCAGGTATAGTTGTATCAATCATTAGTAATGCCGGTGAAAATACAATCATATACGGAATAATAAATGCTGCAATCGCAAGCTTCGCTGAGTTTACACCTGTTTTAATTGGATCTCCACCAGAGATTCCCGAAGCCGCAAAAGCTGCAAGTGCAACAGGCGGGGTTATATCGGCAATAATACCAAAGTAGAATACAAAGAAGTGTGCCGATAATAACACAACTACTGGTACTAATTCCTGTGGTGTATTCGGTGATAATAATGCTACGATCGCAGGAGCAGCAATTGTTGATGTGATTACATAGTTCGCTGTTGTCGGAGCTCCCATTCCAAGAATTAAGGAAGCAATCATCACAAAAATTAGCGTTAAAATAATACTACCACCAGCTAATTCTACTAAACTATTAGCTAAACTTAAGCCTAGACCCGTTTTTACAACAACACCTACGATAATACCCGCACAAGCTGTTGCCGCTACAACACCAAGTGCTGTACGAGCCCCTTCAACTAATGCATCAATAATATCCATTGGCTTTAAACGTGTTTCCTTATTAAACATAGCAACGCCAATAGAAATAAGAATACCGTAAAGCGCTGCATGCATGACTGGTGTACCTGTTAACATTAAAACGATGATAGAGATTATCGGTAATAGAAGGTAAATTTTCTTAAATACCTCTCGACGATTTGGCATTTGATCATCACGTAAGCCTTTTAAACCTACACGTTTCGCTTCGAAGTGAGTCATAATCCAAATACCTGTAAAATAAAGCAATGCAGGTATCGCTGCCGCCTTCGCAATATCCCAGTACGTTATTCCGCGACCGATAAATTCAACCATTAAAAATGCTGCCGCACCCATAATCGGAGGCATTAACTGCCCACCCGTAGATGCCGCTGCCTCAACCGCACCTGCAAACTCTTTACGGTACCCAAGCTTTTTCATCATTGGAATCGTATATGATCCAGATGTTACAACGTTCGCTACAGAGCTTCCTGAAATCGTACCTTGAAGTGCACTAGAAAAAACCGCCACTTTTGCAGGACCACCAATTAATTTACCCGCAAGAGATACCGCTAAATCATTAAAGTATTGGCCAACACCTGTTTTGACAAGGAATGCTCCAAAAAGCAAAAACACAAAAATAAATGTGGCTGAAACGCTAATTGGTGTTCCAAAAATTCCATCTGTCGTAAAATACATGAGATTAACAATACTCTCAATATCTTGCCCTCTGTGCGCCATAAAATCCGGGAAATATGGTCCGAAATAGGCATATATTAAGAAACATATAGCAATGATGGTAATCGGTATACCTACAGCACGACGGGCTGCTTCAAGCACCAACACGACAGCTATAAGACCTACAATAAAATCTGTTTGCGTAATAGTACCGTTACTATTAACAAGCTCTGTATAATTCATTGTCCAATACGAACCTACAACAATGGATAATACCGCTAAAATATAATCAAACCATGCTATTTTATTCTTTGCTGCTTTTTTTCGAGCAGGGAATAGCAAGAAAATTAGGGTCAAACCAAAACCTAAATGTATCGTGCGCTGAATTTGCGCTGGAAATTGGCCTTTAATTGCCGTGTAAAGCTGGAACAATGAAAACGCTAGTAATCCAAAGAAAATGACATGCTTCATAATGCCCGATACCGTTCGGACATTGGATTCAATATCATATTTCTCAAGTATCGCTTGTTGCTCTTCAGCTGATATTTGTTCGAATTCTTCTTTTTTTACTTCGTCGTTTGATGTATGCTGTGTCGTCATTTCATCCTTACTCCCTTCCATTGTTCATAAAGCGATAAACGCTTCACCTCAAATAAATAGGATTTTCCCCTTTGTAAGTCTTTTTTTAAATCGTATTCATAATTCTCGTAATCTAATACAAGGTCTAAATCCAAATCGGCAATATAAATCGTAAAATTTTCAATGACTTCATTGTCAAACTGCAAAAAATATTTACCATTGCGTTCTGTTAATGTTTGATTTTTTTCTGCATAGCTTGGCATGCCGATTGCTAAACTTTCATACTCCATCCCTAACATTTGAATACGTGTTCCTTCTATGCATTTATAATGTTCGAGTACATCCGTTTTATGGATAGAGTGAGTATATCTAATTTCAAATGTATCCTCAGTTGTCAGTGGTATATAATGCACTATCGGATCTTTTATACGTGTTTCCGTAAATGCGAATACCTTTTGAAGAGGAAGAAAAATGACTAGACTAAAGCAAATACATAAAAAAGCTAAAACAATTATGATTGTTCTCTTTCGCACTGCATCTGTTCCCCCACATCAATTATGCCCTGGCATAATTCAGTGACATCCGCCGGAGTTTAGACCAACAAATGTTTTTTGCGCGAAAGCGTAGTGCTAACGCAGCGTCAGCAGCATGATGTTGGTCACTCAGTCGTTGTTGCTGTCGCTTCGCTTTCGCACAGAAAAAAACCTTGTTGCTGTCGCTTCGCTTTCGCACAGAAAAAAACCTTGTTGCTGTCGCTTCGCTTTCGCACAGATAAATTGCCGCAGGACGAGGCGTTCTTAGACTGAGTTCCTTTATTTCAGCGAATGTCTTTTGTACCAAAAGCGAAGCGACAGGTACAGGTGTTTGAATACCCGCTGACAGAAGTTAAAGCTATTCGCCATTACTCACGACTTATACTTAACGGAAGAAAAGAGACTCGAAGCTTTACGCAATCCGAGCCTCTTCGTATTAAGAAAATAACTTTTCACTTGCTATAAGCTATAGTTTGATAAAATTCAAAACCCAAATGTTCCGTTATTTCCTTTCATTAAAGTATTTTTGAGCACCTGGATGAACATCAATACTAATACCATCTAAACCTGTCTTCGCTTTGATAAACTCCCCTTTTGCATGGGAAATCTTACCTGAATTATCATAAATAGCTTTCGTCATCGAATAAACAACATCTTCCGGAAGATCTTTTTTCACTGCTAGCATAGCAAGAACCGAAACTGTTTCTGTGTCATTTGCAATCCCATACGTACCAGCTTTTACTGTATCTTTTGCATAATATGGGTATTTAGCAATTAACTCATCTGCTTTACCAGCATCCATACCGATAATATTCACTTTAGTTGTTGCATTTAATGCCTCTACTGCACCAGTTGGCGTACCTGCAGTAATAAACGCTGCATCAATTTGGCCTGATTGTAGACCGTCAGTAGACTCACCGAAATCAAGATTTTGGGCTTTGATATCATCCATTGTTAAACCATGAATTTCAAGTAATTGTTCAGCATTTGCGTAAGTACCAGAACCTGGCGCACCTACAGAAACCTTTTTCCCTTTTAAATCAGCGTATGATTTAATGCCTGATGCTTCAGTCGTTACTAATTGTACTGTTTCTGGATAAAGTGCACCTAAAGCAGCAATTGAATCAATTTTTTTGCCTTCAAACATAAATTTTCCTTCAGTAGCGTAGTAAGCAATATCTGATTGTACAAAGGCAATTTCACCTTTACCATCTTGCAAAGCCGTCATGTTGGCAGCAGATGCTTGAGATACTTCAGCAGTTGTTTTAATGCCTGTTTCTTTAGAAATGAAATCAGCAAACGTTCCACCTAGTGCATAATAAGTACCTTGTGTTCCACCTGTTAATAAGTTTAAAAATTTCGGCTTGTCAGATGATGCCGATTCGCCCTTATTCGAGTCCTTTGAACCTGTTCCGCTATCAGACCCACACGCAGCCAAAATCAATAGCGCAAAGGCACTTAATAGCATTAATAGCCTAAATTGTTTTTTCTTCACTGTAACCTTCCCCCTTGGTTAAAAGTAATAATCTACTTAAAATTATCAAACATAGTATAATAATGTCAATCTATTTATAGTAAATTCAGTCTTTTATAATTATACTATTTTTCTTAAATACCTATTATTCACGGAGTTCATCAATAACTACCTCGCACTATTTTTATCTACATTAAACTATTAAATTCTTTTTCCGAGAAAACTTTTCTAGTTCCTCTATGTATAAAAAATGTATGTTTCTGATCAAAATGACCGTTTAATTCTTCTTTTATAAGAGGAATACTCATCATCATCATGTGGGGTTGATTTCCGTTCCGGCTTACCATTCTTTTTTAATGAATCAAAATATTGTCGATTTTTACCCCCAAAACAAAAATACTGTATCTAAAGTGCTTTACTTCAGATACAGTCGGTTCATTTTCCTTATTGAATAATGCCACAAGCAATTCTAGCACCAGAATTACCAGAAGGATCTGTTTTATAATCATCCTCAGATTCATGAATGATTAATGTAGTACCTCCATCACGTAACAATGAGTTAGCCGCATTTTTTTCTAATGTTTGTCCTTCAGCTAAGAAGGTCATATCTACTTTACCATCTTCTCCAACTTCTAAATTTGGAAGATCCCCTAAATGGTATCCCTTAGGATTAAGCTTCCCATGCTCTTTATGCGTCGGATTAAAATGCGGACCTGCTGATTCAAATGTTGGTGGTTCACACTTCCCAACTGCATGGATATGAATGCCGTGAGTTCCGGGTGGCAATCCTGATAGCGCGAGTGTCACCTTAACCCCATTATCCTCTTCCTCAAAATAGGCATTGCCATAGCTTTCATTGTTTTTACCAATTACTTTCGCAGTTGCAGTTGGTCCTGAACTTGCGTTAACTGCCACTTTTTGCTCCTTCTTTTCAAAGAAGCTACAACCACCGACAAATACTAATAAAGAAATAATTATTAAGCTCATTTTTTTCATAAAAATACCTCCTCTATTTCAGATGGTTGCCAACATTCCTTCCACTTATGCAATTTTGCTGAGAATTTTGTGAATTATTGGTACAAAGTAAACTTTGTACACTAGGCTTTTAATCCATGCTGATTCTTAAAAACAATGCAAATAAAAGGATATCTCCAACCTACGGAGATACCCTCTATCTTACATTAATTTAAAATTTTTACAGTTACGTGTTTGACGCCCCACTGACGAGCTTGTCCCTCGGTAGGAATAAATACATCAATTTTATTACCTTTTATCGCTCCGCCAGTATCTGCTGCGATTGCTTCTCCGTAACCTTCAACCCAAACTCTTGTACCAAGAGGAATTACACGCGGATCTACAGCAATTACCTTTAAGTTCGGATTCGATCTGATATCTGTTCCGTTCGCTGTCACCCCCGAACATCCTTCACAATACGCTGTATAGGCAGTTGCTCGCATTGTTAACGTTTTGCCCGTATTCGTTGGAGCACTCACTGTGTTTGTGCTTGATGTCGTTACTTTCTTTTTACTTGGTGTCGTTGCTACCTTTGTAGTTTTGCTTTCGGGAGTTTTAGGTTTTGCCGCTGATGCTTTGATAGCTAATGTTTCACCTACATAAATTAAATCAGATGAAAGGTTATTCCATTCCTTTAATTCTTGCACTGACACTCCGTTTACACGAGCAATTGAAAATAATGTATCCCCGGCCTCAACGAAATGCTGATCTTTCAACGAACTATCAATTTTCGGCTCTACTACTTTTAAATTTTGCTCTGGATAAAACCATGTCGAATCTGTCTCATCCAGTGGCTCAAAATCTCCTAAAGATAAATTGTAAATTTTCGAGATTCCCCATAACATATCGAATGGCCTAAAAGAAATTGTGTCCTTAGCAAATGATGGACTAGCACATACACCTAATCCCAAGATCAATGTTACAGCTAAAGCTAAAGCTTGTTTTTTCATATTTTAAAACCTCCATATTTTAATATTTTGCAATCTGCTGCTAGCACACTAGAGTTAGGCTCTTTTATGCAAACAATGCTAGAGAATGCAATTAATAACTCAGGACTAATGGACCTGATATTACGAATTATTACTATAAGGGAGGAAAAATATACAATATTGATTATATTTTTGGTAAATTGAACAATTTTACGAAAAAAATCGCAACACTATTGGCAATTTTTACGCATTGGATAATTAGTGTTCTTATCCTACAATATGGTAGAGTAGGGATGTCGGATGGAAGTTAATATTGCAAAATGCACTCAATCTAAATACTGCAACTGCTACCGAATTATTAAAAGATCTACCACAGCAGCAAGTAGCTATACATCCACATAAGGGGTCAGTCATTGATATTTCAATTTAACCTACTTCACTACTTATCAATTATTCCTTGTCATAATTGTAGCTTTCGCTGCAGAAAACATTTGCTGAAAGAAGTTAAAATTAATATTCGAAAGTTGGTGCCCTTTTTTGATTAGAGTGATAGTAATGGATGATGAGCCATTAGCTCTTATAAACTTGGAGAAAAAGTTAAAGGAATTTAATTCAATAGAGGTCATTAAATCTTTTACAACTACAAAAGATTTGCTGGCAGAGGGACCGAGCTTGGATTTTCAAGTAGCATTTTTAGATGTTGAAATGCCTGACATGAACGGTTTAGAGATTGCACGTCTATTAAAAGAATGGAACAAGAATATTTTTATTGTATTTGTCACTGCGTATCGGGACTATGCTGTCCAAGCATTTGAAATTCACTCCATTGACTATTTACTAAAACCTATTTCAAAGGCTCGTCTAGAAACAACTATTAACAGAATCCAAGAGCTCCTTCACCTAGAAAATAAATCAACTCCTATACAAATACGAAATAAACCTGCGCTTACAATACAATGCTTTGGAGGATTCGTTGTTTTACACAATAACAAAGCCGTCCATTGGAGAACGCTTAAAACAAAAGAATTATTTGCCTTTCTTTTTTCTAACCTAAATAGCCAAGTACCTCGCGATTCAATCATCGATGCTTTATGGGCAAATACAGAATTTAAAAAGGCAAGGGTACAGTTACATACAACTGTTTCCTATCTACGCACTACTCTTTCAGCATTGGGCTATTCAGAAGTCATACAGTATACAAATGGCTGCTATATTTTGCAACTAAAGGCGTTTCAATGTGATGTCCATGACTTAGAGCATATTTTAAATGCTAAAGCAGAGACTGGAAAGCTTGATGTAGAGATGGCTGAGTCACTAATACAAAGCTACCAAGGTGAATATATGGCCTCATTAGATTATCCCTGGATTACTAGTAAAGCAAATTTTATGAACAACAAATTTACTCTTTTACTGCATGATTTAGTAGAGCATTATACAGCAATACATGATGTTAAAAAACGAGAGCAAATTTTACTTTTAACGATAGAACATAATCCATATTCCGATAAAACCATACAACAGCTAATAAAGCATTATTTAGAAGTGGATAATCGAGCAAGTGCAGTAAAGGTTTACAATACTTTTAAGAGTACTTTGTTAGCGGATCTCAATATTTTACCAAAGCAAGAAACAACTGAGCTATTTAACACTATATCTGTCGAAAATTTTAATCTATAAAAGGCATCGAGAAGATTACTCTCGATGCCTCTTATCTATGTATTCATTTCACCAGTAATGAAGATCGACCGTCTTACTACCATAGCATGGGGTTGATTCCCTTTCCGGCTAGGCGCTTTGTAGCTGCCGCTTCGCTTTCGCACAGAAAAAACATTTGTAGCTGACGCTAAACATTTGTGCTGTCGTTTCGCTTTCACAGAGCAAATCTTCCTGGGGGCGTCCGATGAGCCGCTTCACTCGCGTTGCTCGCTCTAGGGCCTCAGGCCAACACAAAGTTGGTCACAGGACATGATGGTTTTAGCCTTCGTTCCTCTATTGCTAATTGTGAAAGATTTATTTGATAATTTTTTCAGATAATTCTTCAACGACACAGATACAGTTCCTCCCTGACTGCTTCGCCTTATATAGTGCCTGATCAGCAATTGTAATGATCTGATTAGCCGTTTTAATATTAGCTGTAAATGATGTAATGCCGGCAGACATTGTAACAGGTCTTCCACATGCAGTATCTAACATGGCCTGCTTAATGCGCAAATTCTCCGCTACTTCTAAAGCTACGTCTATTGTCGTGGATGGCAATATCACCAAAAACTCTTCCCCACCATATCGAAAGCACATCCCTTGTCTCTCTATGTTCTCCTGCATATGACCTGCGAAAGCTTTTAAAACTTCATCCCCTACAGTATGACCATAAGTATCATTTATACTTTTAAAGTCATCTAAATCTATTAAAACTATTGAGTGTGGCACTTTATTGATAATTAACTCATTTAAAATTTGATCCATTCTTCTACGGTTGGGAATTCCTGTTAATGCGTCTAAGTTCAGTTGGTTAGTTAAATCAAATATTCTGTTTCCCGAACTAATAACCATGTTTTGCACTACTTTTTTTAATGAATGTGCTTCGTAATACCAGCCATTAATTTCTTCAAGTTTCTGTACTTCTTCTCTCTCTACACTAATAAAAAGCTGTTTTAAAGGTCGTGCAATTTTGAAAGCAAGCCATACAACTAATACAAGTACTGCGACTAACCATAATAGTAAAGGCATGAGTATACTTTTTATGAATGCGCTAAAAGAAACTACTCTTTCATCAAGTAACTTGTCAACCACTTGCACCATATAAGGTTCGATTGATTGATCTCGATTTGGTTCCCTCAGTTTCTCTTGTACGTAGCTCTCCGTGATTATTGAAACTTCCTTCACGTAATTTTCCTGCATGACAATTTTATTTTGCATAAGGATGTCGTTAAAATTTTGATAACCACTCCAAATACTAACACTAGAAGTCGCCAGTACTATCATTACCGTCATACTAACAATAACAAACGATAACTTTAACTTGAATTTACCCACAATAGATCATTTCTCCCATTGAGATTTTATTCCTTCATCATACGTCACGCCTCTTAAAAAAAACTTAAAAACGAATTACTATTTGCAAAAATATGTATTAAAATGTGCATTCTACTCTAGAAAGGAAATAGGACACTCGCCTCCCCCCTTTCAAAATCCCGCCATACCAACAACCCCTTTTCACTCGGTCATATTTTTATGAAAATATTGCTTTATAATTAATCGATAAAAAGATTTTTTGTTGATATGATGTGACACTCATTTTAGTTGGTTGTAGCGGAGAAAACGGCTCTCGCTTGCCCACAAGTAGCCTGCAGCGGAAATCAGCTTCCCCAATACTTTCTGATTGGTCTGAAAGTATCACTTATCGATTATGCCTCGGCACGAAGTTATGGCGTTGGGATTGATCTAGGTCTACGTAATACAAGTTTACGTCTAAAAGGATTGACGGACAGAGATGACAAATTAAAAGCATATTAAACGAAGGAACAACTGTCACCTTCCATATTCAAAAAAATAGTTGCTTACTATTAACAGAGCCATCACCTTCTCAATTGAGTTTGTGGTGGCTCTTCTCTATAATTTCAAGTTACAATTATTATATTGATGTAGATATTTTAAGACGTTTCCAAAAATAGGGGCAATATTTTTAAAGGTACACTATGTAGATAAGTGGATTGGCGTGTAGACTGGGCGACTCCTCGGGGATTAGCGTCACAGATGAGACCCTGGAGCGAGCGCAGTGGGTGAAGCGGCTCATCGGACGCCCCCAGGAAGCTCTGCTCTGTGCGAAAGCGAAGCGGCAGCAACAAATGTTTTTTCTGTGCGAAAGCGAAGCGGCAGCAACAAAGCGCCCAGTCGGAACGGGAATCACCCCTACGTTATGGTGATGAGCTATATTTATGGATTTTTAAAAATTAGGGTACATTAATAGTATGTTATTAAAGAAAGGTCGATACTATGTACAAAATATACATAATAGAAGATGATCCCAATATTTTAAAGATTATTGTGGAGCATTTATCAAAATATCAATTTGAATGTTATACCGTTCAACAATTTAATCATATAGTAGAGGAATTTCAAGCTATTCAACCTCATCTCGTTGTAATGGACATTAACCTCCCAACCTATGATGGGTACTTTTGGTCGCGCAAAATCCGTCAGCTATCCAAATGCCCGATTATCATCGTATCTGCTCGCGTGAATGATATCGATCAAGTGCATGGGATTGAAAATGGTGCGGATGATTTTATCACTAAGCCCTTTTCACTAGATGTGCTTATGGCAAAAGTGAATGGGCTTATTCGTCGTACATACGGAGAATATGCTTCCTCCGAAACTAATTCAATATCCATTACTAATACAACGTTAAATTCAAATACCGTTCGACTTTACACTGAGAAACACGAGAGCTTGTTAACGTTAAAAGAGATGCAGCTTAGCAAATTACTATTTGAAGCTTATCCTAATGTTGTTCCTCGTCAAAAATTGTTAAGTGCCATTTGGGATGATGAATCCTTCGTTGAAGAAAACACTTTATCTGTTAATATTGGCCGATTACGCAAAAAATTCGTGGCTATCCAATCTAGACTAGAAATTAAAACAATTCGTGGACTTGGTTATCAATTAGTGGAGGCAGAAGAATGAAGCTGTTCTTTCGAGATCATGTAAGTGTCATCATTCTTTATTGTGTAAGCTTTCTATTATTACCTTGGATCATTCATTCATTAGATGATTTATCTTCACACTATTTTTATTTTATCTTTCTCGTTAGCTTCCTATTTACCATTTGGCTGATTGGACGTTATTATCGCAGAAAAAAACTCTATGCTCATTTACAGAACAACACATTCACAAGCGATGACCTCCATCTGTATGAACCACAGGCTATGATTGAGCAAGCCTACAGTGAAAAACTACGACAAATGCAATATTTATACTTAACACAGCAGCAACATTTAGAGAGGCAAGGAAAAGAAAAACAGCTTGTTCTTTCACATTTTGTCCATCAAATGAAAACGCCATTGTCGGTTATTCAACTGATTATCCAATCTAACGCAAATAGCCCATCCGAGCATTTGCAAACAATTAATCTAGAATGCGATAAGCTGACATTTACCCTTAATCAGCTACTAACTTATGAACGCACGTCCAATCTTGTGGCTGATTTAAAAATAGAAGCACTCTCATTAAAAGATCTTATTAAGGAAGTTGTGAACGATTTAAAGGATTATTTCATTGCCAAAGAAGTTTTTCCAAAAGTGACGCTTGTTGAAAACACTATTATTTATTCAGATCGAAAATGGTTAAAAATTGTGCTTTATCAAATCATCAATAACGCCATTAAGTACGGCGAGACTGAAAGCTCTATTCAAATTATTTATGACGAAGCTACTTTACGAATTCAAAACTATGGAGATTCGATTCCGGAGAGTGAAATTTCACGTGTCTTTAATTTATTTTATACAGGTGTGAAAGGAAGAACGAGCGGTGAGGCAACAGGTATAGGCTTGTATTTAGTAAAAAAGATTTTAACTGAATTAGAACACCCTTTTACTTTACAGTCCCATGAGTGCGTCACTACCTTCTCCATAAATTTTTCAAATAGCGTAAAAAAATCATGATTGTAAGTTCGTAATATGACAACTTTGTCATATTGACGTCATTTATCTGAATAGGTAAAATGCTGCTCCTTCTTTATACTTAAGCTATTCAATCGAAGTAAGGGAGTTGTTCAAAGATGGGAAAATCAATCCTACAAGTGACCAATCTGCAAAAAGAATATATCGGAGAAATCACATATAAGGCATTGAATGGCATTGATTTCCAACTCGGTGAGAACGAATTCGTAGCCGTCATGGGGCCATCAGGAAGTGGGAAAACTACATTTTTAAATAGCATATCAACAATCGATCGCCCTACTGTTGGTGAAATTCTTATAAATGGTAGAAACCCATATTCATTAGATGATGAAGAGCTTGCAAAGTTCCGTCGTTCAGAATTAGGCTTTGTATTTCAAGATTTTAATCTTGTACACACATTAACGGTGAAAGAAAATATTTTATTACCGTTAACTTTAGATAGTTTACCTGCCGATAAAATGCAGCACCAACTTAAACATGTATCTCAATTTCTTGGAATTGAAGAGCTTCTGTCAAAACGAATTTACGAAATTTCTGGTGGGCAAAAACAACGTGTAGCTATTGCTCGTGCGGTTATTCACGAACCGAGCTTATTGTTGGCAGATGAGCCTACAGGAAATCTCGATTCAAAAGCAGTAAATGATGTTATGAACTTATTTAGTTCTATTCATACAGAACTGAAAACGTCCATTTTAATGGTGACACATGATCCTTATGTAGCAAGTTTCGCAAATCGTATTATATTCATTAAGGATGGTAAATTATATAACGAAATTCATCTTGGTCATAATCGCAAACAATTTTACCAGGAAATCATGGACACACTTGCTTTTTTAGGTGGTGGACAGCATGAGCTTTAATCATATCGTTATTCAAAATATTTTACGTGATAAATGGACTTACGTTTCGTATTTCCTTAGCAGTATGTTCTCTATCATTATTTTCTTTCTATTTTCAGTCATAGTATTTCATCCAAGTCTTACAAATTTAGATCCCGACTCAACACTCGGCCTTGCATTAATGTTAGCAAGTTTGCTCGTCTATTTGTTTTCGTTTATTTATATTGCCTATTCCATCATGGCCTTTTTAAAGAAGAAAACAAAAACACTAGGTATTTTTATGATTACTGGTGCATCCATGAAACAAATTCGTACGCTCGTTTTTCGTGAAAATATTCTTATCGGTGTATTGGCGATTATTACAGCAGTCATTCTTGGGCTTGTCATTTCGCCTCTCTTCTTAATGGGTGCCAAAGTTGTTTTAAATGCAGAAACTTTCGGTATGTATGTCCCTATTAAAGCAATCATGTTAACTATTGGTTTATTCCTTGTATTATTCATTGTTATTTCAAAAGTAATGACAAGATTTATTAATAAAGAAGCTTCCATTCAACTATTAAAAAGTGATGTTGCCATCGAGAAGTCGATAACACCACATTATCTTTTATTATTCATAAGTATTATGATTTCCATTGGTTTAGGTTATTTTTTAAATGCAGATTATGATATTGGTGGTAGTCTTTTCTATGTAGCTTTTTTCGTGAGTGTTCTTTGTACAATATATTTAATCATCTCACAAGGAATGCGCTTCCTGCTAAAGGCTTTTGAGAGATCGTCAGCCTATATGAAACAAACAAATATGCTACTTGCTTCTAATCTGAATGCAAAAATGAAATCACATGCAAATATGCTATTTTTAATCACTATTTTATTAAGCGGTGTATTTTTATGTACAAGCATTTTATTTAGTTCTTACTACAATGTTGAAAAGGATAGCGAGGCAAATTATCCATACAGTTTTCAGTATATTGCCGCTCCTAAGGCTAGTCCAAATAAAGTAGAAGCTGATATTGAAAATATTAAAAAACAATTATCCACAGTGGATTCACAAAATTATTTTATTGAATTTAAATCGAATGAAGAACGTAGTATTGGCTATATGTCAATTTCCGATTATAACTTGTTACACAATAAAAAGGTTAGCTTACGTGCAAATGAATTTATAGCAGTTGCCGGCAATCGTAAAACATTACCAATTACTAATGTAAGTGATGACAACTATCTAAAGCAATTTAAGCTTGTATCTGTAAATAAAAAAAATCTATTAACAACAGGTTTCCAACAAACGTATTTTATTGTGCCTGATGAAGTTTATAACAACATCAAATACCCTGTCTATAAAGCCTATTTATTTGAGTTAGACAATTGGACGGCACATACAGCGTTAGCAAAAAAAATTATAGAGGATTTCCCACATATATATGAGGAACGTTATGTAACTTCAAAAATCGAATTGTATGACGCAGAGTTGTTCACAAAAAGTGTTATGTTCTTTATCGGCTCTATGTTGAGCTTGATTTTCTTAAGTGCAGCTATGAGCATACTCTACTTCTATTTACAAACGACACTTCTTCAGGAAAAAGAAAAGTATGCAGGTATACGAAAACTTGGGCTATCTAAAAAAGAGTTATTCACTGTTGTTTCTAAAGAGTTGGCAATCCTTATATTTGTACCATTCGCGATAGCTATTACGATGTTATGCGCTACATTATTTGCCATGCGAACAATGGTTTCAGCAGCATTTTTACAAGTTTCAATGATGAGCTCTTTATGCTTCTTCGCCCTATTCTTCGTTAGTTTTATATTTATTCGCAAAAGTTATTTCAAACGTTTGCTTAGCAATTGATGAAAAAAATCCGCACTCCTCTCAGAGTGCGGATTTTCATAGTGTTGAAAAACAAAATTAAAGATAATCTTTGAGAATGTTGTGGCGCATTGAATGGGGGGAGTTCCGTTCCAGGTTACTCCTTTGGGATAAGTATCACAGATGAGACCCTGCAGCAACAATGTTTTATCTGTGCGACAGCGAAGCGACAGCTCAAAGGCCCAGTCGGAACGGACACGTTATGGTGATGAGCCAGCTTCTTACCAAAGTACAGGCTTTGCTACCATTAGCCATAACATAATTAGCAATAATAAAATGTACATCCATGCTTTGCGATGTAACAATGAAGCAAATTTTTGCTGGTCATAGGCAGGTGTATTAAATGTCTGTAAAGTCGGTTTGAACGCTCTTGCTAAAAAAACAATAGAGGCCAACATCACAAGAAATGTAAGAACAATCCACGAGGTACTCCAATGATAACCCGCATGCCACATTAATAAAACACCAGATGCAACAAGAACATGCCCCGAATGCTTGACGATCGTAATTGCTCCTTTAAAAGCCTCAATATATGGTGACATTTCAATATGAGATGCTGTACGCATTTTCTTAACAATTGTTAAAACAACGAACAAAGGCCCAATCGAAAGAATGGCACTTAAAATATGTATGTAAAGAAGAAGTGTATAAATCGACATCATGGTGCAAACTCCTTTTTATCTTTTTTCAGCAATTATTTTATGTAGCGAAAGCGAAGCGGCAGCTACAAATGTTTTATGTAACGTAAGTGAAACGGCAAATGTCTCCCACCTATATAAGTGGTGAGATAAATGCGGGTATAAGTTACTTAAATTATGCCGAGGCATAATTTATTCAGTCCCCCCTCATTATAGCACCAACATAAACGTGCTTTATCGTCAATTGTGAATCCTTTGTAAACGCAAAATGAATCATTGTTAAGTTGTTTGAAATTTGCACAAAGAGGGTATGGATTATAGTAACATGCACATATAGACCAAAAAGGAGTGATTTTTATAGGAATTCATCAATTTTTTACAAGCCTTAACGATCTAGAGCGTATTATTCGTTGCCCTGGTCGCTTCAAATTTGAAGAGCACAATGTGGCTGCTCACTCTTGGAAGGTATCGCAGTATGCGATGTTCTTCGCCACACTTGAAGAAATGAACGGAGCTACAATCAATTGGAAATCATTATATGAAAAAACCATTAACCACGACTTTGCTGAAGTATTTATCGGCGATATTAAAACACCGGTAAAGCATGCTAGCCCAGAGCTTAAACAAATGCTTGCACATGTGGAAGAAAAAATGATGGAGAAATTTATTATTGATGAGATTCCACAAGAGTTTCAGGCTGTCTTCTTTGAGCGTATGAAAGAAGGTAAGGATAAAACTATAGAGGGTCGCCTACTTGAATTTGCTGATAAGCTTGACCAATTCTACGAAGCCTTTGCTGAGTTAAAACGTGGAAACACAGATAAAGAATTTGTGCATATGTATCAATCAGCCCTTTCCAAGATTTTAACTATTCCTCTTGAAGCGTCAGTTCACTATTTCCGTACTGAGATTCTAAAGGATGCTGTGAAGGAAAAAACACATATTGATATTCAAGCTTTGACCAATGAAGTATTAACATCAAATTAATAGGGTGCATGTAAGTTTTCCGAACGAATTAACTCACGGAAGGCTTTTTTTATTTTCTCAAAAAAGTCGTATAATGGAAGGAGATCGATTGGAGGGAAGCTTTTGTCACAGAATTGTTCAATTGTAGAGGATTTATTACCTTTGTATAAAAAACAAGTGCTCCAAGCAACTACTGTAGAATTCGTCGAACAACATTTAACTACTTGTGAGCATTGTCAGCAGCTCGCTACTTCAAAGCAATCACTGGGCTATCATTTATTAATGAAAAGAACGATAACGCTTTTCCATCTTGTTTTTATCGTACTATCCTTTATGTTTGCTATTAACTCTTCCTTACTTGGCAATCAAACAAGCTTTGCTATATCTTACGCGATTTTCGGCTGTCTTACTTATTTCTTTTACAAAAATATTTGGATTGTTTTTGCCATCAGCTCGGTACCTGTTTTCGTATGGGCTATTATTAACAATATCAATAATTCACTCTATGTCACCCACTACTCCTTAACGGAAATTGGTACGCTGTTAATTGGAGCTAGCTTTATAGCCATTTTACATACTATTTTTGCACTATTCGGTGCTGCTTTTGCAATTCTATTTCGTAGGTTTACAAAATAATGTTACACCAGTAGAAAAAAGTTGTCTCACTGCAACTGAGACAACTTCTCTTAACACCAATTATACCCATTCATAAGTTCAACATCCCCTGCATTTCATTAGATATACCTTCTAGACAGCCATGTTACAGCAGCGCCATACATCCACCGGAGGCTTTACTTTTATTCAGTCGGTGATTAGACACCTACTAAATAAAAAATAAAAAAGAGTCGATTTTGAATAGCTTCCAAACCTAGTTGGAATGCCTCATTTCACGACTCTTTTTTCAGTAATTATGCCTTTTTTACGAACTCTGACTTTAATTTCATGGCACCAAAGCCATCGATTTTACAATCAATATTGTGATCGCCTTCAACGAGACGAATGCTTTTCACCTTTGTCCCAATTTTTAGCGTCGAAGAACTACCTTTAACCTTTAAATCCTTAATAATTGTAACAGAATCACCGTCTGCAAGTAGATTGCCATGAGCATCCTTTACGATTAACGCATCTGTCTCCTGTTCCGTGACATCAGTGCTCCACTCATGTGCACATTCTGGACATACAAAGTTTGTTCCGTCCTCATATGTGTATTCAGAATTACATTTTGGACAATTTGGATAAGCTGCCATTTCTGCTTCCTCCTTTGACTTTATTACTAGGTAAACCCTATATATTCTCCTATCTTTACATACTTAGCCCTATTAAGTAAAGAATGTTCGTATTTTTCGTTCGTATTTGTGAAAACTATTTGAATCTGTTAAAAGCTTTTGGAGATATTTCACTCTGGATATTCATGAATTGGGACACTCGCCCATTGACTTTTTTGTACAAACCATCTTACTTGCAAGTTTGTTTAACATGCCTTATTATATCCTTAAAGGCTGCATTGTTCGTATAATATTAAGTTTTAACCTTTAAGCTGTAAAAGGGAGTTTTATTATTGGAGTTGGAATGACGGGCCTCACACTAAGGTGCATGAGGATAAGCAGGAAAGCTTCTGCGAACACCCACTTTGAGGAGTGGTGGTTTAAAACTTTCTATAATAACTACGGCATACGCGGCTTTTTAATTTAATCATACAGCCACAAGGCTTTGAAGCATTTCTCCCATAGTGAAAACTATGGGAGATTTTTTGTTTGGGCAATAACTTTGGGAGAAAGTTGGGAGAGATAAGTTTTCTATAGTTTTCATTCTATGGTTTAGGATCTATCATGGTACCACAAAAGCTAGAACATCAACCAAATCAACAAAGGAAAAATAAAATACATTAGTCAAGAAAAACAATATTTATTACTTCTATTCGTTAATATTAAGTATCTTGTAATAAGCAAAAATGATGGTGGAGATACCAATCCCAAAAAGGATACTTCCAGCAGCTAAGAAATTATTTGTATAACCCTCAATTACAATTAGGTATTTAGAAGTGTCCATCCCACCTTGTGTAACTATCCGATATTCAGCAAGTGATAATCCAATATCAACACTGAAAAATAGCAATATGAAACCAATTGCAGTTATTACAGAACCTAAAGAAACTAAACCTTTTAATTTATTTTTTGTCATTACTCTTCCTCCTTTCTATTCTTTCACTAAACTCCCCCGTTTGTACAAGAAGAAAAAAGATGCTCCGCTGCAACACCTTGTTTAACCCTGGCACCCGTTACTTAAAAAACATCTAAAGTGTCCCCTTAAATTTCTCTGGTTTTTCTACATAACTTTCAATTATAAGTCCACATTCAGTACAAATAATATATTCAACATCATACCCAAAGCTTAACTTATTAGATGGATACATAACTGAATAACTACTATGTTGATGACCTTTCCCCAATTCTTTTCCACCACATTTAGGACATTCTGTTACTTTCGTAGTATGTTTCATTTGTAAACCTCCACTTTGGTTTTATATAAATATTATTACGGTGTTCCTTATGTAATTATGAATGAACAATAATTTGCTTTCATCTTGTTCAACTAAACTGCATCGTTAGTTGAAGAATGACAGTCATTTAGAAAACAACAGCTAAAAATTAAAGCTCTTTAAATTTATTTGTACTTCTCCCAAATAAATCTCCCAGCTTTTTTCTGTGGGAGATTTTTGGGAGAGTAAATAAAATATCTCATTAAAAATTGTGTGATTCAAATAACTCATATAATAAAAACCTTCTAAATCTGGTCTAAATCCTTTGATTTTTATCATTTTCACAGCAAACTTCTTCTTTGAGGAGTGGTGGTTTAAAACTTTCTATACTAACTACGGCATACGCGGCTTTTTAATTTTAATCATATAGCCACAAGGCTTTGAAGTACCTCCCTCATAAGTAAAAACTATGGGGGATTTTTTGTAGTGGGGAAAAAATGGAGAAGTTGTTGGGAGAATTGATATTCTACCGTTTTTCTCTCATACAAGAAAAAGTAAATCCATTATAAAGCACATTTGTTTTTTTTCATTTTATTAGAATTCATCATTAAGTAATCCTTGCATTGTCATTATACTTGCTACTTTAGATAACACTTCACCGATTGCTTCATAGTTCCTAACCCATCATCCTTTTTTCTTTTTCATTTGATCCTTCTACCCTTTATTACACTTAAACTCCTTATAATAGGAAATATTTTCTTCATGATAAAAAAGGTTATAAAACCTACCTAATAAACAGCAATGAATAACACTCTGGTTAACTATGGTTGGCACTTATTTCAAGTGGAGAAAAACATAAAAGAATGATAGACTTTTGAATGGAAATGTAGTTAATTATTACTACATAAAAGAAAGGTGATTGATAAATATGCAACAACAAACTTCTGAAAAAAACTATATAGTAATGATTTTACTATGTTTCTTTTTAGGTGGCCTAGGAATACATCGCTTCTACGTAGGTAAAATTGGTACTGGTATTTTAATGATTATAACTTTTGGTGGACTAGGTATTTGGGCATTGATCGATTTAATTATGATTATTGTCGGCAAATTCAAAGATAAAGAAGGAAAAGAAATAAAACCTTCTTAACAATAGAAAGGCGTTGGTTAACTACGGTTAGCTGGCGCTTTTTTGAATAGAGAAATGTTGTTTATGTCAAGGAGGGTTGATATGCGCCCTATGTGTTTTTGTGGCCCCTGTTTGCCCTTGCTTGGAATGAAGCTTGTGGGTACGCTACCATTACACACACGTATCTATTTCACCTTGCAACTCCAGTTCTAAATAGCGTTTCCTTAATTCAATTTGTTCAGTGAACCCTCTTATCCTTATATTAGCGCCTGTTTTCTTTTTTCATACCATTCCTGTAGTATATAAGACTTCCACGTTTCCATTAATGTCGATATTACGTTATTGCTCCCAAAAGTTTAAAAAAGATAGCTAATATCGGTTGTGTACTTTTTTGTTCATTTAATCAGTTTTTTTGTATATAAGTTAATCAGTCTTAAGGCTGAGAAGTGACACCGCCTAAAGTTTGTTTCCAGCAAAAAGGAAAAGTGTTACAATAAAAAAACATTAACCGGAGCATTAAGATTCATCACCAGAAGTCGGGATTACGCGCATTGCTTTTAAAATGCTCATTGATCTACGTTCCAACTGGGTGATTCCTTCGTGACCAACATCCTGTTTCTCCAAAGTGGCACATTGGACACCTCACCCAAAAGGAGATTAAATCTAAGTTAGGGTAGTGAACTATAAACAATTACGAATTGAAGAAGGTGTTTATATTTGAGTATGAAAATATGGTGGGCTTTAAACATTGTATGGCTATTCATTTTTGCTGCTGGGGCCATATTTATTGGCGTAAGAGAAGTTGATTTTGCAGGGGTAGTTCAAACTCCGGAAGTTAGAATGGTCTCATTCATTATTTTGGGTATTTTATTTTTATTTGTTGTACTATTTCAACTAATGCTACTCATCTTTATTCATTTTGTTCGAAAAGGTACAACCAATACTTCAACAAAAACAAAAAGGCTATCTTAATCAAGATGGGCTTTGTCGTTTTCTAGGTCACTTTAATAAAGTGGCTTTTTTATTTGTACTAATGTAAATCCCCTTCTACTCTTCACCTAAACTGTACCTTAGCCATCTATGAAGTGCAAAATCCACGTATTGTGGTCATAAAAAAACTGCACTCCAATAGATAGAGTGCAGTCAGCTGCTTCTTTTTTTCTAAATTAAATAACGAAACCAACAATTGTAGCGGTTAAGATACTAACAAGTGTAGCTCCATACAACAACTTTAAGCCAAAACGAGCAACTACATTCCCTTGCTTTTCATTCAAACCTTTTACTGCGCCGGCAATAATACCGATAGATGAAAAGTTTGCAAAGGATACAAGAAAGACTGAAATAATAGCCAATGTATGCGCACTCATAGACTTAGCTACTTCTCCAAGGCTAATCATTGCAACAAATTCATTCGTTACTAATTTTGTTGCCATAATTCCTCCAGCAGTAATAGCATCTGCCCAAGGTATACCCATTAGGAAAGCAATTGGTGCAAAGATATAACCTAAAATTTCTTGGAAAGATATACCAAAAATCATATCAAATAGTGAATTGATTAAATCCATTAAAGCTACGAAACCGATCAGCATAGCGCCAACAATGATGGCTACTTTAAATCCATCCATGATATATTCTCCAAGCATTTGGAAGAACGATTGCTTTTGTTCATCTATCTTTAAAATATCTTCGCCTGCTTCTACTGTATACGGATTAATGATTGAAACAATAATAAAACCGCCAAACAAGTTCAAGACAATCGCCGTTACAACATATTTCGGTTCAATCATCGTCATATATGCTCCAACAACTGACATAGAAACAGTCGACATTGCTGATGCGCATAATGTATACATTCGCTGTGGACTAATCTTATCTAATTGTTTTTTAACAGTAATGAATACTTCAGATTGACCTACCATTGCAGAAGCAACAGCATTATAGGATTCCAATTTCCCCATTCCACTTACTTTACTTAAAAGTAAACCTATCCCTTTCATGATGAGAGGAAGAATTTTAAAATGCTGTAAGATCCCTATCAATACAGATATAAAAACAATAGGTAATAACACATTTAGGAAGAAGGAATACTCTCCTTCATTCGCTAAACCACCAAAAACAAAAGTTATGCCCGTACTTGCGTAAGCCAATAAATGATCAAATACTTTTGTAAATCCTTTGATTAGAACATAACCAACCTTTGTATTTAGCAGTATAGCTGCAAATACAAATTGGATGATAAGCATAATAATTATGTTTTTATATTTTATTTCTTTTTTGTTTTTACTCATTAACAGAGCTAAACCAAAAACAAGTAACAATCCACAAATGGATATTAAGTATCTCATGAGTTCCTCCATAAATATATTGATAATTTTTGTGCGTTTGATATCCGAAACTACAAATCCTTCTTTCACTCATTATGTTCCATTATTGAAACTTGAATAACAGCTATAGATCTTATAACTGAAAATATGTAGTTAGTCAGACGTCAGACAAATCACTTCACTATACATTGTTTTCACTAGCAATTCAATAGTTAAAAGAAAAAAACTCACGAAAAGTGTATACGCTTACAAAATTATCGTTTTATACAAAAAAGACCATCATATATATGATGGTCTCTGCATGCAACAAATTTTTGTAATCTTCATTCAAATTTTACTGACTTTAATGAACTTATAAGCATCCATCACTGTCCTTAAATCTGTCGAATTATTTTACACGGAAATACCAATCATCCATAACCTAAGTGACCATTAAACCACCCATCACCTATGGGAATTTTTAATAATTATTCATTAGCATTTCAATTTCTTTATAAAATTTAATGCTTGTTGTGTAGATTCAATAAGAGATACATCACCTTTAATTCCCCTTAACTTTAATGCTTCTTTAAAGCATTTTTCTGCCTCAGCAATTTCCCCTAATTCTAACAAACACTTACCTTTATGTTGTATGGCGAAGTCCAAATATAACAAATTATTTTTTGCCTTACATTTATCTAAAACTTCGTTGAAGATCCCTAATGCTTTCATTGGATTACCGTTATATTTTATTGCCTCTCCAAGACGTATTAATGACACGGTTTCTCGATTGCTGTTATTCTGATTGCTAGCAATAGTAACGCATTCAGTTAAAATGTTAACAGCTTTTTGTGGTTCCCCGTAAATTCTATATAAATTCCCCAGCGTCCCCATTAGAAAATATTCCTCATCTTCATTCGAAATATTCGCCAGTAAATTTTCAGCAATATCTATTATTTCTTTTAATCTACAAGGATTAGAAGTTTTTTCGCGAAGATACTCATTGCTATCAAAATAAATTATTTCGTTTATTGTCAAAAGACAGTTTTTAAACTCCGGAAAATTCATTTTATCAATACCTCCAATTTATTAAAAAATTAAAGCAGTGGCGTAGGGCGAATTTTAATTTTATGACGTACGAAATAAATATCGGTTTTTTCTTTATATACTTTTACCAGAATCAAACTTAAAATGTAAATATAAGGTTCATCGCCAAAAGTTATGGATGACTTTTGTTTAAACGTCTACTATGTAAAAAGTTGATTGGAGTGGAGACTGGGCGACTCCTCGGGGATCAGCAATAGAGGAACGAAGGCTAAAAGCATCACATCCTGTGATAACGCCTTCGTGACCAACATCGTGTTGGCCCGAGACCCTGCAGCGCAGCGGATGTTTTCTGTGCGAAAGCGTAGTGTTAACGTAGCGGCAGCACCAAATGTTTTCTGTAGCGAAAGCGAAGCGGCAGCTACAAATGTTTTGACTGTGCGACAGCGTAGCGACAGCAACACCAAAAGCGGCTCATCGGACGCCTCCAGGAAGCTTTGCTCTGTGCGAAAGCGAAGCGGCAGCTACAAAGCGCCCGGTCGGAACGGAAATCAACCACACGTTTTGGTGATGATCCAAATATAAAGTTTCGTTACCAAAAGTTATAGAATAGGCACTTTTTGGGGTTTGTGTCACAGACGAGACTCTGCAGCGCAGCGAGGCGGCCACGTTATTGTGATGAATTCATTTTTATAGGAATACTTTTAAGATTTAACGGAACAATTTCAGTTTTAAATTAGCCAAACTGAAATTAGCGTAACTTTTGAAACGCGATTACATAAGAATCAGTAAGGAGTATTTTAAATGAAAATAAAGAAGAGTATGTTGTTTTTTATATCACCACTATTTCTTTTAGCTTCTTGTAGTGATGATGATCCAGTTATTAAAAAGGATGAGAAAATGTATGCATCATCAATACAACAAAAGGAAATATATGAAATTAAACAACCTGCAAAATCTAATGTTTCAAGAGGGTTGATACTTAGTAATATGAACAATTCATTAAATGTCAGTGAAATTGAAAAAGGATTAATGGATTTATCAGTCAATTACTTTCCTACAAAGAAGTTTTATATGCAGGAAGGTCAATATTTAGATGGTAAAATTATAAATAAATGGTTAGATAGAAAATCAAAAGAAGGTTTTGGATTAAACCCACCTATTAAAAAAAGTACTGGAGATGTTTTAGAGGATGAGAAAAATAATCCTAAAATATTATCTCATGTCTTAGAACAAAATTTCGTTAACAAAGAAAGTGGAAAAGTAGAAGGAATGTCTTTAGCCATATCCTTAAATGAATTTTATGACATTAGAGTACATGATGATAAAGGCTTAACTTATACAGATCAAGTTAAAGTCGATACGAACGAAGATAAGGTTAATGACGTAGAAAAATACGGTAAGGAAATAGCCGGAACTATAATAAAAAACATAAGAAATAATAATAAAGTACCCAATGTACCTATTTATTTAACTTTATATCAAGAATCCAATAAAAATGATATAATTCCAGGAATATTTTTAGCTCAAACATTTATTCCTGAAGGCGAGGATAAAATAGATAAATGGGCTGGGATAGATATAAAAAATTATACATTCCCTTCAGATTCACTTTATAGTTTAGACAAAGATACTTATAGTAAATTATTAATTTTCAAAGAAGATATCCAAGAAGGCTTTAAACATATAAATCCTAAAATAGTTGGTAAACTCCGATATGAAAACGGGAATTTAACCGAGTTAAAAATAGAAGTTAATGCGCCTTTAATAAATGATACTGAATTGATAGGTCTTTTACAGTTAATTAGCACCAAATTGAATACTATTTTATTTGATTATATTCCTATTTCTATTCGTATTATAGATCAAAATCAAGATATCGGGATTGTCCTCTGGGATCCAACTGAAAAACAGATTTATGCAGCTCCATTATAATTTAATTTCTTTCAACGGGTGTACAAAAATCCGCTGAAATAGAGGAACTCAATCTAAAAACGCCACATCCTGTGGCAATTTTTCTGTGCGAAAGCGAAGCGACAGCAACAAGGCTTTTCTCTGTGCGAAAGCGGAGCGACAGCAACAAGGCTTTTCTCTGTGCGAAAGCGGAGCGACAGCAACAAGGCTTTTC